>NZ_JBNCKJ010000001.1:447585-765090 GCF_049841475.1 Micromonospora sp. DT15
CGTCGATCAAGGACTTGTGGTGCCCCGCAAAAGGTGTGTATGGCCAGTAGTTGCCCACCACAACTCCATGATCGACTTTGCGGAGGGGTGGCGGGGTGCGTCGCGGGGTGCCCCAGCCCTGCCTCGGCGGCGTCGATCAAGGACTTGTGGTGCCCCGCAAAAGGTGTGTATGGCCAGTAGTTGCCCACCACAACTCCATGATCGACTCTGCGGAGGGGTGGCGGGGGCGGCGGAGCGGCGGGGTGCGGCGTGGCGGGGTGCGGTGCGGCGTGGCCGGGTGCAGCGTGGCGTGGCCGGGTGTGGCGGGACGCCCGACGTCTCATATCCGCCCCCACCCCCACCGCCCAACCCTTCCCACTCCCACCGCGCCGCCCGCGCCCCCTCCCCGCGCCGATCTTGCACTTTCGGTCGGTGTAATGCGCCTTGAGCCCGTTTTGTCGGCACAGAAAGTGCAAGATCGGCGCGGGTGAGCGGGGTGAGCGGGGTGAGCCGGGTGAGCGGGGTGAGCGGGGTGAGGCCAGCTGAGGGCCTGTTCCGGCCCGGCCGGGCACGGCCTGTTCCGGCCCGGTGGGGTGGGCGGGGTGAGGGGGCGGGGCGGGTGGGTTAGCGGGGGGAGATTGAGCGGTAGTGGGTCTTGTCGGTGTTGGCGAGGCTGTAGGTCTGGGAGCGGGACGGGGTGGGGACGACCACCAGGCCGGGGCGCTCGACCAGCAGGGGAGTGCCCGGCGGAACGGACAGGGAGCTGTCCCGGGTGGCCCGCCAGCTCAGCACCACCAGCGGCTGACCGGGCACCGGCAGTTGGTACGCCTGCAACGGGGTGGCCCGGTCGGCGGGTGAGACGACGGGCGCGCTCCCGTCGGCCGGTCGATAGATCACCGCCGTCATCGCGCCGGCGTCGGTGTCCCAGCTGAGCTGCTGCAACTCGGCCGGCTCGCCGCCGCCGAGGGCCACTTCGCCGAGCGAGCGTACGGTGAGTTTCGCCATCGGCCAGGACGTCGGCACCGAGCGTGGGGCGTCCCGGTCCCCGATCCGGCGCGGGATGCTGCCGAAGGGGCCCCGGTCGCCGGACAGCACGCAGGTGTCCAGACCGGTGAGCGCACGCCGGCCCGTGCCGGACTCGTCGCGGACCAACGGGTAGCGCGGGTCGACGGTGCCGGTGCCCAGGTCGAGCAGCCGGTCGGCGGCCCGACCGCGGGGGAGCGACTCCGTGGTTCGCAGGGTCGCGGTCACGCCGACAGCCGTGCAGGACGGCACGTCGACCGGTGCGCTGAGACCGTCTGCGATGGTCAACGTCCGGTCCTTGGGCCCGAGGAGGCTCTGCACCCGGGCCGAGACCAGGTAACGCCGGCCGCTGGCCGTCTGCACCGGCAGCACGTCGGAGTAGACGAGGTAACCCGGATCGGTGTATTCGGTGGCGCGGGTCACCGTGTACCGGTCGCCCTCGCGAGTCAGTTGCAGAAGCCAGGACGCGCTTTCGCCGGGCACGTCGGCGGCCACCAGCGCCACCGGAGCGCCGTCGACCCGACCGGAGAAGAGGATGCCCGACGAGGGCAGGTGCGCGCGGTCGTCGGCCGGCGACCGCCAGCTCCGGACCGCCGCGGTGACCGCCGACGTCGCCGTGGCGTCGCTGGAGAGGTCGCCCCGGGGCGGCCACACGGCGAGGGTGCCGTCCAGGCTGTCGTACCCGACCCGGAGGTCCTGCGGCTTCCGCTCGGCTACCGGACCGCAGGCGGTGCCGGCCAGCAGCGCGCTCAGCAGGACGGGAAGCGCCCTGCCGTACCGACGGCCTGGAGTCACCTGGCCCGCCCCCGATCGCCTCGCCGTCGCTGTCGGAAAGCGCCATAGTACGAGATGTCCGATGCGGCGCCTCAGTTGGCCGGCACCCGAAGCACCACAATGGACACCACCGGGGGTTTAGGGCGTTTTGGTTGCTCCGGTAGACTCCGCCGACTGTGACGCCTGCCGAGTCCCGCGCCCTGCCCGCGCCGCACCCGGAGGCGGTAGCCGACTCCGCCGAGCTGGTGAGCTACCGCACACCGGCCGGCCTCTTCGCCGGCCCGCCCGCGCTGACCGCCCCCACCACAGCGCCGGCCGACCCCGAAGCGCCGGCCGACCCGGCCACAGCGCCAGCCGATCCCGGAGCGCCGGCCGCCCCAGGAGCGCCCGCCGAACCCGGAGCGCCGGCCGAGAGCGCGGTGCCGACGCGAGCGCGGTGGCGGCGGTGGACCCGGCGGCGGCAGCATCTGGCGGTGGGCGGGCTGTTCCTGCTCGCCGCACTCTGGGTGACCAGCCGGATCTGGTTGGACCCCTCCGGTCGGGTGGCCTCGCTCTACACCGGTGACCCGGCGCAGGTGCAGTTCTTCCTCGCACACTCGGTACGCGTGGTGCTGCACGGCGAGTACCCGTTCTACACCGAGCAGTTCAACTACCCCGACGGCGTCAACCTGATGGCCAACACTGCCGTGTTGGCGCTGGGCATTCCGATGGTCCCGGTGACGCTGCTCTTCGGGCCGGCGGTCTCCTTCGTGGTGCTGGTCACGCTCGGTCTCGCCGGCACCGCGATGGCCTGGTACCTGATGCTCTCCCGCCACCTGGTGCGTACCCCGCTCGCGGCGGCGGTCGGCGGCTGGTTCTGCGGGTTCTCGCCCGCGATGCTCTCGCACGCCAGTTGGCACCCGAACATCATCAGCCAGTTCCTGCTGCCGTTCATCGTGTGGCGGGTGCTGGTGCTCACCCGCTCCGTGAAGCCGGTTCGGGACGGGGCGCTGCTCGCCCTGCTGGTCACCGCGCAGGCGTTCATCAACGAGGAGATCCTGCTCTTCACGGCGCTGGCCTGCGGCGTCTTCCTGCTGGCGGTGCTGGCTCAGGAGCCGGCCCGGTGGCGAGCGGCCTGGCGGCCTCTGGGCGTCGGCGTGGTGACCTGCGCGCTGCTGGCGGGGGCGCTGCTGGCGTACCCGCTCTACGTGCAGTTCGCCGGGCCGATGGCCTACCACGGGCTCAGCGACGCGGTGAAGGACTACGGCAACGACATCGCCGCCTTCTTCGCCCCCGGCTCGCCCACCCTCGGCGGCAACCAGCGAGCCAACATCAACCTGGCGCCGAACTACTCCGAGGAGAACGCCTTCTTCGGCTGGAGCCTGTCGATGCTGGCCATCGGCATCGTGGTCTGGCTGCGCCGGGAGTTGATCGTTCGGGCGCTCGCGGCGACCGGCGTGTTCTTCGCCGTGCTGTCCCTTGGCGAGCGGGTGTCCTGGTGGGACCGCGAGCTGATCACCGGACCGTGGCAGTGGTTGGTCCACCTGCCGCTGCTGGACGCGGTGGTGCCGACCCGGTTCGGGCTCATCACCAGCGTGGTGATCGGCCTGCTGCTGGCGCTCGCCGTCGAGCGGGCCTGGGCGCTACGCCCGGCCGACCGCCGTACCGTCCGGGTGCTGACCGCCGCGGGCCTGGCCTTCGCGTTGCTGCCGATCGCACCGATGCCGCTGCGGATGGTCTCCCGGCCGCCGGTGCCGGACTTCATCACGGCGGACCGGTGGCGGGCGTACGTCGGGCCGGACCAGACGCTGGTGCCGATCCCGGTGCCTAGCATGGGCAACACGCACGGCATGCGCTGGGCGGCGGCCACCAACCTCGACTTCAAGATCCCAGGCGGTTACTTCCTCGCGCCCCGCAACGGCAACACCGGTGACGCGGGCCGGTTCGGCGGTCGTCCCAGCGGCGTGGGTCAGATGTTGGAGGAGGTGGCGACCACCGGGCGTACGCCCAAGCTTGACGACCGGCAGCGTCGGCGCTTCGCCGACGAGCTGCGGCACTGGCGGGCGGCGATCCTGGTGCTGCCGGTGCGGCAGCAGAACGTCGAGCCACTGCGTCGTACTGTCGAGGAGCTTGTCGGTCCGGGCCGCCAGGAGTTGGACGTCTGGGTCTGGGACGTCCGGACGCTCACCGACCGTTCGGTCTGATGACCACCGGGACGACGTCCCCGAACATCTCGCCCCCGGCGACGGTCGGCGCGTCCCGCTCGGCCTGGCTGCGGGACGCACTGGTGGTGGCCGGCTATCTGGGCCTCGCGGTGCTGGTGACCAGCGGGCAGTGGGGTCACCCGTGGCGGCTGTTCCACCAGGCGGGTGACCAGATCCTCTTCGAGTGGATGCTTGCTCACGCCGCCCATGCGGTGGTCGAGGGGGAGAACCCGCTCGTCAGCACCGCGTTGAACGCGCCCGACGGGGTCAACCTGATGGCGAACACGTCGGTGCTCGGTCTGGGTGTCCCGCTCACTCCGGTCACAGTGCTCTTCGGCTCGCAGGTGGCGTTCTGCGTGGCGGTCGTCTGCTGCCTCGCCGGGACCGCCGTCGCCTGGTACGTGCTGCTGCGCCGCCGGCTGGTCGGCACCCGGGCCCCTGCCGCGGTGGGTGGGCTGATCTGTGGCTTCGCCCCGGGCATGATCGCCCAGGCGGGGGCCCACCTGCACATCGCCGCCCAGTTCCTGGTGCCCGCGATCCTCGCCCTGGTGTTCCGGCCGGCCTCGAAGACGACACGAGACGGCGTGTGGCGGCCCGGCGTCGGCCTGGGGCTGCTGCTCGTCTGGCAGGTCTTCATCGGCGAGGAGGTGCTGGTCTTCCTGGTGCTCGCGGCCGGCGTCTTCGCGTTGGGTTACGCGCTCGCCGACCGGGTGGCCGCACGGCGGCTGGCGCCGGCCCTTTTCGGTCGGCTCGCGGTGGCCGGCGGCGTGGCGGGGGTGCCGCTGGCGTACCCGTTGTGGTTCCAGTTCTACGGCCCGCAGCACTACTCCGGGATGGCGTTCGCCACGCAGGGCTTCCAACTGGACGTCGCCTCGTTCACCGCGTCGGCCCGGCAGACAGTGCTGGGTGACGACTGGCTGCCAGGGCTGCTCTCGCCGAATCCGACCGAGGAGAACTCGTTCTTCGGCCCGGGCCTGCTGGTGCTCGCCGTGGTGATCGTGATCTGGCAGTGGCGACGACCGCTGGTCCGGGCACTGGCCGCCTGCGGCGTGGTCTTCGCCCTGCTCTCGCTCGGCGACGAGTTGCGGGTGGACGGTGCGGCCACCGGCATTCCGGGGCTGTACCGGCTGGTCGGCGGGCTGCCGTTGCTCGATCTCGCGGTGCCGGCCCGGTTCGCGCTGGTCTGCGTACCGGTGCTGGGGGTGCTGGTGGCGCTGTCAGTGGACCGGGTCCGGGCCGCGCGGGGGCCGAACGTGGCACCGGGCCTACCGGTGCGGCTGCTGTGGGCCGGCGCGGTCGCCGCCGCGTTGCTGCCACTGTTTCCGACGCCGATCCGCGTGGTGCCGGTCGCGCCGGTGCCGGAGTTCCTCGCCGCCGGTGGCTGGCGTCCGCTGGTGCCGCCCGGTCGGACGGTGGTCGCGGTGCCCCCGGTCACCGGTGCCGGGCGCAGCCCGGTGATGCTCTGGTCCGCCCGTACCGGTTTGGAGTTCGCCGCGCCGGGCGGTTACTTCATCGGCCCCAGCGCCCCGGACGACCCAGCGGCCCGCTGGGGCGCGCCGGACCGGCTCACGTCGGTGCTGCTACGGCAGGTGGCCGAGACCGGCGTGGTGCCGGCGCTCGACGACGCCGCCCGCCGCCAGGCGGTCGAGGACCTGCGGCACTGGCGTGCCGCCGTGGTCGTACTCGGGCACCTGGAGCACGGTGACCCGGTCCGCCGAACCGTCGACGATCTGCTCGGCCCGGGCCGACCGGTCGACGGCGGATGGTTGTGGGACGTCCGGGACCGGGTCGGCTGACTAACCCACCAGGGCGCGCACGTCCCAGACCCAGACGTCGTCCACCCGCTGCGGTGGCCCGATCAGGGCGGTGACCAGCTCACGGAGCACCGCCTCGCGGGGGTGCGCCCCGAGCACCACCACCGACGCCCGCCAGAACCGTAGGTCCTCGACGGCCTGTCGGCGGTTCTCGTCGGTCAGCGCCGGAACCGTGCCACTGTCCATTGTCGAGTAGATGAGGGTGCTGGTCGGTCGGTTCGGCGCGCCGAAGACCCCCTCACCCAGCTCGTTCGGGCCGATGAAGTAGCCGCCCGGAACGGGGAACTCCTGCCCGGTCAGCGCACTCCACCGCAGCGTCGGCAGACCGTGCACGTTGCTCGGGATCGGCACCGGCACCAGGGTGCGACCCGCCGGCACGTACGGCCGCCAGCCGCCCGCGGTGATGAAGTGCGGCGGCGGGTCGATCTGCTGAGCGGGCAGCGGGCGGGGGAAGAGCGGCAGCACGGCGAGGGCGACCGCCGCGTACCCCACCGGGCGCAGCCACCGGCGGCGGGAGGCGGCCGGCGCGGCCGGCGCGTCGTCGGTCGTCGCCGGAGTCGCGTCGTCGACGCGCTGGGCCGGCACCCGCGGCCGGTCGGCCACCGCGCGCCCCTGGCGGTGCGCGGCGTCCCAGGTCAACGCGAGCAGTACGCCCACCGCGGCCGCGACCACCAGCGTCAACCGGGTCGGCATCATCATCTCGACCAGCGGCAGGTCGTCCGACACGTACGACCACGGGCCGCGCACGCCGGTCTCCACACCGTTGAAGCGCACGAACGGCCCGATCGCGGCCACGCTGAACACCACGATGAGCACTGCGGCGATCCGGGCGGCCAGCGAGCGGCGTACGAGCAGCACCAGAGCCACCACCGAGAGCAGCACCAGCGGCCAACCGAACCAGGTGTTCTGCTCGGTCAGACCGATCGTCTTCTCCACTGCCGGGTCACCGGCCCAGGTGTCCCTGGCGAACGTGACGAAGGCGACCAGGTCCTCGCCCCAGTTGTGGAACACGCCACCCTGCAGGCCCCGGTAGGACTGCGGGCCGTTGAACTGGAACCAGATCGGGTACGCGGTGAGCACCAGCGCCAGCCCGCCGGCGACGCCGAGTCCGGCCAGGAAGGTGCCGGCGGCGGCCCGGGTGGCCCGTGGCCGCTGCACGGCGTACGCCAGCACGATGACCAGGCAGGCCAGCGCGGTGAGCAGCAGCATCTCCTCGTTGATGAAGATCTGGTACGCCACCAGCGCACCGAGCACGAGGCCGTTGCGTCGCCACCGGCCCGGCTCACCCAGGGTCAGCACCCGCACCACGATCAGCGGGAGCAGGAAGTTGGAGACGAAGTTCGGTTGGCCGTTGGCGTGGTGGATGATTCCCGGCGCGAAGCCGAGGAAGGCGCCGCCGACGAACGCCGCCGCCCGGGAGCGCACCAGGTGGCGGGAGAGCATCCAGTACCCGGTGCCGGCGGTGGCCGCCAGCGCCGCGCCCAGGTAGACGGCGTACATCACCTGGGGGCCGAGCAGCATGGTCAGCGGGGCCAGCGGCAGGGTCACCCCGAGCAGCGAGGTGTTGGCCATCATGTTCACCCCGTCCGGGGCGTTCTGACGGGCCGTGAACAGCGGGTTCTCCAGGTGCCGCACCGAGTACTCGCCGTGCGCGAACAGCCACTCGAACCAACTGTGGTCGGTGGGCAGGTGCGAGGAGACCCGGCCGTTGACGTCACCCCAGTAGTTGAGGCAGACGAAGACGCCGAGCAGCACATAGGCTCCGAGGGCCAACAGGTCGGCTCGGGCCGGACGGCGTCGAGGCCGCCGTGTCGACTCGGCCTCGACCGGGTCGGCGTCGGTCACGGGAATCAGCGAAGGGTCTACCACCGGCACAGCCACGACGCGCCATCGTACAGGCGGGGTTCCGTCACTTTTGCCGGGCCGGTGCGCTGACGGTCGGTTTGCCGGACGGTGACTCGTCGGCCAGCCTTACCTGGTGACGGAAGGACGGTCGTTGTCGATCATCGAGCTGGGCGAGATCAGCGACGAGCCCACGTCGGCACCTCCGGTTCGCCGCCCGCGCGCCGTCGGTCGCCCGCTGCGCAGCGCGACTGTATTGCTTCTCAGCCTGGTGATGCTGGCCGGTGCCGCGCCGCCGACGCAGCGCACGGTGAGCGTGGTGCCGGGGTCGCGGATGGCCACCGCGTATCTGGCCGGGGACGGGGTCTACGTGGTCGATCCGCCGGCACCCGACGGGGAGCGGTACCTGACCGCGTACGCCCAGCCGGCACCGACCGGCGTCGGGGTGCGGCGGCGGTGGCAGGCGCCGCTGGCCCGCACGGCCAACTACCTCGAGGTCCGGGTCGAACGGGGTCTGGTGCTGGCGCTGGCGGTCACCGCCCCGAACCGGCGGTTCCAGACCACCGCCTTCGACAGCGCGACGGGCCAGCAACGCTGGCAGCATCCCGGTGCTCCCCAGCCGACCCCTCGCGGTGGCCTGCTGGTGACCAATGGCCGAGAGGACGGGTCGGGCGCGATGAGCGGGGTCGAGCCCGACACCGGCCTGGTGCTCTGGTCGGTGCCGCTCCCGCCGGCCGCCAGCCCCACCTACCACCTCACGTCCGAGGGGCAGGTCGACCGGTTCGTGCTCCTGCAACCGACCGGCGAGGTGCAGGTGCACGACGCCGACACCGGCCAGCTGCTGCGCAGCATCGATACGCTGCCCGGTGACCGGTCGGCGTACCAGCGGGTGCAGATCGTCGACGACCTGCTGCTGCTCGTTCCGCCGGGCAGCACCCGGCTGGTGAGCTTCGGGCTGGCCGAGTTGGAGCCACGGTGGACGGCGGAGGTGACGTTGGTGTCGCATGCGCTCGAATGCGGCGGTCTGCTCTGCGCGGTGCCGCAGACCGGCGGCCTTCAGGTGCTCGACCCGGCCACCGGCTCGGTGCGGTGGTCGGAACCGGGCCAGGACGTCCTGGCCGACGTCCGCTACGGTCGGCTGCTGATGGCCAGGCCCGGCCAGGGGTACGCGGTGCGGGACGCGGCCACCGGGCAGGTACGAACCGAACTGGGCGTGTGGAGTCTGATGCCGGTGCTGGGACCGGACGATCCGTTGGTCGGTGTGCGGCGAAGTGACGACGGTCGGATGGTCGTCGCCGAACTGGACCTGGTGGCCGGTCGGACGCGGATCGTCGACGTGCTGCCGGGCATCGCCGGCAGCTGCCAGGCGTCCCTGCCGGTTCTGCTCTGCCAGCGCCTCGACGGCACCACCGCGCTGTGGCGGTTGACGCGATGACCGGGCCGGTGATCGACCTCGGTGAGCTGCGGCACGACCCGGACCCGGACCCGGTGCCCCGCCCGCCTCGCGCTCATGGTCGTCCGCTGCGCGTGGCGCTGGTCGTGGTGCTCGCGCTCGTCACGCTCGCCGGCTCTGTCGTCACACCATCCCGGCCGGCCCCGGTGACGCTGCCGGTCCGGTCCGGGTCCGACGTCATGGTCGACGGTGACCTCCTCCTGGTCCTGGAGCCGACCAACACCACGACCCGACGGGCGCGGGTGTCCGCCTACCGGTTACCCGGCGGCGAGCCGGTCTGGCAGGCGCCGCTGTCGGCGGAGGCCAGGTACTGGGGGATGACTCCACTGGCCGGGATGCTGCTGGCCACCGGCTACGAGATCGGCTCGGAGGGTCGGGACACGATCACCGTCGCGCTGGACCGGGCGACCGGGGCGTACCGGTGGCAGCAGCCAGGCACCGTCTCCAAGCTGACCGACGGCAACGTGCTGCTGCGTAGCGGCGGCGAGACCTCACCGTCCACTCTGCGCGCGGTCGACCCGTGCTGCGGCACCGTGCGTTGGCAGCTCTCCGGCGCCAGCGCCGAGACGACTGTGCGGGGCACCGAGCGCGGGGTGGACCGGGTGGTGCTCAGCGAGGCGGACGGGCCGGTCGAGGTACGCGACGCGATCACCGGCGCGGTGCTGGCCCGCGCCGACCTGCGCCCGCCCGACGGTGGTCGGATCGGCCTGGACCTGACGAAGGACCTGCTTCTGGCCATCGACAGAGGCTCGGGCACTGTCACCGCGTACGGGCTGGACCAGCTTGAGGCCCGCTGGACCCGCGCCCGGCTCCACATCGACTTCGCGCTGGACTGCGGCCCCGTCCTGTGTGTGCGTACCGGCAACAACGAGCTACAGGCGCTCGACCCGGCAACCGGCGAGGTGCGCTGGAGCAGCACCCAGTGGGGGTGGGCCTGGCCGACCGGCGGCCGGCTGATGGCCAACATCAGCGGAATCGGTCCGCTGGAGCAGTACATCGTGCTCGATGCGCTGACCGGCCAGCAGGTGGCCGACCTGGGCCGGTGGGAGCTGTACCAACTCGGCCCCGGCGGCCGGTTGGTCGGCATACGGCGGCACCCCGACGCAGGGGTGCTCGTCGGTGAGTTGGACGTCGGCGCCGGCGAGGTGCGCATCGTGGACGTGCTGCCCGACGCCACCGGGGAGTGTCAGGCGATCACCGGCTACCTGGTGTGCAGTGCGGCCGGCGGGTACCAGCTCTGGAAACTGACCGACTGATCACCAGTTGGCCTGGGCGGGTGGCGGGGGCAGCGGTACCGACGCGGGTCGCAACACGTACGCCACCCCACCGCTGCCCCGTTGCCAGACCGCCTCGAACGCCTGCCGGGGCACTGTGCGACGGACCGCGTC
Organism: Micromonospora sp. DT15; assembly: GCF_049841475.1. NCBI lineage: Bacteria > Bacillati > Actinomycetota > Actinomycetes > Micromonosporales > Micromonosporaceae > Micromonospora > Micromonospora sp. DT15. The sequence goes on from NZ_JBNCKJ010000001.1 coordinate 458,042, forward strand.
GTCGTCCGGGGCGTACGGATCGTTGAGCACCGGGTCGCCGTCGGCGCTGAACCCGACCAGGACCATCAGGTGCCCACCGGTGTCGTACCCGAGCCCCGGCACCTCATGGGCCCGGAACGCGGCGGAGACGATCAGGGGGATGCCGGCGGCGACGAACTCCTCCGCCTCGACCAGCGACCGCAGCCGGGTGACGAACGCGTCCACCCCGTGCAGACCGGCGTACGCGGTGTTGAACGGCCAGTTGCCGGCCCCGGCGTACGCGTGGTCGTAGCAGTGCCGGGCGGCGTGGACCACCACCGGACGCGGGCCGGACGGCTCCACCCAGGCGTAGCGGTCCGGCGTCGGCTCGGCGCCCCAGTAGGCGAGCACCATCGAGGTGCAGGTGGGGCTGCACCAGGAGTCCCCGCCACCACCCCACTGCGGGTACTGGCCGGCGTGCAGCCGCTGCGAGTAGCGGGGCACGTCCAGCACCCGGCCCCAGGCGGCGGACGAGACGGGTTCCTTCGCGTATCCCTGGTCGACCGTCGCGGGGCCGGTGGCGACAGCGCCGATGCTGCGCAGCACCGGCCCGGTCGGGTTGCCGGCGGGCCGGCACAAGGTCACCCGCGTCTGCCAACCGGTGACCGTCGCTCCGGTCACGATCAGGGTGTCGGTGTCGACCCGGGCGGCAGTGTCGCGCTGTCCGGGCAGCGAGGTGCGCCGTACGGTGTCGTCGCCGGCGGCCCAGCGGGCCAGCCGGTACCAGTCGGTGCTGGGCGCGTCGTCGTGCCAGCCGCGCAGGTCGACCTCGATCCAGCAGCCGTCGGGGGTGTCCGCCGTCCAGGACGGCACCACCTCGGCGACGGCGAAGCCGACCGGTACCGGCGGTGACGTCCAGGTGCCCCGTTCGGCGACGCCGTCGAGGACGAGCCCTCGACCGTCGGCGAGCAGGCCGTCGCCGCTGCCGCTGGTCAGGTCGGCCGGCAGGTGGAAACCCCGGTAGGCGATGTCCCGCCGGGTGGGTGGTGCCGCAGTGGTCATGCCAGTCCGTCCGTCGCTCGATACCGCCGGCCAGCATCGCGTACGCCGCGGTGGCCCGCAACGCCGGCCGGCGCGGACGGCGAGGGACGATGGTTGCCCGCCGGCACTAGGTTGTCGGTGGTCAGCAGCGAGGAGGCCGGGATGCGGGTACTGGTGGTCGAGGACGAGCGCAACCTCGCCGACGCGATCGCGCGGGGGTTGCGCAAGCGGGGCATGGCTGTCGACGTGGCGTACGACGGCGACGCCGGCCACGAGGCGGCGTTCGTCACCCGGTACGACGTGGTGGTGCTCGACCGCGACCTGCCGGGTGTGCACGGCGACCAGATCTGCGCCGACCTGGCGTCCTCCGGAGCGTTGACCCGGGTGCTGATGCTCACCGCCAGCGGCACGGTGGCCGACCGGGTGGAGGGCTTGCAGCTCGGCGCTGACGACTACCTGCCCAAACCGTTCGCCTTCGACGAGCTGGTCGCTCGGGTGCAGGCGCTGGGTCGGCGGGCCACCCCGGCCGCGCCTCCGGTGCTCGAACTGGCCGACCTGGTGCTCGACCCGGCCCGTCGGGTGGCCACGCGCGCCGGGGTGCCGGTGGACCTCACCAACAAGGAGTTCGGGGTGCTCAGCGAACTTCTCAGGGCGCGTGGCGCGGTGGTCTCCAGCGAGGAACTGCTGGAACGGGTCTGGGACGCGAACACCGACCCGTTCACCACCATCGTCCGGGTCACCGTGATGACGCTACGCAAGAAGCTCGGCGACCCGCCGTTGATCGAGACGGTGGTCGGTGCGGGCTACCGCACCGCCGAGGTGAGCGCGTGAGCCGCCGGCTGCGACCCACTCTGCGGTTGCGGCTGACCCTGCTCAACGGGGTGCTGCTGGTCGGGGCCGGAGCGATCCTGGTGTTGCTGGCCTGGCTGCTGGTCCGCGACGCGTTGCGACCCACCGACGAGTTGGTGCCCGGCACGATCGTGCTGCTCTCCGACGGCCGGCGGATGGACGCCGCCGAGTGGCAGCGGCAGTTGGTCGATGCCGCCTCCGGGGAGCTGCTGGCCAAGGGCCTGGTCGCGCTGCTGGCGATCAGCGTGGTCGGGGTGGCCGGCGCGTACGCGGTGGCCGGTCGGGCGCTGCGCCCACTGCACCAGGTCACGGCGACCGCCCAGCGGCTGGGTGAGGCGACCCTGGACCAGCGGATCGGCTACTCGGGCGCCGACGACGAGGTGGCCGAGCTGGCCAAGACGTTCGACGCCATGCTGGACCGGATCGCGTCCGCCTTCGAGGCCCAGAAGCGTTTCGTGGCGAACGCCTCGCACGAGCTACGTACCCCGCTCGCGGTGATGCGCACGGAGATCGACGTTACGCTCAGCGACGACGACGCGGATGCCGCCGAGTATCGACGGATGGCGACGGTGGTCCGCGACGCCTCCGAGCGGGCCAACGGCCTGGTGGACGCGCTGCTGGTGCTGGCCCGCAGCGAGGCGCAGGCCGGGCGGCAGCTCGGCCGGCGTACCGAGTGTGACCTCGCCGCGGGCACCGCCAACGCGCTGTCGGCGATGCGCCGCGAGGTGGAACGGATCGGCCTGCGGGTGCAGACGTCGCTGGAGTCCGCGCCGGTCGTCGGCGATCCGGGGCTGCTCGACCGGTTGGCCGGGAACCTGATCGAGAACGCGGTCCGCTACAACCACCTGCACGGTCGGCTCTGGGTGCGTACCGGCACCGACGGTGACCGGTCCTGGCTGGTGGTGGGGAACACCGGTTTCGAGGTGGACCAGGCCGACGTGCCGGGGCTGTTCGAGCCGTTCCGCCGTGGTGGTCGGGAACGCACCGGTGCCCGTGGCTCCGGCCTGGGGCTGTCCATCGTCCGGGCGGTCTGCACCGCGCACGGCGGCACCGTACGGGTGGTCGCGCAGCCCGGCGGTGGCCTGGAGGTCACTGTCACCCTGCCGTCGTCGGACGCCCCGACGGCGTCCGCGACGGTGTCCGCCGCCAGCTGACCGGGGTTGCGCACCTCGCTCGGCCGATGGCAAGATCACGTCGTCAGCTCGACAGGGAAGGGGGTGCGTCGATGTCCACCAGTCTCGGCTCCGCGCCCCGGGTCAGCGTCGGCTGACGTCCCGGAGGCGGAGCGCCCCCGCACGGGTCGGGCGCTGATCGCCCACTCGAAGGGGAACCAGTTCCTGCGTGCTGCGCCGGGTACACGGGGCCGCACCACGTCACCATCGTGGAGGACCACTGTGAGTTCGACGATCCACAACATCAGCATCGACTGTCACGACACGTACGCCCTCGCCGGCTTCTGGTCGCAGGTCTTCGACTGCCCCCGGCAGCCCGACGACTTCCCGGGCGACCCGGAGGCGATGCTTCTGCCCCCGGGTGGCCCGGAGGTGCTGTTCATCGCGGTGCCCGAGGGCAAGACGGTGAAGAACCGGCTGCACCTGGACCTGCAACCCGCCGACCGGACCCGGGCCGAGGAGGTCGAGCGACTGCTCGGCATCGGCGCGACGCTGGTCGCCGACCACGTCAGCCCGACCGGTGGAGGTTGGGTGGTGCTCGCCGACCCTGAGGGCAACGAGTTCTGCGTGCTCGGAAACGCCGACGAGCGGGCGGCAGCGGCGGCGGCGCGGGCAGCGGCGGCGGCGCTCGCCACGTCGGAGGTTGCCGAACCGGCCTGATGGTCGACGTACGGCACCGGGGCACCGGCCACCTTCGCGTGGCCGGTGCCCCGGTTTCCCGCTGTCGGGGCGGGGCCTGATCGCGAGATTCAGGCGGTGGCCGGGCCGTGTCTAGACGAAGGCCGTCGCGCCTTCGTACTGCGCCGTCGGGGCGGCGCCGACATGCTCGTACTCGAGCAGGAGCAAGCCCTTCGCCGTCGCTTCGTGGTGAACCAGTCGGAGGCCGACGGGTGCGTTCGGGTGGTCGAGCAGCCGTCGCCCGGAGCCGGCCACGGTGGGGGCCACGACGAGTCGGAGTGTGTCGACGAGGCCGGCTGACAACAGAGCCTTGCCAAGTCGTGCGCTTCCGTGAATCTGGAGCTCCCGTCCTGGCTGCGCCCTGAGCTCCCCGACGCTGTGGATCGGGTCGCCGTGGAGCACTGTCGTCGGGCGCCAACCACCCTCCGCCAGGGTGTTGGTCACGACGTACTTCGGTAGTGAGTTCATCATTTCGGTGAACGGATCGTTCGGGTCGGTGATCTGCGGCCAGTCGCGAGCGAACGCCTCGTAGGTCCGCCGTCCGAGCAGCAGACCGTCGGCGAGACCCAACCACTCCGAGGTACGGCGGACGAAGACCTCGTCCAGGTAGGGCACGAGCCAGCCGCCCAGGGTGAAGCCGCCGCTCGTGTCCTCGGTCGGCGAGCCGGGCCCCTGGCTGACGCCGTCGAGAGTGACGAACTCGGTAAGGACGATCTTCACAGCGCCTCCTGGCTCTCGGCGAGCCCGGCGAGTTGTTCGGTGACCGAGCCCCAGCCGTCCGCGAAGCCGATCTTCTCGTGAAGGTCACGAGCGGCGGGATCACCGTGGCGGACGATGATCCGGTAGTCGGTGCCGTCCGGATGGTCCTTCATGGTGATCTCCGCCGTCATCGGGACCGGGGTGGGGTTCGCGGGCCGCCAAGCGCTGTCGATCACGTTGGTGAAGACGATCCGTTCGAGGTCGTCGACGACGAGGAAGCACGCGTCGAGGTGCGGGACGAACTCCACCCCGTCCTCGCTCAGTCGGGTCACGAGTGCGCCACCGGGCCGGACCTCCAAGCGGTCGACGCGGCACAGGGCCGGCGCCGGTATCCACCACTTCTCGAAGCGGGACGGGTCGGTCCAGGCGGCCCACACTGTGGCGCGAGGGGCGCGGATGACCCGCGTCATGGTCAGGTCCAGGTCGGGATTCATTGTTGGTTCTCCTGCTGATCGGTGACGAGGCGTTCCAGGCGATCCGTGCGCTCCTCCCAGACCCTGCGCTGCTCCGCGAGCCAGTCGTCGACGACAGCGAGGCGCTCGCGGTTGAGCACGCAGGTGCGCACCCGGCCGGACTTGGTCGTGTGGATCAGCCCGTTCGACTCGAGCGTCCGCACGTGCTTCATGAACGAGGGAAGGGTCATCGGAAGCTCGCGGGCGAGGTCGCCGACGCTCGTCGGACCGTGGCCGAGGCGTCGGATGACCCAGCGCCGGGTCGGGTCAGCGAGGGCGACGAACACGCCGTCGAGCTGCGCCGAATACTGTGCCATGCGGCTAAGTATTTCGGGAGATGATACTTAGCGCAAGGGCAAAGTATTGGCGGCCGCAGGGAGTGCGCTGACGTGCCGCCGCCGGTCGGTTGGCGTGCCTCAGGAGAAGCAATCGGGGCCCCGGCCACCCGAAGGTGGCCGGGGCCCCGGTCGCGTACGGATCAGGACTGCTGCTCGACCTGGCCCCGGATCGCGGTGAACTCGGCCTTCGCCTGGTCGGCGGACTTGAAGTACATCACCACCATGCCCAGGCTGCCCCGGTCGGCCCAGACGCAGATGCCCAGCGGCACGGTCTCGGCCTTGCCGTCGCCGCAACGCGCCTCACCGCCGAGCGGGCCGGCGTCGACGGCCGTCATCGTGTCCACCGTCAGCTGCTTGGACAGGCCGTCCACATAGGCGTCCAGCTCCTTCTTCGGGTCCGACAGCAGCCCGGACACGCCCGCGATCATGACGAGGTCCTGCTTGGTCGGGTCGCCGTAGAAGGCGGCGACCGTGCTCGTCTCGTTCCCCGCCGCCGTCTTCATCCCGGCGACCGCCTGCTCGGCGGCCGTCAGGAGCTCCGGGTTGGTGAGCTTCGGCCGGCCGGCGAGGGTGGTCGGCGCGACGACCCGGGTCTTGCTGGCGTCCAGCGCTTCGTTCACCGGCCCCTTGGCGACGGCCCAGATGATCGCCGCGCCGCCGACGCACAGCACCAGCACCACTGCCAACACGATCAGCACGATCTTGCCGACGTTCGACTTCTTCGCCGGGGGAGGACCGCCGGCCAGGTTCGGGTCACCGTACGGCTGGCCAGGCTGGGCCTGTGGGAAGCCAGGCTGGGCCGGCGGGAAACCGGGCTGCGTGGGCGGGAAGCCCTGCTGCGCGTACGGCTGACCCGGCTGCGCGGGCGGGAAACCACCGGGCTGCTGCGGCTGTCCCTGCTGCGGCGGCGGCCACCCGCCAGGCTGCTGGCCCGGCTGCTGCGACGGGTCGGGGGAATCGTGCGGCGGGCCGTAGGGATTGGCCGGCGGCTGAGACATCAGTCAGCTCCAAGATGGGGTTGCAAAACGCGTGATCCTAACCCGGCGCGATGCCCGCCGCCGTCCCCGCGAAAACCCGCATCCCGCGGCCGTCTGATCACAAACGGTCGCGGTGGCCGGTCCGTCCGATAGGGACGGTCCGACCACCGCGACGGTGGTGCTGCGATCTGTCAGGCGGGCAGGCTCGCCGCGCCGGGCGGCAGGAACCGCTGGCCGGTGACCCGCTCGGAGGTGCCGGTCCGGTCCAGGTACGGCGTGACACCGCCCAGGTGGAACGGCCAGCCGGCGCCCAGGATCATGCACAGGTCGATGTCCTGCGCCTCGGCGACCACGCCCTCGTCCAGCATCAGCCGGATCTCCTGCGCGAGCGCGTCGAGGGCGTTCTGGCGCACCTGCTCGGCGGTCAACGGCTGATCACCCACCACGAGCAGCTTGGCGACCTCCTCGTTGACCTCGTCGTCGACCACGATCGGCTGACCGGAGTCGGCGATCCGCTTGAGGTTCTCGCTGACCCCGAACCGGTCCGGGTACGCGGCGTGCAGGGTGCCGCCCACGTGGTACGCGACGGCCGGCCCGACCAACTGGAGCAGAGCGAGCGGACGCATCGGCAGGCCCAGCGGGTCCAGTGCGCTGTTCGCCACGTCCAGCGGGGTGCCAGCGTCGACGGCGGCGAAGACGGTGCCCAGGAAGCGGGTGAGCAGCCGGTTCACCACGAACGCCGGAGCGTCCTTGACCAGCACGCTCGACTTCTTGAGTTGCTTACCCACGGCGAACGCGGTGGCCAGGGTGACGTCGTCGGTGCGCTCGCCCCGGACGATCTCCAGCAGCGGCAGCACCGCCACCGGGTTGAAGAAGTGGAAGCCGACCACCCGCTCCGGGTGCTCCAACTCGGCGGCCATCTCGGTGATCGACAGCGAGCTGGTGTTGGTGGCGAGCACCGCCTCCGGAGAGACGACCTTCTCCAACTCGGCCCAGACCTGCTTCTTGACGCCCAGGTCCTCGAAGACGGCCTCAATGACGAAGTCGGCGTCGGCGAACGCGCTCTTGTCGACAGTGCCGCTGACCAAGCCGTACAGCTTGGCGGCGGTGTTCTTGTCCATCCGGCCCTTGGTGACGGCCTTCTCGATCTGGGTGTGCACGTAACCGACGCCCTTGTCCACCCGGGACTGGTCGAGGTCGGTCATCACCACCGGCACCTGGAGGCGGCGCGCGAACAGCAGCGCCAGCTGGCTGGCCATCAGACCCGCGCCGACGATGCCGACCTTGGTGATCGTGCGAGCCAGGCCCTTGTCCGGTGCGCCGGCCGGGCGCTTGGCCCGCCGCTGCACCAGGTCGAACGCGTACAGGCCGCTGCGCAGCTCCTCGGAGAAGACCAGGTCCGCGAGGGCCTCGTCCTCGGCGGCGGTGCCGGCGGCGAAGTCGCCGTCCTTCGCCGTCTCCAGCAGGTCGAGCGCCTTGTACGCGGCCGGGACCGCGCCGTGCAGCCGCTGGTTCAGCGTCTCCCGGGCGAAGTAGAGCACGCCCGCCCACATGTCCTTGTCGACCTCGGGTCGGGTCACTGTGACCTGACCCCGGACCACGCCGGCAGCCCACTCCAGGGACCGCTCCAGGAAGTCCGCCGGCTCCAACAGGACGTCCGCGATGCCCAGCTCGGCGGCCTGCTTGGGCTTGAGCATCTTGTTCTGCATCAGCGGGTTCTGGATGATCACCTGGGTCGCGGCGGGGATGCCGATCAGGTTCGGCAGCAGCTGGGTGCCGCCCCAGCCCGGCACCAGACCGAGGGACACCTCGGGCAGCGCGAGGGCCGCCGCGCCTCCGGAGAGCGTCCGGTAGTGGCAGTGCAGCGCCAGCTCCAGGCCACCGCCCATCGCCGCGCCGTTGACGAACGCGAAGGTGGGAACGGTGCTGTCCTTGAGCCGGGCGAAGACCCGGTGGCCGAGCCGGCCGATCTCCAGCGCCTGCGCGCGGTCGGCGAGCTGCGGCAGGCCGACGATGTCCGCGCCCACGCAGAAGATGTACGGCTTGCCGGTGACCGCGATGAACGCCGGGTCGGCGACGATCGCGGCGGTGATCGCCTCGTCCAGGCTGGCCAACCCACCCGGGCCGAAGGTGTTCGGCTTGGTGTGGTCGAAGCCGTTGTCCAGCGTGATCAGGGCGGCGGGCCGGTCCAGCCCCGGCACGTTCACCTGGCGCAGCAGCGCCTTGGTGACGACCTCGTTCGGTGCGGCGAGCGCGCTCACTTGTTGCCCTCCGTCCAGTGCGGGTTCTCCCAGATGACCGTGCCGCCCATGCCGATGCCGATGCACATCGCCGTGAGGCCGTAGCGGACCTCCGGGTGCTCGGCGAACTGGCGGGCCAGCTGCGTCATCAGCCGTACGCCGGAGGACGCGAGGGGGTGACCGATGGCGATCGCACCGCCCCACGGGTTGACCCGCGCGTCGTCGTCGGCGATGCCGAAGTGGTCGAGGAAGGCGAGCACCTGCACGGCGAAGGCCTCGTTCAGCTCGAACAGGCCGATGTCGTCGATGCTGAGCCCGGCGAGGCGCAGCGCCTTCTCCGTCGACGGGATCGGGCCGACGCCCATCACCTCCGGCTCGACACCGACGAAGCCGAACGACACCAGCCGCATGGCGACCGGCAGACCCAGCTCGCGGGCGGTGGCCTCGTCGGCCAGCAGACTCGCGGTGGCGCCGTCGTTCAGGCCGGCCGCGTTGCCCGCGGTGACCTTGCCGTGCGGGCGGAACGGGGTCTTCAGGGTGGCCAACTTCTCCAGCGAGGTGTCCCGCGGGGCCTCGTCCACGGTGGCCAGGCCCCAGCCGCCCTCCGCGTCGCGGATCGACATCGGCACCAGGTCGTCCTGGAGCTTGCCGTTGGCGTACGCCTTGGCGGTCTTCTGCTGCGAGGCGAGCGCGAACGCGTCGGTGCGTGCCTTGGTGATGTGGGGGACCAGGTCGTGGAGGTTCTCCGCGGTGGAGCCCATCACCAGCGCGGACGGGTCGACCAGCTTCTCCGCGATGATGCGCGGGTTGGGGTCGACGCCCTCACCCATCGGGTGGCGGCCCATGTGCTCGACGCCACCGGCGATGGCGATGTCGTACGCGCCCATGGCGATGCCGCTGGCCACTGTGGTGACCGCTGTCATCGCCCCCGCGCACATCCGGTCGATGGCGAAGCCGGGAACGGTCTTGGGCAGCCCGGCCAGCAGGGCGGCGGTGCGGCCGATGGTGAGGCCCTGGTCGCCGATCTGGGTGGTGGCCGCGATGGCGACCTCCTCGACCCGCTCCGGGGGCAGCTGCGGGTTGCGACGCAGCAGTTCCCGGATGCAGCGGATCACCAGGTCGTCGGCGCGGGTGTTGGCGTACATGCCACCCGCCTTGCCGAACGGGGTACGGACGCCGTCGACGAAGACGACATCGCGAACTTCACGGGGCACTTGAGCCTCCTAGCCGAGGGGCACGTTGCCCCGAATGCTACTCGTCAGTAACCAACCCCGTCCCCCACCCCCCGCTGTGGCCCACCCCACACCGGCGCGCGCCAACGCCCCGTTGATCATGAAGTTGTTGCCATCGGCATCGGCGTGTCCTGGCAATAACTTCATGATCAACGGGCGGGCGGGGCCGGGCGGGCGGGCGGGGCCGGGCGGGCGGGGCCGGGCGGGCGGGCGGGCCGGGCGGGTGGGGTGGGTTAGGGGATTGGGGTTTTTGGGGCCAGGGCTTCGGTCAGGTCGGGGACGAGGAGGCCGATCTGCCACTCGCGGGCGTTGAGGCCGCGCAGGGTCTCCGCCACCGACTCCTCGGTGATCTCCTCCGGCGGGGTCCAGGCCAGCCGGCGGACCGAATCCGGAGTGATCAGGTTTTCCGGCGGAAGGTTGTGCTCGCCGGCGATGCGGATCACCACCTCCCGGCAGCGGGCCAGCCGACCGGCCGCCACCGGGTCCCGCTCGGCCCATCGGTGCGGCGGGGGTGGGCCCTCCACGGCCGGCGAGACCGGCAGGGAATCCTCCGGTAGCTGCCGGGCGTCGTCGAGCGCGGCGAGCCAGGTGCGGGCCAGTCGACGGACCGACCGACCGCCGAAGCCGGGCAGGGTCAGCAGGGTCTTCTCGTCCTTCGGGTCCAGCTCGGCCGCGGCGATGATCGCCGAGTCGGGCAGCACCCGACCGGGAGCGGCGTCGCGCCGGGACGCGATCTGGTCCCGGGCGTACCACATCGAGCGGACCCGGGCCTGCGCCCGCGCCCCCCGCAGCCGGTGGATGCCCGAGGTGCGCCGCCACGGCTCCGCCCGAACCCGGGGCGGGCGTGCCCCGGTGCGGACCAGCGCGGCGAACTCCTCCGCGGCCCAGGCCGACTTGCCCTGCCGGGTCAACTCGGCGTCCAGCGCGTCGCGCAGGTCGGTGAGCAGCTCCACGTCGAGGGCGGCGTACGTCAACCACGACTCGGGCAGCGGTCGGCTCGACCAGTCGGCTGCCGAGTGGTGCTTCTCCAGGGTGAACCCGAGCAGCTGTTCGGTGAGCGCGGCCAGCCCGACGCGTTCGAACCCGGCCAGCCGAGCCGCCAGCTCGGTGTCGAACAGTCGGCGTGGACGCAACCCCACCTCGGCCAGGCAGGGCAGATCCTGGCTGGCCGCGTGGAGGACCCACTCGGCCTCACCGATCACGGCGTCCAGTGCGCTGAGGTCGGGCAGTGGCAGCGGGTCGATCAGCGCCGTGCCCGCACCGGCCCGGCGAAGTTGCACGAGGTAGGCCCGTTGGCTGTAGCGGTAGCCGGAAGCCCGTTCGGCGTCCAGCGCGACCGGGCCGGTGCCCGCCGCGAAGCGGGCCACGACCTCGGCAAGCTCGGCCGGGGCGGCCACCGGATCGGGGGTGCCGTCACGCGGGGCGATCAGCGGAACGGGCCCACCGTCGGCCGGGTCAGCCCCCACGCCCGCCGGCTGCGGCTGGGCCGACGGCGGGTGCTGGGGTGCGTTTCCCGGAAGGTCTTCGGTGGGCCGACGGCGCAGGGGTGGTTCGTCGGTCACCTGCCAACCCTAGTGCGCGCGGAGATCCGGCGGGTGCAGCCGGTCCGGCGTGTGTCGATCAGGTGTCCGCAAGATGTCCTCCCGAGGGCCGAACGTCAGGCTGCGCCAGCCGGGCGGCGGTCGGCGAGGGCGGTGACGCCCGGTGGGGGGAGACCGGCGGTGGAGGCGAGCAGGGCGCACCAGCCGAGCAGGTGCGGTGTCAGGTCGTCGTCGACCGGCGTCCAGGACGCGCGGATCTCGATGTCGCCGATGGTCGGTGGCCCGGCGAGATCGCCGAACCGGGTCGACATGGTCTGCGTCACCGTTCCACCGATCGCCCGGTGGCCGGCGTCCTGGGCGTCCAACGCGTCGGTCAGCCACGTCCAGCCGACCCCGGGCAGCAGCGGGTCGGCGGCCAGATCGACCTCCAACTCGGCTGTCACGTAGGTGACCAGCCGCAGGGTGCCCTGCCACGCCTCGTGCCCGACCGGGTTGTGCAACAGGATCAGCCGACCGGTCGCCACCTCGTCGTCGTCGCGCAGCACTGTCGCGGCGAGCGCGAACGCGTACGGGGCCAGTCGCTGGGGGGCACCGACCTCCTCCAGGGTGATCTCCGGCCGGGGGGCGGCCGACCGCAGCCCGGCGACCGCGCGGGCGAACGTCTCCGGGAGCGCGATCGGGGGGGCCATGTCGGCAGCCTATGCCGCCGTCCGTCGCCCGCTTCGACGGCGCGCCGACGCTCGGAAGGGCGCCGGGCGTAAGGAACGGTGCCCTTCCTCTCACCCCCACCCGGTTTCCGGTGGTGGGCGTGGCACGATTGCGGCGATGACCACGGACACCACGGGCACTGTCGCCCGAGACGGAGAATCCCGCCCCGGCGGACCGGCCGACTCGCCCTTCATTCGGGCCTGCCGACGTCGGCCCGTCCCGCACACCCCGGTCTGGTTCATGCGCCAGGCCGGCCGCTCCCTCCCGGAGTACCGGGAGATCCGGGCGAGCGTGCCGATGCTGGAGTCCTGCCGGCGCCCGGAGCTGGTCACCGAGATCACCCTCCAGCCGGTGCGCCGCCACGGCGTGGACGCGGCGATCCTGTTCAGCGACATCGTGGTGCCCGTCGCCGCCGCCGGGATCGACCTGGACATCGTGCCGGGCACCGGCCCGGTGGTCGCCGAGCCGATCCGCACCGCCGCCGACGTGGAGCGCATCCGCCGGATCACCCGCGACGACGTCTCGTACGTCGACGAGGCCGTCCGGCAGTTGGTGGTCGAGCTCGGCGACACCCCGCTGATCGGTTTCGCCGGTGCGCCGTTCACGCTGGCCAGCTATCTGGTCGAGGGCGGGCCGTCGCGCACCCACGCGAAGACCAAAGCCCTGATGTACGGCGATGAGGAGCTGTGGCACGCGCTGTGCGCCCGGCTGGCCGACGTGACGCTTGCCTTCCTGCGGGTGCAGATCGAGGCCGGCGTCTCCGCCGTGCAGCTGTTCGACTCGTGGGCCGGCGCGCTCTCCGAGGCCGACTACCGCCGTTTCGTGCTGCCGCACTCGACCACCGTGCTGAGCGGGCTCGTTGACGCCGGGGTGCCCCGGATTCACTTCGGGGTGGGCACCGCCGAGCTGCTCGGCGCGATGGGCGAGGCCGGGGCCGACGTGGTCGGCGTCGACTGGCGTACACCGCTGGACGTGGCCACCGGCCGGATCGGCGCGGACAAGGCGGTGCAGGGCAACCTGGACCCGTGCGTGCTGCTCGCGCCGTGGCCGGTCGTGGAGGCCGAGGTGCGCCGCATCCTGGAGCAGGGCCGGGCGGCCCCCGGGCACGTGTTCAACCTCGGCCACGGGGTCATGCCGGAGACCGACCCGGAGGTGCTGACCCGGGTGGTCGCGCTGGTGCACGAGCTGTCCAGCCGCCGAGCCGACCAGGGCTGACCGGAATGCGGCGGCCCTGGCGGGTGGCGGTGGTCGGCGGCGGGATCGCCGGGCTGGCCGCCGCGGTCCGCCTGCGCGACCGCGCACCCGCCGGCACCGAGATCACTGTGTACGAGCAGTCCGGCGCGCTGGGCGGGAAGCTGCGCACCGGGGAGCTGGCCGGTCAGCCGGTGGAGTTCGGCGCGGAGTCTTTCCTGATGCGCGACCCGACCGGCGCCGATAGCGCGGCGGTGGCCCTCGCCCGCCGGCTCGGGCTGGCCGAGAAGATCGTGCACCCCACTGTGGGGCAGGCCGCGCTGGTCATCGACGGAGGGCTGCGCCCCATCCCGGGCGGCACCCTGGTGGGCGTACCCGGGGATCTGGATCGGGTGGCCACTGTCGCCCGCCCGGCCGCGGACGCCGACACCGACGGCGGTCGGCCGCTGGTCGGGCCGGACGCTGACGTCTCGGTGGGCGCGCTGGTCCGGTCCCGTTTCGGCGACGAGGTGGTCGAGCGGCTGGTCGACCCGATGCTGGGCGGCGTGTACGCGGGCCGCGCCGACGATCTTTCCCTGGTCACGACGATGCCGGCGCTGGCCCGCACGGCCCGGGTGGAGCACACCCTGGTCGGTGCGGTCCGGGCCGCGCAGGCCGCCGCGCCGCGTGCGCCCGGTGCCCCGGTCTTCGGCACCCTCGCCGGTGGGCTCAGCACCCTGGTCGAGGCCGCCGTGACGGCCAGCGGCGCGACGGTACGGCGGGACGCGGCCGTGCGCGAGCTGACAGCGACCGACACGGGTTGGCGGCTCACCGTCGGCCCGACCCGCGGCCCTGACGACGGCTCCAGGTCGCGGCGCGGCGGCAGACGCGCCGAGCTGGAGTCGTCGATGGTCGACGTGGACGCGGTGGTGCTGGCCGTGCCGGCGCGACCGGCGGCGCGGCTGCTCGCCGGCCCCGCGCCGGCGGTGGCGGCGGGCGTCGGCGCGCTGGACTACGCGAGCGTCGCGCTGGTCACCATGGCGCTGCCGCAGCCGCGCCTGCCCGAGCTGTCCGGCTTCCTGGTGCCGAGCACCGAGGGCCTGCTGATCAAGGCGGCGACCTTCTTCACCACCAAGTGGGGGCACCTGCGCCAGCCGGACGGGTTGGCACTGGTGCGCGCCTCGGTGGGCCGGTACGGCGAGGAGGCGCACCTGCAGCGCCCCGACGCGGACCTGGCGGCCACCGTGCACCGGGAGTTGTCGGCGGTGCTCGGCACCTCGCTGCCCGCCCCGGTCGACGGGCACGTGCAGCGGTGGGGCGGTGCGCTGCCGCAGTACGCGCCGGGGCACGCCGACCGGCTCGGGGCCGCGCGGGCGGCGCTGCGGGCCGCGCACCCCACACTGGTTCTCGCCGGCGCCGGCTACGACGGCGTCGGCATCCCGGTCTGCGTCCGCTCCGGCGAGACGGCGGCCGAAGAGATCATCACAGCACTGGGAGGATCGGCGAGATGACCGAGCAGACCAACGCGGCCCGGTTGCGGGAGCTGAACGACAGCATCCGCTACACCATGTGGTCGGTGTTCCGGGCCAGCTCCCCGCTGCCGTCGCTGCGGGACAACGTCACCGGCGAGGTGGTGTCCCTCTTCGACGAGCTGGCCGGTAAGGACGTGGTGGTCCGGGGCGTGTACGACGTCTCCGGGCTGCGCGCCGACGCGGACGTGATGATCTGGTGGCACTCCGCGTCCCCCGACGCGCTCCAGGACGCCTACCTGCGGTTCCGCCGCACCACGCTGGGCCGGGCGCTGACCCCGGTGTGGTCGCAGATGGCGCTGCACCGGCCGGCGGAGTTCAACAAGAGCCACATCCCGGCGTTCCTGGCCGGTGAGGAGGCTCGCCCCTACATCTGCGTGTACCCGTTCGTCCGCTCCTACGAGTGGTACCTGCTGCCCGACGCCGAGCGGCGCGAGATGCTGGCCGAGCACGGCAAGATGGCCCGCGGCTACCCGGACGTGCGGGCCAACACCGTCGCCTCGTTCGCGCTCGGCGACTACGAGTGGATGCTCGCCTTCGAGGCCGACGAACTGCACCGGATCGTCGACCTGATGCGGGACCTGCGCGCCTCCGGCGCCCGCCGGCACGTCCGCGAAGAGGTCCCGTTCTACACCGGCCGCCGCCGCTCAGTAGCCGAAATCGTCAACTGCCTGGTCTGACGGGCCCGCCCCCCGCGCCCCCGCCCCCGCCCCCGCCCTCGCCCCCGCCCCCGCCCTCGCGATCTTGCACTTTCTGTCCCAGCGAAAGGGGCGTAAGCCGCGATCTGGCAACCGAAAGTGCAAGATCGGCGCACCGGCTGCCCCGACCTGGCCGATCATGGAGTTGTGGTGCCTGGTTTGGGAACCCGCGGGTGCTTTGTCGACCACCACAACTCCTTGATCGACGAGGGGCACGGGGGTTGGGCGAGCCGGGACGGGGTTGGCTCGGCGGCATGGAGGGTGACGGGGCGTCTCGCTCAGCGTGACGGGGTGAGGTGTGCTGGTCGGAGGGGGCGGAGCATGATCTGTTCTGGGCGTACGCCGTCGGGCATGAGGTCGCCTGGCTCGTCGGTCAGGCGGAAGCCGGCGCGGTGGTAGAGGGCCTTCGCGTGCGCGTTGTCCGTCCTGACGGAGAGCCTTAGCCGTTCGGCGCCGCGCTCCTGGGCCCAGCGCGCCACCTCGTCCACCAGGCGGTCGCCGACACCGCTGCCGCGAGCGTCGGGGTGCACCCACATCGAGATCAGGTCCATCGTCAGCGGGTCCGGCGTGGGTACGCCGCTCGACATCGCGACCGGACGCCCGTCCAGGACGGCCACCAGGTTGTGTGAGCCGGGGATGCTCAGCCGGTCGCGCCAGCGCTGTTCGCGGTCGCCGTCGTCCTGCCAGTCGGCGAGCCGTGAGCCGAACGCTCCCGGTGCCTCGGTGAGGGCGGCCAGCCGCAGTTTGCGCCAGGTCTGCCAGTCGTCGGGGGTGAGCACCCTGATCTCGATCATGCGGGGATGGTGCCCGGACGGATCGCCGGGCACCACCGCATTTCCCGCCGGCCGGCGCCGCACCCCCGCCCGGGTGCGGCGCCGGACGGGGATCAACTGGTCGTCGTACAGGAGACCAGCGGAACCGGGTTGCTGCCGTTCCACGAGCCGAGGAATCCGAACGTGGTGCTCGCGCCGGCGGCGAGGGTGCCGTTGTGGTTGGCGTTACGTGCGGTGACCAGCGTGCCGCTGGTGCTGACCGTCGCGTTCCACGACGAGGTGACCTGCTGGCCGTTGCCGTAGTTCCAGCTCACCGACCAGCCCCGGGTCGGTGAACCGCCCGCGGTCACCTTCACGTCGGCCTGGAAGCCACCGGACCACTGGCCGGTGACCTGGTACGTCGCCGTGCAGGCACCGGCCGGCGGCGGGGTGCTCGGCGGGGGCGTGGTGGGCGGCGGGGTGGTGGGCGGCGGTGTCGTCGGCGGGGGCGTGGTGGGCGGCGGGGTGGTCGACCCGCCGCCGAAGTCGACGTCGCTGCACAGGTAGTACGACTGGTCCAGGTGGCTGGCCTGCCAGACGGTGTAGACGATGTGCCGTCCGGTGCGTCCCGGTGCGTTTACCGGGATCTGGATCGAGACCCCGCCGGTGTCCTTGTCCCACTGGGAGGCCGGGGTGTTACCGATCTGGCCGGCCAACTCCAGGTTGCCCCAGCCGAGCGGTTGGGTGGCGGAGTTGAAGCCCTGCTTGGTCACGTACACCCGGATGTAGTCGGCGCCGTGACTGGCCTGGTCGAAGAAGCGGAGCCGGAAGTTGTTCGACACCGACGTGGTCTTCCAGGCGCCGACGGTGTCCAGCGCGTTGTAGCGGGGGCTCTGGGTGCGTCCGCCGCTGCACAGTTGGCCGTCGGGTACGGCGGCCTGGTGGTTACCGCCCACGCCCTCGCGGAACAGGCCGTTCCAGTTCCACATGGCGGCCGGGTCGGACTGCCAGGCCTGCCAGCACATCGGGTCCTCGGTGGCCATCCGAGGGTTCTGGAAGTCGGCGCCCCAACGCTGCCAACAGCTGTAGTTGCGCGACGCCGGGTCGACCACCGAACCGTGCGCCGAGGCGGGCTTGGTCAGGATGGTGGTCAGTGCGGTCGTCAACAGGAGCGCGGTGGTCGCCACGATGGCGAACAGCCAGAGCACGCGTCGTGATCGGGTGAGTGTGGACATGGAGCCCCCGGGGGGATGAGGTGGGACGTCGACACCCGGATCGCCGGGAGTTGCCCACTCCCGTGCCTGTCGCTGGCTCCCGCGACGGCTCTACCCGGCACCATGCCAGCTCGATAGTCAGCCGTCAATGGCATCGCGCCGCATCGGGGTGTGCGGGATGCCGTCCTCGACGTACTCGGGGCCGCTGACCGTGAAGCCGTGCCGGCTGTAGAACGCGACCAGGTGCGACTGGGCTTCCAGCACGCAGGTCCGGTTGCCCACCACCTCCAGCGCCGCCGTCATCAGCCGGCCGGCGTGTCCGCCGCCGCGCGCCGCCGGGGCCACCACGACCCGACCGATCCGGGCGACACCGTCCGGGTCGGCCAGAATCCGCAGGTACGCCAGCGGCGCGCCGCCGTCGGTGAGCCAGACGTGCCGGGTGCCCGGCTCGACGTCCCGCCCGTCCAGCTCCGGGTACGGGCAGTTCTGCTCCACCACGAACACGTCGATGCGCAGTTTGAGCAGGTCGTGGAGGGTGCGGGCGTTCAGGTCGGCGAAGGAGGCCGTCCGTAGTTCGGTGGTCTGCTGGGGCATCCACCGATGGTAGGTCGGGCGGGTTCACCTGAGATCCGCCCGGTCGGGTGCGAGGTAGGTGGCGGCCACGGCGGTGAGCAGCAGGACACCGCCGACGATCACCGGCAGGGGGAGCGGTTCGCGCAGCAGCGCCACTGCCAGCGCCGCCGCGGTGAGCGGCTCGAGCAGGGTCAGCACGGCCGCGACGCTGCCCGTTGTGGTGCGCAGCCCGGGCGTAGAACAACGCGTACGCGACCGCCGTGGTGATCACGCCGAGGTGCAGCAGCAGCGCCAGGGTGTCGAGGCGTACCGGCACGCTGACCCCGGCGACCAGGGCGAACGGCGCCAGGGTCAGCGCGCCGACCGTGGTGGAGATGGTGGTCAGCGTCATGGGCGCGGTGCGCTGCGACACCCGACGGCTGACCAGGGTGGTCACCGCGTACCCGAGGCCGGAGCCGGCCGCCGCGAGCAGGCCGAGCAGCGGGGCGGGCGCCGCCGCGCCGGGGTGCTCGGTGGCGGCGGTGATCAGGACGAGGCCGGCCAGAGCCGCGACCAGCGTGCCGAGTCGCAGCGAGCCGGGGAGCCGGCGGGCGTGCGCCGACTCCCAGGCCGCGGCGAGCACCGGTGCGAGGCCCAGGCTGACGATGGTGGCCACGCTGACTCCGGCCCAGGCCACGGCGGCGAAGTAGAGCGCCTGGTAGAGGCCGAGGCCGACGCCGGTGAGCAGCAGCGGTACGGGTGCGGCGCGCACTGTGGTCACGATCGTGCGGAGCTGGCCGGCGGTGCACGCCAACAGCACGAGCGCGGCGATGGCGAGGCGGTGGAAGCCGATGCTCACCGGGCTGAGCCCGGTGCTCTCGCGCAGGAGTTGCACCGCCACACCGGTGGTGCCCCACAGCACCCCGGTGACGGTGATCTGGATCAGGCCGCTGCGGGCGGCGTGGCTGGCGGCCGAGGCGGCCGGCAGCGCGGTGCGGGTCGTGGACACGGGAGCGCTCCGAAGGGTGAGCCGTTGACGGGGACGACGTCGACGGAGCGCGTACGACAGGGTGGCCGAGCGGGGTCAGGTCACCCGGTCGGTGAGAGGCGCGGCGCTCCGCTCAGGAGCGCGGCGGGGGCAGGACGCCCAGGAACGGCCGCATGGCGACGACCGTACCCCAGCGTGGTGGTCCGGTTGGCCCGCGGCCGGGCGGGCGCGGTCAGGCCGGGCGGGCGCCGACGGCGTCGCGGATCTCCGCGCCCACCGCTCCCTCGACGGCGCGGGCGCAGTGTGCGCAGCAGAAGAAGCGGCCGTTGACCTCGACGCCGTGCCCGGAGATCTTGACCTGGCAGTGCTCGCAGATCGGTGCCATGCGGTGGATCGCGCACTCGAACGAGTCGAAGGTGTGCACGTCGCCGCTGACGGTGTGGACCTCGAACGCCATCCAGTAGTCGTTGCCGCAGACCTCGCAGGTTGCCACCGAAAACCTCCGTTAAATGGACAAGTGCCTACAGAATCCTCCAGGTGGCACCGACGTAGGGGCGGAACGTCAACGCCCGACCGCGACGGCGGCGTGTCGGCGTCGGCGTGTTGCCCGTTGTGCCTGGTGAACCGCCGCAACCCCCGGAGGATCACCGTGATCAAGCGCAACAGACTCTTCGGCAACCAGACCCGGGTCACCTTCTGCCTGCCCCGCGATGTCCCGCCCGGCCCGGTGAGCGTCGTCGGCTCGTTCAACGGCTGGCAGCCCGGTCGACACGAGTTGATGACCCGCCGCGACGGCACCCGGACGGTGACGGTGAAGCTGCCGCCGGGGGAGTACCGGTTCCGCTACCTCGGCACCGGCGGCGTCTGGTTGGACGACGAGTCGGCCGACGAGGTCGACGACGGGGGCAGCCTGCTCCGACTCTGAGAAGAAAACTGCCATCATCGATGGTTTTATCGATGAGAGTCTTTACTGTTAACAATGTTTAAATTACTTTGGGGGGCACCTCACCGGACCTGGAGAAGGAGCTGCCCCGATGCGTCGAAGAATCACCGTCCCGCTGGTGGCGGCGGGCGCTGTCGCCGCCACCCTCACCGTCGCCGCCCCCGCGCAGGCGCACGGCTACGTCTCCGCCCCACCGAGCCGGCAGGCGCTCTGCGCCCAGGGCCGGGTGCCCGACTGCGGGCAGATCAGGTACGAGCCGCAGAGCGTCGAAGGGCCCAAGGGCCTGCGCAGCTGCAATGCCGGAATCTCCCAGTTCGCCGTCCTCAACGACGACAGCCGGGGCTGGCCGGCCACCTCGGTGGGCAGCTCGCTGACCTTCACCTGGGTGAACACCGCCCGGCACGCCACCAGCAACTGGGAGTACTGGATCGGCAACACCCGTGTCGGTGTGGTCAACGGCAACAACCAGCAGCCGGGCGCCACGGTGTCGCACAACGTCAACCTCGGCGGCTTCTCGGGCCGGCAGAAGATCCTCGCGGTGTGGAACATCTCCGACACGGCGAACGCCTTCTACTCCTGCATCGACGTGCAGATCGGTGGCGGCGGGTCGAACCCGACCCCGACGCCGACCCCGACCCCGACCGCCACCCCACGGCCGACCCCGACCCCCACCCCGACCAATCCGCCCACCCAGGGCGGCACGTGGGCGACAGGCCGGGCGTACCAGGTCGGCGACCAGGTCACCTACGGCGGAGCGACGTACCGCTGCCGGCAGGCGCACACCGCGATCCCGGGCTGGGAGCCGCCGAACGTACCGGCGCTCTGGCTCCAGGTCTGACCGCACGGGTGCGGCCCCTGGTCGCACCCGTGTCGCCACTCTCGCCCGAACGGAGGCAACCGGCATGCCCCGCCGTACCCCGCTGGCCTTCCTCGTCGCGGCTCTGCTGCTCACCGGAGCCTGCGCCGGACCGCCCACGTCGAGCCCGTCGACAGTGCCGCAGCCGACACCCACGTCCCCGGCCGGCTCGGCGGCGGCCGGGTCCGCGGGTGCCGGGTCCCCGATCGGGGCGGACTCGATGAGCGGGATCGACGTGGTGTTCCTGAGCACCATGGTCGGGCACAGCGAACGCACCCTGCAGATCGTCCGGCTGGCCCGGGACCGGGTACGCGACGACGCGCTGCGCACCCTGGCCGCCGCCGTCGAGGCGACCGAGGCCGACGAGCTGGCCGCCATGCGCGGCTGGCTGCCCACGGCCGGGCCGGGCGCCGGCGCGGCCGCACACCACCACGACGGGCACGGCGACGACGCCGCGCTCGACCGGCTGCGGACCGCGCCGGACGCGGACGTCGACCGCGTGCTGCGCGAGGTGCTCGCCGACCACCAGCGATGGGCCGCCGACCTGGCCAGATCCCAGGTCGGTGTCGGCCGCAACGAGCAGGTCCGCGACCTGGCCCGCCGGATCGAGCAGTCCCGGACCGCCGAGGTCGAACTGCTCAGCGGTACGCCCTGAGCGGCTCCTCGGTCAGCGGGGTTCCAGCTTGATGGAGACCGAGTTGACGCAGTGCCGGGTGTCCTTCGGGGTGAAGCCCTCGCCGTGGAAGACGTGCCCGAGGTGACTGTCGCAGCGGGCGCAGCGGATCTCCGTACGGGCCATGCCGAGGCTGCGGTCCTCGATCTCCTTGACCCGGCCCGGGATGGCGTCGTCGAAGCTCGGCCAGCCGCAGTGCGAGTCGAACTTCGTGTCGCTGGAGAACAGCTCCAGCCCGCAGGCGCGGCAGTGGTAGACCCCCTGGGTCTTCGTGTCCACGTACTCGCCCGTCCACGGGCGTTCGGTGCCGGCCTCCCGGAGAACGTGGAACTCCTCGGGGGTCAGTCGGACCCGCCACTCTTCGTCGGTACGGGGCAGCTCGTTGTCGTCAAGACTCACCCGTCAACGGTACGTCGAACGTCGGGGGCGTGGCATAAGGTCGCGGGATGGGTGGCACCAAGGCTGCGGCCGCCGAGGTCGAAGTAGCCGGGCACACCGTCCGGTTGAGCAGTCCGGATCGGGTGATCTTCCCGCAGCGCGGGTTCACCAAGGCGGACGTCTTCCACTACTACCTCGCGGTCGGCGACGGGATCATGCGCGCCCTGCGGGACCGCCCGACCACCCTGCAACGCTTCCCCGAGGGCGTCGAGGGCGAGGCCTTCTTTCAGAAGCGGGTGCCCACCCGGGGGGTGCCGCCCTGGGTGACGACCGCCCAGATCACCTTCCCGAGCGGTCGGAGCGCCGCGGAGCTCTGCCCGGCCGACCTGGCGCACGTGGCCTGGGCGGCGCAGATGGGCACCATCGTCTTCCACCCGTGGCCCGTGCGATCCGCCGACGTCGACCGCCCCGACGAGCTGCGCATCGACCTGGACCCGCAGCCCGGCACCGACTTCGCCGACGCCGCGCGGGCCGCCGGCGAGGTCCGCGCGCTCCTCGACGAGCTGGGCGCGACCGGCTGGCCGAAGACCTCCGGCGGTCGGGGCGTGCACGTCTACCTGCGCATCCAACCCCGCTGGACGTTCACCGAGGTGCGCCGGGCCACCATCGCGCTGGCCCGGGAGGTGGAACGCCGCAACCCCGACCTGGTCACCACCGCCTGGTGGAAGGAGGAGCGCGGCACCCGGGTCTTCGTCGATTTCAACCAGATGGCGCGCGACCGCACGATCGCCTGCGCGTACTCGCTGCGGGCCAACGCGCGGGCCACCGTCTCCACCCCGGTCACCTGGGACGAGCTACCCGACGTCGACCCGGACGACTTCGACCTGCGCACCGTGCCGGCCCGGTTGGCCGAGCGAGGTGACCCGCACGCCGGGATCGACGACGCACCGTGGGACATCACCCCGCTGCTCGAGTGGGCCGAGCGCGACGCCGCCGCCGGCCAGGGCGACCTGCCGTACCCGCCGGACCACCCGAAGATGCCCGGCGAACCCAAGCGGGTCCAGCCCAGCCGCGCCAAGCGCACCCCCGACGCTCCGTGACCGCCCCGCCGCCTCACGGCGGTGGCGGGGCAGTCCACGCCAGGAACCTGGTGAACAACTCCCGGGGGTCGGGTCCCGGCTCGGGGTTGAGCGTGAACAGGTCGGCTGTCGCGTCGAAGAGTTGGCTCGCCATGTAGATCGACAGTGCCACACGGTCGGTGCCGTACTCCACCCGTAGCAACATCCGGGCAAGTGCACACGGCCAGGCGGCGGCGCACACCCGACAGAGCCACGACGGCCGGCGTGGTAGGTGCTGGTGGTGTGGCGGAGGTCGGACGTGGTGGCCTGGATCCGGGAGCACCGGCCGGAGTTGGCCGAGGGCTGACCCGGGCCTGATTGGGTCGCCCAGGGCGCTTCGCGCCGCCGGTTTCGTCGTACACCTGTTCTAGAATTTGCTCGTGATCGATGAGTTGGCACGGGCGGATAATGCGGTGGCTGCCTGCGCCGACGCTCCGGCCTGGGCCCTCTCCGAGCACGACCTGATCGCGGTGCTCGACGCCACCCACCGGCTGCAACAGCGGCTGGCGGCGGTGCAGTTGGCGGCGGTCCGCGAGGTGGACGGTCGGGGCACCGCGGTCGCGCAGGGCGCGTCCTCGACGACCGCGTGGCTACGGCATCGCCTGCGACTCGACGTCTCGGCCGCGCGCCGGCTGGTCGGCCTCGCGGCCTCGGTCGACGTTGCCCCGCCCGGTGTGCGGGAGGCGCTGGCGAGCGCGGCGGTCAGCGTGGAGCAGGCCCGGGTCATCGCCGACACGGCCGCCACGGTGACGGCGTCGGCGGGTCCCGAGGTGGCCGACAAGGCTGTCGGAGTGCTCGTCGAGTGGGCCAGGCAGTTCGACCCCACCCTGCTGCGTCGGCTGGGCGCCCGCATCCTCGACCACGTCGCCCCCGACCTCGCCGACGCCGCCGCTGCGGCGGCGCTGGCCGCCGAGGCCGCCCGAGCGGCCCGCGACCGGCACGTCACCATCTCCACCCAGACCGACGGCCGCCTGCGACTCAGCGGCACCCTCGACGCCGAGTCCGCCGCCCTGCTGCGCGCCGTCATCGACCCGTTGAGCGCACCCACCGGCCCGGAAGACACCCGCTGCGCCGGGCAGCGTCGCCACGACGCCCTCGCCGACGTCTGCCGGCTCGCCCTGCGCACCGGTGAGTTGCCCGAGAACGGCGGTGACCCGGCCCAGATTGTCGTCACCACCAACTATGACGGGTTGACCCGTCAGTTGGGCGCCGGCGCCCTCGACGTCGGTCTGCGGCTCACTCCCGACACGGTGCGCAGGCTCGCCTGTGACGCCGCCGTCCTACCCGCCGTGCTCGGCGGCGCCGGCCAGGTCCTCGACGTGGGCCGGCAACGCCGCCTGATCACGGGGCCGCTGCGGCGGGTACTGGTGTTGCGCGACGGCGGCTGCGCCTTCCCCGGCTGCGACCGGCCGGCGCGCTGGTGCGCCGCGCACCACATCCGGCACTGGGCCGACGGTGGCCCGACCAGCCTCGACAACGCCGTGCTGCTCTGCGGCCACCATCACCGGCACGTCCACCAGAGCGACTGGGTAATCCGGCTCGGCGACGACGGGCACCCGGAATTCCTACCACCGGCCTGGCTCGACCCCGACCAACTCCCGCGCCGCAACCACTACCACCGACGGACGTAGGCGGAAAGCGGCTGCGGGTGTGGGCGGGCCCTCGGCGGCCGGCCGCTCGGCGAGGATCTGGCGCCGGCCAATGTGGATCTTGTCGTACTAGTCTGTGCCGCATGGCCTTACCACCGGACGAGTTCTACGACCGCGCGGTCGCTGCCGCGGACGACGATCGCCGTCTTCCCCTGGCGCGGATGACCGGGTGGGAGATCAGTCCGTTCGAGCCGGACGGGCTTCGAGTGTCGCCGCTGCGGCCTCCGGTGCTGCCGGAGCCGGCGCGGCACGGCGAGGACCCGGCGGACTGCGATACCTGCCGCGATCGGGACGAGGGGATCTGGTTCAACGAGCGTTGGCGGTTGATCCGAGTCCCGGGGGTGGGCGTCCCGCTGGTGCTCATGCTGTTGCCGCTCGATCACCACGACATGGCGGATCTCCCTGACGAACTGGCTGCCGAACTTGGGCTGTTGAGCACCCGGATCGTTCGCCACATGCAGGCGCTGCCGCACGTCTCGCGAGCGCACGTCCACCGCTTCGGGGATGGCGGCGCTCACCTGCACGTCTGGTTCTTCGCTCGGCCCGAGGGGCAGGCTCAGTTGTTCGGGTCGTGGCTGATCGCCTGGGACGACCTGCTGCCGGAGTACCCATCGGCCGTGGCAGACGCTGACGCCGCGGCCGTCGTGGACGCGTTGGTCGAGTCCCACGGAGGCCACCGACTGTCGGACCCGGGGTTTAGCCTGCCGGCATGACGAGCGCCGAGCTGGACGAGCTGATCGTCGCGGACGCCGACGCCCTGCGCGTGTGGTTGTCGGCCCACCACGCCACGTCGCCCGGCGTCTGGCTCGCGTTGACCAGGAAGGGTGGCACGGTCACGACGCTGACCTGGCAGCAGGCGGTCGACGAGGCCCTGTGCGTCGGCTGGATCGACGGTCAGGCGCGCAAGCGGGATGAGGAGTCCTCCTGGATCCGGTTCACCCCGCGCCGGCCCCGCAGTGTCTGGTCCCAACGCAACGTCGCCAACGTGGCCCGGCTGGAGGAGCAGGGGCGGATGCAACCGTCGGGCCGCGCGGCGGTGGACGCCGCGAAGGCGGATGGGCGGTGGGCCGCCGCCTACGCCCCGCCGTCCGAGGCCGAGGTGCCGGCCGACCTGCTCGCTGCCATCGCCGCCGAGCCCGCCGCCCAGGCGATGCTCGACGTCCTCACCAAGGCCAACCGGTTCGCTCTCATTCATCGGCTCAACGCCGTCAAGCGCATCGAGACCCGCGAACGCAAGATCGGCGAGTTCGTCGCCATGCTGGCCCGGCACGAGACCTTCTACCCCCAGAAGGCCAGGCCGTCCGCCGGGCCGACGCTGCCGTCAGTCGGCGCGGGCCTCGAGGGAACCGATTGACTTTCGATAGTTAGCAAGCGAAACTCGATGCATGGTTACTGAGCATCGAGCGGTTGCCGCTCTCCGAGTCTTTCTCGTGGTGCTGTTCGGGGTCCTGGTGGTGTTCCAGACCCTCTCGCTGCCCGGGCAGTTCAGGTATATGGCCGAGCAGTCGCCGCAGGACGCCCACCTCAGGTGGCCGGCGACCGCCGTGACGGTCTTCTGGGTGCTCTGCGTCCAGGTGGTCATCGTCGCGACCTGGCAGCTACTCAGCCTGGTCAAGAACGACCGCATCTTCACCGAGGCGTCCCTCAAGTGGGTGGACGCGATCGTCTGGGCCATCGCCGCCGCCTGGGTGGTGCTGGTGGCGGTCTTCCTCTGGGTCGGGTTCAACGCGGACGACCCCGGTGTGCCACTGCTGCTGTTCCTGCTGACGGTGGGCGTCACCGTGCTGGGGCTCCTCATGGTGGTCATGCGGGCGCTGTTGCGGCAGGCCACCACCCTGCGGACCGACCTGGAAGCGGTGATCTGATGCCCATCGTCGTCCGCATCGACGTGGAGTTGGCCAAGCGCAAGATGAGCGTCGGAGAGTTCGCCGAGCGCGTCGGGCTCACCCCCGCCAACGTGGCGGTGCTGAAGAACGGCCGCGCCAAGGCGGTCCGCTTCAGCACCCTCGAAGCGATGTGCCGAGTGCTCGACTGCCAACCGGGTGATCTGCTGGAGTGGGTCGAGGAAGAAACCCCATGAGGTACGTCCTGATCGTCGGCGTCGTCCTCTCGGTAGCGCTCGGCATCACCGTCGTGGTGCTCGGCGGGGCCGACGACTCCCCGGGACTGCAGCTCATCGGCGTCGTGCTGGTGCTCTGCGCGGTGGTCTTCGGCATCCGCAACCGTCGAGGCCGCAACTAGCCATCCCGCCCCGACCAACTCTCTCCGTAGTAACGATCATGTAACGGGCGCGAACCTTTCCCGGTAGGTGGCCTGTCTTGATGGTCGTCGGCCCGCCAGGGCCAGGGGAGGCGTCGGATGAAGCTGGTGTGGAGGCGGGCCCGCGAGGCGCGAGGGTTGCTGGTCGCGGCGGTGATCGCTGCCCTCGTCGCCGTCGCGTTGGTCACTGGGCTGTCCGACTACAACCGTCGGGCGGTGGACGCCGGGCAGCGGGCACTGGTCGCCGCCTCACCCGCCGAGGAGCGCGGCCTTCTGGTCAGCGGCTCGGGTGGGCGGGACGCGGCCGAGTTCGCCACCCGGGACAAGGCGGTCCGAGCGGAGTTCGCCACCGGGCTCGGCGGCGTCCCGGTCAGTGTCACCGCCGCCCGTTACGGCACCGGCCGGGAACTGACCGGCGATCTCGGGCAGATCCCGCGTACGGCCGACGAACCGGTCTTCGCGAACCTGGCCACGTTCGCCGACCTCGCCAGCCACGCTGAGCTGACCAGCGGAGCCTGGCCCAGCCCCGGAGCGAACCCCGTCCAGGTGAGCCTGCCCGAGCGGGTCGCCGGCGCCCTCGGCCTGACCGTCGGCGAACGCGTCCCGGTGCGCGACCGGGCCACCGAACGACGCGGCGAGTTGGTGCTCGCCGGCACCTGGCGGCCCCGCGACCCGGCGGACGCGTACTGGCTGCTGGCCCCCGGCGTGGGGGCGGGCAGCGCCGGTTCCGGCACCTCGTACGGGCCGTTCACGCTCGACCCGGCCGACTTCGCGGCCACCTTCCCGGGCTCGGTGTCGGCGTCCTGGCTGGCCCAACCGGACCTCGGTGCCGTCGACACCGCCGACCTGCCCGCCGTTCGGAAAGCCCTCACCGAGGCGGTCACCGCAGTGCCCGAGGCCGCCCAACTGGGCAGCTCCGGGCAGACGGCGACCAAGATGGCGCAGCTGCTGGACCGGATCGGCCGCGCCGACCTGGTGGGTCGGTCGTCGCTGGCCACCCCGCTGCTGCTCATCCTGGTGCTCGCCGGGTACGCGCTGGTGCTGGTCGCCGCGCTGCTGCACGAGGACCGCCGCCCACAGACCGCGCTGCTGCGCGCCCGCGGCGCCGCCCGTCGGCAGTTGGCCGGCCTGGCCGCCCGCGAGGCGACCCTGGTGGTCGCCCCGGCCGCCGTGCTCGGTCCGCTGATCGCCGGTGAGGCGTTGCGGTACATCCGACCCGGCGGGTCGGGCGACCTCTACACCGCCGGCGGCAACACCACACTGGTCTGGGCGGCGGCAGCGGCCACCGCGGCCGGCTGCCTCGTCGCCATGGTCCTTCCGACGCTGCGCGGCGCCGGGACGTACGTCGCCGACATGGCGGCCCGATCCCGGCCGAACCGGGCCGCGAGCGTCCAACGCGCCAGCGTCGACCTGGTGCTCGTGGCGCTCGCCGTGCTCGCCTGGGTGCAGCTACGCCGGTACGCCTCCCCGCTGGCCGGCTCGGGTGGACAGCTCGGGCTCGACCCGCTGCTGGTCGCCGCCCCGACGCTCGGCGTGCTGGCCGGTGCCGTGCTGGCGTTGCGGGTGCTCCCGCCGCTCACCCGATTCGCGGAGCGGTTCGTCGACAGACGTCCCTGGACCGCCACCATGTTCGGCATGTGGCAGGCCGGCCGGCGTCCGCACGCCGGCCCGGTGCTGCTGCTCGCCCTCGCCGTCGGCGGCAGCACTCTGGCCTGGTCGCTGATCAGCACCGGCGAGCGGTCCCAGGTCGAACAGGCCGGCCACACGGTCGGCGCCGACCTCCGGGTGACCGAACGGACCGGGGGCGCCCCACCGACCCGGGCCGGTGAACTCGCCGCGCTGCCGAGCGTGGACCGGGTACTGCCGGCGTGGCGCGACGAGATCCGGGTCGGGCGGGAGAACCTGCCGGCGACAGTGATCGGTGTCGACCCGGCCAGCGCCCCGGGCGTCGTCCGGCTCGCCGACCGCCTCGGCGACGGATCGGCGGCGGAGCAGTACCGGAAGATGGTCGACGCGCGGGGAGAGCGCGCCGGCGTCGAACTGCCCGCCGGCGCGCGTGAGATCGCCGGCACGATCCGTACCCCGGTGAGCGACGCCGCCCGGTCGGTGAAGGTCGCGGTGACGCTGCTGTTCACCACCCCCGACGGGCTCGCTTTGCGGCTGCCGGTGGCCAACGCCGACGGCGACGGCCGGGCCACCCCGTTCACCGCGCGACTGCCCGACATGGGCGGGGCGCGGCTGCGGCTGGCCGGCTTCGAGGCCGACGGTGGGTTGGCCGCCGGCAACTCCTACGAGCTCCAGGTGGACGGGCTGACGGTGGTCAAGGCCGACGGCACGAAGCAACCGGCCGAACTGGGCGGCGACTGGGTCGTGACCGCCCTCGGGCTGCAGCCCATGCCGGTACGGACCACCGCCGCCGGGTTCGCCGCAGCCCGCTCGGTCGACGTGATCCCCGGCGGGCAGTTCAGGTTCCAGCCACCCACCCGGTTCACTGTCGTGCCGGGCGGAGACAACAAGCCCATACCGGTGTTGATGACCCCTGGGGCCATCAACGCGCTGAGCCTGCGCATCGGCGACACTGTCGACCTGACCCTCTCCGGCGCGACGCTGCCGGTGCGCCTGGTCGGCGAGCTGGAGTCCGTGCCAGCCACCACCGGCGAAGGCGTCCTGTTGGACCTGCCGGCCGCGGTCGACGCGATGATCCGGAGCAGCGGCACGGTGCGACCCGTACCGGAGTGGTGGGTCGGCGCCAGCGACGCGAACGCCGCTGCCCAGGCGGCCAGAGCGCTACCCGGCGTCACGGTGCTCAACCGGGAGGCGGCCATCGAGGCGGCCGCCGACGACCCGTACTGGCGCGGCTCGCGTACCGGAATGCTCGCCGCCGCGCTCGGCGCGGTGCTCCTCGCTCTCGTCGGCCTGATGGTGGACGTGTGGGCCACCGCCCGGCGTCGGCTCGGCGAGTTCGCGGTCCTGCACACCCTCGGCGCCACGCCCCGGCTGATGGCCCGGGCGCTGCTCGCCGAACAGACGTTCCTCGCCGGCATCGGTGTGGGCGTCGGGTTGTTACTCGGCACCGCGGTCAGCGCGACGATGGCCCCACTGGTCATCCTCACCCCGGCCGCCGGCCGGCCGACACCCCCGGCGGCGTTCGTGCTGCCCTGGGTGCCGATCGGCCTTACCGCTGTCGGTCTGCTGCTGGCGGCGCTCGCCTTCAGCGCGTTCATCGCCGCAGGCATCCGTCAGCGGGTGGCGGCGGTTCAGCTGCGAATCGGGGGAGAACGATGAGCGTCGGGGCAGCCGTCCGGCGGGTCCGGGCGTACGGGGGGCAGTTCCTGCTGCTGGCGGTGCTGACCCTGGTGGTCACCCTGCTGATCAGTGGAGTGCCCCGGCTGGTCAACCGGCTCGCCGAACAGGGGCTGCGAGCACAGCTCAACAGCGAGCCGGCCGCACGCCGGGACATCTCGTACACCACCAGCCTGGAGCCCGCGACGTCGCGGCGGACGGCGATGGGCGACGCCGCCGAACGGTTCGACGCCCTGGCCGCGGAGATGCCGCCGCCGGTGCGTTCGGCGGTGACCGAGCGGTGGTACAGCGTCGAGACCGCAGCGGCCCGCGTGGTCGGACCGGACCTGGCGGCCCGCAACCTGCTGGTCGACATGGGCCTGCGGGCCATGCCCGACATTCAGGGCGCGAGCACCCTCGTCGAGGGGGCGTGGCCGAGCGAGACCTACGTTCCCGACCGGCCGATCGAGGTGGCGCTCGACGTCGACGTGGCCGGCAAGCTCAACCTGCGCGCCGGCAGCCAACTGCGCATCGGCAACACCGACGAGAAGGGCAGACTCGTCGAGGGTGTCCCGTTGACGGTGTCCGGGTTGTTCCGCCCCGTCGACCGCGCGAACGGCATCTGGGACGGGCTCCCACAGCTACTGCGGATCATCGAACCGCAGGGTGATGGCCAGCCGTTCGTCATCGTCGGCGTCGTCGCGCAGTCGCCCCTCAACAAGCGGGCCGCCGAGGGCTGGCCGATCCAGTCCACCTGGCGGTACCGACTGGGCGTCGACCGGATCGACGCACGTGAGCTGGACCAGCTCATCGACGGCCTTCAGGTGATGCAGCGCAACAAGCCGCCGGGGCTCAGCCTGACCCAGGGCGCCGACGTCCCGTTGCGCGCGTTCGCCGCCCAGATCGACGCCGTCCGGACGCTGCTCGCGGTGATCGCGGCCGGCGTCCTGGCCACTCTGGCGGGACTCATCGTGCTCGCGGCCAGTCTCGCCACCAGACGGCGTCGCTCGGAGTTCGCGTTGCTGCGTGCCCGTGGCGGCGGGGCCACCGCCGGCGCCCGGCGTAGCCTCGCCGAATCGGTGCTGGTGGTCCCGATCGCCGCCGTGCTGGGCTGGTGGCTGGGCACACTGTTCCCCGGTGCCCCCGACCCGACCACGCCGTACCTCGTCGCGACGACCGTGCTGGTGACACTCGCGCTGCCGGTGGCGACGCTGGCCGTACCGGCCGGCGCAGCGGCTCGTCGGGACCTGATCCGGGTGCGCCCGTCGGCCCGTCGACTCACCGCCGAGGTCTCCCTGCTGCTCCTGGCCGGGCTCGCGGCGGTGCTGCTGCGTCGGCGTGGCCTGACCCTCGGAGAGGTGGACCCGCTCCTGGTGTCGGTGCCGGTGCTCCTGGCGATCGCGGCGGCGGTGCTGGCGCTGCGCGCGTACCCCTGGCCGTTGTTGCTGGTCAGCCGGCTTGCCGCGCGGACCCGGGGCAGCGTGGCCTTCCTCGGCATGGCCCGCGCCGGACGCTCGGCGGTCGCCGCCCCGCTGGTCGTGGTGGTGTTGGCCATCGGCACCGCGGCGTTCTGCGCGGTCGTGGCCGCCGGCGTCGACGCCAGCCGGGAACGGGCCGCCGCGCAGATCGTGCCCGCCGACGCGGTGATCCGCGGGGAGCGCTTCGCACCCGACACCATCGACGAGCTGGGCCGCCTGCCGGGGGTCCGGGCCGTGACCCGGGTGCTGCACGAGGACGATGAGCGGTTCGCGTCCGACGAGGCCGGCACCGACGCCTTCATCGAGCAGACGGACGTGCTGCTGGTCGACGGCTCGGGGTTGGACATGGTGGCCCGCGAATCGCAGGTGGACGTGTCGGTTCCGGCCGCGCTGCGCACCGCCGCGCCCGGCCCGGGGCCGCTGCCGGCGATCGTCTCACCGGCGGTCGCCGCCGACCTGGCCAAGGCCGGGCTGGCCGACTCGGCCTTCATCTCGGTGCAGGGCCAGAGGTACGGGTTCCGGGTGGCCGGCACCGCCGACGGTTTCCCGATGCTGGCGGCGAACGCCAGCCGGTTCGTGATCCTGCCCTGGCAGGCCCTGCCGACGCGGAACACCACACCCGTGCCGACCAGCCTGCTGATCGCCGGGAACTCGCTGGACGCCGAGGCGCTACGCGTCGCCGGCGACCAGGGGCAGGAGCGCTACCAGCGGGACGGCACGGTCACCGGTCGGGAACGGCTGATCGGGGTCACCGTCGACACCCGGGCTGACGTACGCCGGGACCTTGGCGAGGGCGGCGCGAACGGGGTGCTGGCCTTCGGCTTCGTGGCCGGGGCCGTCGGCGGCACCGTGCTCGGGCTGTTGGCCATCGCGTTCACAGTGCTGGCCGGAGCGCGCGCCCGGGGTCAGGTGCTGTCCCGACTTCGTACCCTCGGCCTGTCCCGCCGGCAGTGGCGAGGGCTGCTGCTTGTCGAGTTGACCCCGCTGGTAGCGGTGTCGGTGCTGACCGGCGCGCTGGTCGGTGCGGTACTGCCCCTGCTGCTCAACCCGGTGCTCGGCCTGTCCGCGTTCACCAGTGGTGTGCCGGTCCAGGTGGCTTTCGAGCCCAGCCTGGTCGCCGCGGTGCTCGCGCTCGGGGCGGTCGCCCTCGGCTTCGCGGTCGCCGTCGAGGCCCTGAACAACCGCCGGTTGCGCCTCGGAGAGGTGCTTCGGCTCGGAGAGGAGAGCTGAGATGACCGCTACCGCCCAAACTCCACTGGTGCCTGACCTGGCCGCCCTGCAACAGCGGGCAGCGCAACGCGCCGCCGAGCGGGCCGGCGGGCAGGACCGCCTTCGCGGGCACATCGTCTGCGACGGCCTGGTGCGCATCTTCAAGACCGAGGGGGTGGAGGTGGTCGCCCTACAGGGGCTCGACCTGGTCATCGACCGGGGCGAGCTGGTGGCGATCGTCGGTGCCTCCGGTTCGGGCAAGTCGACCCTGCTCAACATCCTCTCCGGCCTGGACACCCCGACCGCCGGCATCGCCCGGGTGGCCGACTACGACCTGCTCTCGCTCTCGGCGAAGCGACGGCTGAGCTACCGCCGGCAACTGGTCGGGTTCGTCTGGCAGCAGACCGGCCGCAATCTGCTGCCGTACCTCAACGCGCTGGAAAACGTCGAGCTGCCGATGCAGTTGGCCGGCAGGCGCAGCAGCAAGGCCCGCCGGGCGCGGGCCCGGGAACTGCTCGACCTGGTCGGTGTGGGCTACTGCGCCGACCGGCGCCCCGGGCAGCTCAGCGGTGGCGAGCAGCAGCGGGTCGCGGTGGCGGTGGCGGTGGCCAACGACCCGGAGGTGCTCTTCGCCGACGAGCCGACCGGTGAGCTGGACGAGGCGACCGGCGCTGAGGTCTTCGCGGCGCTGCGCACCATCAACGCGGAACTGGGCGTGACCATCGTGGTCGTCACCCACGACCACGCCGTGGCCACGCAGGTCCGTCGGACCGTCGCGATCCGCGACGGCCGGACCGCCTCCGAGGTACGCCGGACCGCGCGGATCGACGCGGACGGCAACACCGAGCTGGTCAGCGAGGAGTACGCGGTGCTGGACCGCAACGGTCGGATGCAGTTGCCGGCGGCGTTCGTCGACGCGCTCTCGCTGAAGGAGCGGGTCCGGCTCGACCTGGAGCCGGACCATGTGCAGGTACGGCCCGGCGACCGGGCCTCGGACGAGCGGGGGGCACGGGCATGAGCCGGCAGAACATGGTGGTGACCGGCGCGGCCGGGTTCGGCGGTGCGCCCGGGGCGCACCCCGACGAGGTGGTCCGGGTCAGTGGGGTGAGCCGGACCTTCGGTCGGGGCGAGCACGCCGTGCACGCCGTGCGGGACGTGTCGTTCAGCGCCAACCGGGGCGAGTTGGTCGCCATCCGAGGTCGGTCCGGGGCCGGCAAGACCACGTTGCTGAACCTGATCGGCGGGCTGGACCGACCGGACAGCGGCCAGGTCGTGGTGGCCGGGCACGAGGTGACCTCCGCCGGGGAGGCGGAGCTGCTGCGGCTGCGCCGGGGAACCGTCGGTTTCGTGTTCCAGACCTTCGGACTGGTGCCGATCCTCTCCGCCGCCGAGAACGTGGGAGTGCCGTTGCGGCTGGCCCAGGTGCCGGCCGCGGAGCGGGAGGAGCGCGTCGCGGTGCTGCTGGAGCTGGTCGGCCTGGGCGGGCACGCCGCGCAGCGCCCGTACGAACTCTCCGGCGGGCAGCAGCAGCGGGTCGCGGTGGCCCGCGCGTTGGCCAACGAGCCGGACCTGCTCATCGCCGACGAGCCCACCGGTCAGCTCGACTCGGAGACCGGCCGGTCCATCATGGACCTGCTGCGCGCGGTGGTGCACGCCCGCGGCATGACGGCCCTGGTGGCCACGCACGACCCGGCCCTGATCGACCTCGCCGACCGGGTGCTGGTCCTGCGCGACGGCCGCCTGGTGGACGGCTGAGCGATACCGCTCGGCCTTGCCACGGTGGCCCCTACCGGGGGTCGTCGCGACAGGCCTGGCTGGCATTGGCTGACGCAGCCGCCTGACGGGCTGCGCGAGGCGTGCTGCACGCCGGGCTTGCCTCGGCGGGGCGCGGCAGGGCGGGGCGCGGCGGGGCCCGGCACGGCGTTGGCCCGCACTCGCTTTGGAGCTGATGTCGTAAACGAATCGGCTGGGGTGATCCATCCACGACATCAGCTCCATAGCGCCGGTGGAGTGGTGGGCGAGGGCGGTTGGGCGCTAGGCCGTCGGATGCGCGCGCGGGCCGTGTCGTGGGCGCAGGGGCGGCCGGTGCACGAGGGCTGCCGGGTCCGCGCCGCGCGCGGTCGCCCATCGTCGGTCGTTGCCGACGCGCCCGTGGCAGCGGCAGCGGTGCTGGCGCCGACCCCGGTCAGAGCGCGAGCTTCATGCCCTCGTGGCTGGGCACGAAGCCGAGGCCCAGGTAGAAGCGGTGCGCATCCTCCCGGGACTTGTCGGTGGTGAGCTGCACCAGCGCGCACCCCCGCTGCCGGGCCTGGTCGACCGCCCAGGTCATCAGGTCCCGGCCCAGACCCTGGCCGCGCCGGTCGGAGCGAACCCGGACCGACTCGATCAGCGAGCGCTCGCTGCCGTGCCGACCCAGCCCCGGGATGTAGGTGATCTGCAGGCAGCCGACCAGGTCGCCGGCCTGCTCGGCCACGATCAGCTGGTTGCGCGGGTCCGCGTCGATGGCCGCGAACGCCCTCTCGTACGCCTCGTCGACCTCGGTGAAGTCGCGGGCCTTGCCCAGGACGTCGTCGGCGAGCAGGGCGATGACGGCGGGCAGGTCGGCCCGCACCGCCTCCCGGTAGATCACGTCGGTCATGCCGGTGAGCCTGACACAACGGTCAGCGGGGCGGGCAGCGCAGGCCCTCGCGGGGGACCGTGAGGTCGATCAGGTACGCGTCGACAGCGTTGGTGATGCAGGAGGTCTGCGGGTAGGCGGTGTGCCCCTCGCCCTCCCAGGTGAGCACCCGACCGACGCCCAGCATCGAGGCGAGCCGTGGGGTCTGCTCGTACGGCGTCGCCGGGTCGCCGGTGGTGCCGACCACCACGATCGGCGGTGCGCCGTTCGCCTTCCCGGTCGGGTAGGGGTCACGCCCGCCCGGCCATTCGACGCAGCTCAGCATGCCGACCGCCAACGCCGGCCCGAACAGCGGGTATTTTCCGCGCCACTCGGACTGCAACTGCCGGATCTGCTGCCGGCTTGGCTTCTCCGTCTCGTCGGCGCAGTTGATGGCCAGGTTGGCGTCGAACAGGTTCGAGTAGTGCCCGTTGTCCTCCCGGCCGGCGTACGCGTCGGCGAGTCGGAACACGTCCTTCGGGTCGCCCTCGGCGAGCTTGTCGATCGCCTGGGCCAGCTCCTGCCAGCCGGATTCGGTGTAGAGCGAGGAGATGACGGCGTAGAACACCCAGCCGGCGGTGGCCTCCCGCCCGTCGTCGCCGCGTACCGGGGAGACTTTGGCCTTGTCGATGGCCGAGGTGACGGCGGCGCGGGCGTCCGGTGCGATCGGGCAGCGGCCGGCGTTCGCCGCGCACCAGCGGGTGAAGTTGGTGAAGGCCCGTTCGAAGCCGCGGGCCTGGCTCTCCGAGCCCTCGACCAGCCGCTGCTGCGGGTCGACAGCGCCGTCGAGCACCAGCGCCCGCACCCGCTGCGGGTAGAGCTGGGCGTACGTGGCACCGAGCAGGGTGCCGTACGAGTAGCCCAGGTAGGTGAGCTTGTCGTCGCCAACGGCGGCGCGCACCGCGTCCATGTCGCGGGCGGCCTGTTCGGTGCCGTACAGCGGCAACTGGTCGCCGTAGCGATCGCCACAGCCACGCCCGATCCGCTGGCTCAGACCGACGAAGCCGTCGAATGCCGACTGGCTCGCCGGGTCCGGGTCGAAGCCGAAGCTGGCGTCCAGGTCGGCGTCGGAGATGCACTTCACCGGGCTGGAGCGGGAGACCCCGCGCGGGTCGAAGCCGACGATGTCGAAGCGCTCGGTGATCGAGGCGGGCAGCCCGCCGAACTGGGAGCCGAAGGAGAGGTAGACGGCAGTGTCGACACCGGAACCGCCCGGGCCGCCCGGGTTGATGACCAAGGAGCCCAACCGGTCGCGCTGCTTGGTGGACCGGGCGCGCAGCAGGGCGATCTCGAAGGTCTGCCCGGCGCCCGGGCCGGCGCTGGCCCCGTTGCCGGTGCCCCAGTCACGGGGCACCTGAATCCGCGTGCACTCGTAGCGCATGTTCGGTGCGCTCCGCCCGACCAACTCGTCGGGCACCTCCGGGCAGGGCCGCCAGTTCGGCGAGCTGCCGGTCGGGGCGGCCGCGCCCTCCACCTCGGTGCGCGGCGCGAAGGCCGGCAGCGTGCAACCGGCGGTGAGCAGCGCGGCGACGACGAAGGCGGCCAGAGTGCGACGGCCCCGGCGGCTGG
Source organism: Micromonospora sp. DT15 (assembly GCF_049841475.1). Taxonomy (NCBI): domain Bacteria; kingdom Bacillati; phylum Actinomycetota; class Actinomycetes; order Micromonosporales; family Micromonosporaceae; genus Micromonospora; species Micromonospora sp. DT15. Next base: position 494,960 of record NZ_JBNCKJ010000001.1, read on the forward strand.
ACGCCCTCCGAGGCTGGTCGGCGGTGCGGATCACGTGGTCCTCCGGAATCGGGTCGACGGCCAGGCTACGCCGAGCCGGTGGCGGCTCGGTCCACGGTGGCCGTCGGGTCGCCGCGCAGCACCTGGTCCACGTCGAAGCGGATCGGCCGGTCCAACTGGTCGTAGCGGCAGGATCGGGGGTCGCGGTCCGGGCGCCACCGAACGAACTGCGCGGTGTGCCGGAACCGTTCGCCCTCCATGGCGTCGTAGCCCACCTCGACCACCAGCTCGGGGCGCACCGGCTCCCACTCCAGGTTCTTCGTGCCGGTCCACCGGCTGACCCCACCGGGGATGCGCTGGCCACGCTCGTGGTCGCCGTGCACCCACGGGTGCTCGCCGGCGACGTCCCGATAGGGCGCCAGCTCGTCGAGCAACTCGGCGCGGCGGGCCATGCTGAACGACGCGCTCACGCCCACGTGGTGCAGGACCCCGGCGTCGTCGTACAGGCCGAGCAGCAGCGAGCCCACCACGGGGCCGGACTTGTGCCAGCGGAAGCCGGCCACCACCGCGTCCGCGGTGCGGGCGTGCTTGACCTTGAACATCAGTCGCTTGCCCGGCTCGTACGGCAGGTCGGCCGGCTTGACGATCAAACCGTCCAGCCCGGCGCCCTCGAAGACGTCGAACCAGCGCCGCGCGGTGTCCGGGTCGGTGGTGACCTGGGTGACGTGCACCGGCGGGCGCACCCCGGCCAGCGCCTCGACCAGCCGCTCCCGACGGCGCGGGTAGGGCTGGTCGAGCAGGGCCTCGTCACCGATCGCCAGCAGGTCGAACGCGACGAAGTCGGCAGGGGTGGTCTCGGCCAGCATCTTCACCCGGGACGCAGCAGGGTGGACGCGCTGGGCCAGCAGCTCGAAATCCAGCCGGGGCTGGCCGCTCGGCCCGTCGCGCCGAATCACGATCAACTCCCCGTCGACAGCGCACCGCGGCGGCAGCTGCCGGCGGGCCTGCTCGACCACCTCGGGGAAGTAGCGGGTCATCGACTTGCCGCCCCGGCTGGCCAACTCGACCTCGTCACCGTCCCGGAACACGATGCACCGGAACCCGTCCCACTTGGGCTCGTAGGTCACCCCCGGCGTGGTGGGCAGCTTGGGAACGCTCTTGGCCAGCATCGGCTCGACCGGCGGGTTGATCGGCAGGTCCACGCCGACCAGTCAATCAGACGGTGCCGACAGTCGTGAGGCAGATCACCGTGCACGGCGGGGCGGCGTGTCCCCCCGCGCGCCGCTCGTCCCGACCGGGCGAATCGAATAGCCCCAGGTCAGAGCTACTTTCGCGAGGTGTCCGAGTGGGTCTGTGACTGCTGCGGGCGGTGGCGGGTGAGCGTCGAGCTGATTCGGGGCCGCTACCGCTTCCGGCTGACCCGCCGCTACCCGGAGCGGTTCGGCGGCGGCCGGAACGTGCTCGGCGAGGTGGGTTCGGTGCCGGAGCTGGAGGAGCTGCTGCGGCGGCGTACCCCGCTCACCCTGGCCGACCTGCGCGAGGCCGCCTGATCCGCGCGGCGGCGGCGCGCGGCCAGGAACCGCCCGGCCCGGGGTGCCTCCTCCACTGAGGAGGGACGGACGGCGGTGAATCTCGCTGTCACAATGCTCTCGGCGGCCTCGTCTGCACCCGTGGCGGTGCCGAGCGGCGTCGCCGGGGAGGGGACACCATGCGGTTCGAGGCCGATACCGAGATCGCCGCGGACGCCGAGCAGGTCTGGGCGGTGCTTGTCGACGTGCCCCGCTGGCCCGAGTGGACGGACTCGGTGACCCGGGCCGAGCGGGGCGAGCCGGGGCCGCTGACCGTCGGCGCTACCGCACGACTGACCCAGCCGAAGCTGCGGCCGGCCCTCTGGCGGGTCACCGAGCTGACCGACCGGCGGGAGTTCGTCTGGGTCTCCGACGCTCCGGGCGTGCGGACCACGGCAGAACACCGGCTGCTGCCGCTGCCCGACGGGCGTACCCGCGTCGAGTTGGCCTTCAGCCAGTCCGGCCCGCTGGCCGGCCTGATCGGCCGGCTGTACGGCGGGCTGTTCCGTCGTTACGTGCGGATGGAGGCCGACGGGCTCAGACGTCGCTGCGAGCGGGGCTGACGGCCTGCTTCTCCAGCACCGCCAACGGGATGCCGCCGTTGCGATCGACGGGCGGCCTGACCGCACCGGCCCGTACCCTGACCGGTGTCCGGTCGAGGTCGAGGGGGCAACGGTGGCCGAGCTGACGTACCCGGAGGTGGGGTCGACCCGGCACGGGCCGCTGCCCGGCGGGTACCACCACCTGCGCCACCGGTATCCGTTGCCCGGCGGCTGCTTCGAGACCGCCGCCGACGCGGTGTTGAGCTGGCGGCTGCACCGCGCCGCCGGTGTCCGGATCCGCACCGACGCGCCGCGGGCCACCACCGCTGTGCTGGTGGCCTCCGGCCTCGGCGTCGGCCCGGCCCGCCTCTGGGGGCCGTGCCAGGTGGTCTGGAGCGTGGACTCACCAACGCTCGCCGGTTTCGGTTACGGCACCCTGCCCGGGCACCCGGAGCGGGGTGAGGAGGCGTTCGAGGTCGTCCGCGACGACGCCGGCGCGGTCTGGTTCGAGGTCCGCGCGTTCAGCCTTCCGGACCGCTGGTTCACCCGCGCCGGCGGCCCGGCGGTGAGGGCCGTGCAGCACACGTACGCCTGGTGGCTCGGCCGTACCCTGCGTCGGCTGTGCGAGGGTCGCTGAACACCCTCGCGCCGCAGCGACTCAGAACCGGGCGAACGAGCGGATCGGGGCGCGCGGGCCGTACTTCGGTGCCCGGATGCCGGCCGCCTCCAGCAGCAGACACACCCGGCCCCGGTGACCTCGGAACGGCTCCAGCAGGGCCATCATCCGGGCGTCGTCGCCCCTCGGTTCGCCGGCGAGCGCCCAGGCCACCGTGTTCGGGATGTGGTAGTCGCCGACGCTGACCGCGTCCGGGTCGCCGTACGCGATCCGGACCACCTCCGCGGCCGTCCACGGCCCGATGCCGGGGATCGCGGTCAGCCGGCGGGTGGCGTCGGCTGCGTCGGTGCTGCGCTCCAGGCGGTCGGCGAGCGCGGCGGCGCGACGGAGTGTGTCGGCTCGGCGCTGCTCCACCCCGAACGGGTGGAACACCCAGTACGGGGCCGCGGCGACGGTGGCTGCCGCGGGCGGCAGGAGCAGCGGCTGCAACGGGCCGGGAGCCGGCTCCCGGAAGTGCCGCACCATCGCCGCGTACGCCCGGTAGGCCTCCTTGCCGGTGACCTTCTGCTCGAAGACCGCGCGCAGCAGTCGGGGGAAGACCTCCCCGGTGGCGGGCATCCGCAGCCCTCGGTGCTCCCGGGCCAGCCGGGCGACCAGCGGGTGCGCCGCGGCCAGTTCGGTGAAGCCGGTCAGGTCGTCGCGCAGCCCGGCGATCGCGTCGGCGCGGGCGAGGACGTGCTCGGCGCCGGGCCCGTACCCCTCCGCGAGCAACTCGCCGCCGGCCGGTCGCAGCGCGAGCGTGGCCGGACCGTCCGGGGTGCGGGTGGCCCACCAGAAGGTGCCGGCCGCCACCCGGGCGCACGGGTCGTACGGGCTGAAGGTGAGGGCGCGGACCGAGGCGATCAGCCGGTAGCCGACCGGTGGGTGCAGCACCCTGGTCGCGGCGGGTCCGGTCTCGGTCACCCCGCTACTGTGCCAGGTCACGGTGCGGGCTGACGAGCGGCCGTATCGGTTCCGCCCGGGGTTGAGGAGCTTCGCGGGGGTGCGTTCGTCCGACCTTCCCGGTGTGGCTGATCATCCGAACGGCCAGGATTATTTTGGCGAACCCTCGCATACCGCCCTTATGCCATTTTCGGCGGTGGGTCAGGTATCGATCATGTGGTTGTTTGATGGCCTGCAGGTAAACGAGTGCCTCGGGCACCTGCGCAGTGTCAACGGGGGATCTGCGGAAGGGCATGCAGTGATGGCTGCGCGAGTCTGTGTCGAATCATCGCGAGTGGGATTTCACCCCGCTACCCGTCCGCAGGGCTGACGGGTGCCCGCTGACGAGGCGGCCGTCCCGAGCGGACGGCGGCCCAGCGCATGATCGCCCTGAAGGTCTATCGACTCCTACCGTCGTCGGCGCGGCGACGGCTGCTGGGTCTGCTGCCCGCACACCGGCGGATCGGCCTGGTGCAGACGCTCTCCCGACCGCGCGGCAGCGACACAGTGCATCACCTCGGTGCCCGGGTGGCAGTGACCGACGGCGGCGTTCGGACCCGGGCCGAGGTCGTCGCCACGGCGACCCCGTTGCAGCAGTGGCACCGCAACCTCACCGCCGTCACCACGGCGCTGCACGCCGCAGGCATCGAGTACCACTGCATTCGTAACGACGACCACCTGCGCAGCACCGTCGCGGTCCTCGACGACCAGCGGACGGCGGTACGACGCCTGATCCGCTCCGCGCCGGAGCTGTCGGGCGCGGACGTCCGGGTGGTGCAGGTCCAGCCCCGTCGCGATCAACCGGACGGCGCCCCGACCGAGGTGATCCAGGTCTGCTTCCCGGTCACCGACACCCGCGCCGGTGTCGTCCTCGGCGCCCAGTTCGCGTGCGAGATCGAGTTCTGGAGCCGGCACGGAGACATGGTCCGCGCTCCCCGGCGCAACGGGGTCGTCGACGAGGCCCCCGCCCAGGCACAGCCGGTCCGGGTGGCGGCGGCGCTGCTGAGCCACTTCGTGCCCGAAGCCGACGACCACACCTACGGCACCCGCCGGGATCTGGCCGTCCGGGCGCCGGACCGGGTCGGCTTTCCGATCGACGCCGTCTACACCTGGGTGGACGGTTCCGACCCGCAGTGGCTCAAGCGCAAGTCGATGGCGCTCGGCACCCCCGGCGGCCCGTTGCACGCGGTCGCGGCCAACTCCTCGCGCTACCACAACCGCGACGAGCTGCGGTATTCGATGCGGTCGCTGCACAGCTTCGCGCCCTGGCTGCGCCGGATCTTCCTGATCACCGACAGCCAACTGCCGAGCTGGCTCGACCCGAGCGATCCGATGATCACGGTCATCTCGCACGCCGAACTCTTCGCCGACCTCGGTGGCCGGTCGTCGTACAACTCGCACGCCATCGAGTCCCGACTGCACCGCATCGACGGACTGGCCGAACACTTCCTCTACCTCAACGACGACGTGTTCCTCGGTCGTCCGCTGCTGCCGAACCACTTCTTCCACGCCAACGGGATCGCGAAGTTCTTCCCCTCGCCGGCCCAGTTCGGCCTGGGGGAGGCGAAGCCGGAGGACCCGCCGGTGAAGGCCGCCGGAAAGAACAACCGTCGGCACATCCAACGGCAGTTCGGCGTGACCATCACGCAGAAGATGAAGCACACCCCGTTCGCGCTGCGCCGCAGCATCATGCAGCAGATCGAGGGCACGCTTCCGGACGAGGTGGCCGCCACCGCGCGGCACCGGTTCCGGCACCACGGCGACCTGTCCATCCCGTCGTCGCTGCACCAGTACTGGGCGTTCCTGACCGCGCAGGCCGTCCCCGGCGACATCGAGTACGAGTACGCCGACCTGGGTCACCCCTCGACCCCCGCCCGGCTGGCCGAGCTGCTGGCTCGTCGCAACCGCGACGTGTTCTGCCTCAACGACACCGACTCCGACCCGCTGTCGTTCGCCGAGCAGGAGCGGATGCTGGCCGACTTCCTGCCGCGCTACCTGCCCTTCCCCGCCCCGTTCGAGCTGCCGGACGACGTGGTGGCGGAGCGGCGGAACGTGGGCGCGGGGGAGCTGTGGCGGCGTTCGTACCGTCCGGTGCTGGATGCCCGTCGACGCGCCCCGGTCGACGCGCCCACCATGCCCAACAACATGCTCAACACGGTCAGCGACTTCAAGGCCGTCCTGCTCGGGCGCGACGAGTGAGCCCGCACCCGGCCGACGCGCCGATGTTCCCCCCGCGTTTCCCGCATCCTCTCCAGTGGAGCCCAGAGTGGTAGACCCCGCCCCGCAGGTCACGATCATCGTTCCGGTCTACAACGTGGTGGACTACCTGCCCGAGACACTCGGGTCGATCGCGGCGCAGACCGTCTTCGGCCAGTGCCACGTCATCCTGGTCGACGACGGCAGCACCGACGGCTCCGACCTGCTGGCCAAGCAGTTCGCCGCGGAGCACCCGAACGTGACCGCCCTGCAACAGCCCAACAGCGGGCCCGGGGCGGCCCGCAACCTGGCGCTCGACCTGGCCGACACGCCGTACGTGGCGTTCGTCGACTCCGACGACCTGCTGCCACCGCGCGCCATCGAGGTGCTGCTCAAGGCGATCGTGACCCACCGGGCGAGCATCGCCGTCGGCGACATGGACACGTTCCCGAAGCCGACCGCGTTCCTGTGGAAAAAGCCGTTCGGCAAGGGTGACCGGCTGCTGGAGTCCGTCGTCGACGCGCCAGATCTGATCTTCGACGCCGGCCCGTGCCACAAGCTGTACGACCTCGCCCAACTGCGTCAGCACGGTTTCCGGTTCCGCGAGGGGGTCCACTTCGAGGACGCGTTCCTGGCCATCCCGATGCTGCTCAAGGCCGAGCGCATCGCCCTGGTCGACACTGTGGTCTACCAGTACCGCAAGCGCGCGGTCAGCAGCTCCATCATGGACAACCTCTTCGTCCGGGAGCAGAACTTCTGGGATCACCTGGAGCTGTGCGAGACCCTGGCCGACCTGCGGCCCGACCTGGACGTGTTCCGCCGCGAGGTGCTCGAACGGTGGCTCGTCCGCAGCTACCAGGGCTTCGCCATGCGGGCGCACACCCTCTTCGAGGACGCCGACCTGTGGAAGATCTTCGAGAAGTGCACCCGGATCTACCAGGACATCGATCCCGCCTTCATCGCCCACTGGACGATCGACACCCGGCACCGCGTTCCGTACCTGGCGTTCAAGTTGTACGACTTCGAGTTGTTCGCGCGTCCCTGGCAGCGGCTGCGGGGGGTCGTCGCCTGCGGCGGTGACCTGCACCTCGACTACCCGGTGACGCCGGCGCTGCTCCCGCTGACCAAGGTGACAGCGGTCGGGGTGCGGCTGGAGCAGACACGGCTCACGTCCTCGGGGGAGACGCTCAAGGTCTCCGGACACCTGGTGGTCAACGGTCTGCCGATGCGTGCGCCGCTGAGCACCCCGATGGGGCTGCGGGTGCGGGGCAGCAGCCTCACGGTGCCGGTCACCGCTGAACGACGGGCGGACCTCAAGGCCGGAGACGACGACCGGGAGTGGTCGGGCTTCTCGGCGGAGCTGCCGATCAGCAAACTGCGTGGCGGCCAGCACGCGCTGCGGCTGGTGTTCCTGACCGCGACCGGGCAGGCCTCCCGGCACTGCCTGATCTCGGCGGCCTACCTGCGTGACGCGACCCTGAAGCTGGCCGGCAACACCCGGGTCCTGCCCACGTTCAGTGGGCGGGAGAACGCGGAGCTGCTGGTCCAGCGCAAGGCCGGGGTGGCTGGGCAGCGCCGGTGGCGACGCCTGATGCTCCGCAAGGACCTGCGGCACGCGGCCTCCCGGGGCCCGTTCTGGAAAGAGCGGCTGCTGCGTACGCTCACCGCGCCGTTGATGAGCCGACGCGACGTGTGGCTGGTCGGCGAGCGCACCGACACCGCGCAGGACAACTCCTCGCACCTGTTCCGGCACCTGCGGCAGGTGGAGCGTCGGCGCAACGTCTACTACCTGTTGGCCAAGGAGAGCCCGGACCGGCACCGGTTGCAGGGATTGGGCAACGTGGTCACGCACGGGTCGTTGCGGCACAAGTTCCTGATGTTGCACGCCACCAAGCTGATCAACTCGTACGACATCGACTCCTACATGCTGCCGTCCAGTTGGGAGCGGTCGCCCTTCCTCAAGCACCTGAACTGGCGGATCGCCCCCACCCGGGTGTTCCTCGACCACGGGGTGATCGAGAAGGACGTCAGCGCCGGTGTGCACCGTGGCCGGGCCTCCTTCGACCTCTTCGTGACCTCGGCCGACCGCGAGGCCGAGTACGTGGCGAAGGACCTCGACTACGGCGACATGGTGGCGAACACGGGCCTACCCCGCTTCGACGCGTTGATCCCGGACCGGGGCCACCGTCGCATCCTGTTCATGCCGACCTGGCGCACCTACCTCGTCACCCCGTCGTACAACAAGGCGGCCCGGCCTCGCGTCGCCTTCGAAGGCTCCGCATACCAAATGTTCCTCGCCGCGTTGTTCGGTGACGAGCGGCTGCGCCAGGCGCTGCGACAGTACGGGTACACCCTCGAACTCCTGCCGCACTACGAGATGCGTTCGCTGCTGGCCGGGCTCGTGCCGACCGACGACTGCTTCGCCATGGCGGACCAGACCAGCCGGACGGTGCAGGACGCGCTGCGCCAGTGCGACCTGTTCATCACCGACTACTCCTCCACGGCCTGCGACGTCGCCTACCTCGGCACCCCGCTGATCTACGCGCAGTTCGACGCCGAGGAGTTCTGGACCATCGGCGGCTACAAAAAGGGGTATTTCGAGCATCGGGAGGACGGGTTCGGCCCGGTCTGCGAGACCGCGTCGGAGACGGTGGACGCGATCATCCGGTACCTGGAGAACGGGTGCGTCCGTGAGGAGGAGTACACCCGCCGGGCGACGGACTTCTTCGTCACCCAGGACCGCAACAACTCCCAGCGGGTGGCCACGGCCATCGCGGCGCTGCCGGGCCCGCAGCGGTGAGCGCCCCGACGCCCCCATCGGGGGAGCCAGCCCGGGCGCTGGCCGAACCCACCGGGTTCGTGGAGGTGTACCGCCGGGTGCTGAGCCCGCAGACCCGGCGGGCCATCGCGACGAAGGTGAGCCCCCGGGCCCGGCACCAGCTGAAGCAGTGGGTCGCCCGGGCCGCGCGGGACGGGCACCTCTCCGAGCGCCGGGGCGAACGGCTGGCCCGCCGCCAGCCGGAGTTGCTGGCCGGCGCGGACCGGGTTGTCGTCACCGCCGACCGGGGACCCAGGGTGGCCCGGATCGGGGCGGTCACCCCCCTGATGGCACGACTGGACAACCTCACCGCCGTGACGGCGGCGCTCGACGAGGCCGGCGTACCCCACTTCCGGGTACGCGGCGAAACCCACCGCTCGTCGGTCGTCGCCGTCGACGCCGCGCACCGCACGCGGGCGTACGCCGCACTCGCCGCCGCCTGCGGTCGGGTCCCTGGCTACGTCGGCGTGCCGAACGACACCGGGCAGCCGGCGGCCGGCTTCGAGCCGAAGACCTGGGACCGGCTGGCCGACGCTGCGGTGTTGCGGCTGACCTGGTACTGGACCGACCCCCAGCGGCGGCTGGTGCTGGGGCAGGCGTACGGGTGCGACGTCGAGTTCTGGACCCGGGACGGTGACACCCTCGTCGCCCCGCGGCCCAACGCCGTCGCCGAACAGGTGACCGTGGCGGCGCCGCTGGTCCTCGTACCGGAGTCGCGGTTCACCGGCCTGGCACCCGCCGCCGCACCCGCGACCGCCTGGACGCGTCCGGAGTTCGCCGCACCGCGCCCCGACGACGTGCCGTTCCCGGTCGACGTGGTCTACACCTGGGTCGACGGCACCGACCCGGCCTGGCTGCGCCGACGGGCAGAGGTGGCCGGGGTGCCGTACCACGCGGAGGCGGCGAGCGCGGCCCGCTTCCTCAGCCGCGACGAGTTGCGCTACTCGCTCCGATCACTGCACCTGTTCGCGCCCTGGGTGCGCCATGTCTACGTGGTGACCGACGACCAGGTGCCGGCCTGGTTGGACCCGTCCGCCAGCGGGCTGCGGGTGGTCAGCCATCGGGAGATCTTCACCGATCCGACGGTGCTGCCGACGTACAACTCGCACGCCATCGAGAGTCAACTGCACCACATCGACGGGCTCTCCGAGCACTTCCTGTACTTCAACGACGACGTCTTCCTCGGCACCGAGGTGCTGCCCCAGGACTTCTTCCTGGCCAACGGCATCTCCCGGTTCTTTCCGTCGCCGGCGCTGGTGCCGCCGGGCCCACCCGCCGCCGGGGACATTCCGTCGTCGGCGGCCGGGAAGAACAACCGGGCGTTGATCGCGGAGCGGTTCGGCACCGTGCTGACCCAGAAGATGAAGCACATGCCGCACGCGCTGCGGCGAAGCGTGCTCCAGGAGATCGAGCAGACGTTCCCGCAGCAGTACCGGCGGACCGCGGCGAGTCAGTTCCGCAGCATGGACGACCTGTCGGTCGCCTCGTCGCTGCACCACTACTACGCGTTCCACACCGGTCGCGCGGCACCGGGGAACCTGCGGTACACCATCGCCGAGCTGTCCCACCCGGACACGCCCGCCCGGTTGGCGCACCTGCTCGCCCGTCGGGATCGGCAGGTGTTCTGCCTGAACGACGCGTTCTCCGTCGAGGAGGACCTCGAGGCGCAGATGGCGCTGCTCATCCCGTTCCTGGAGACGTACTTCCCGGTGCCGAGCCCGTGGGAACGGGCCTGACCCACCCCGGACACGGCGGTGGCCGGTCGCGCCCTCCCCGGCGACGACCGACCACCGTGCCCTCGTGGGCGACCAGGCTCAGTACGAGTAGCCCGAGCCGCCTGCGTCGTTCGAGCCACTGTCCGCCGGCGGTGCGACGGCCTTCGGCGTGCCCTTGGGCAGGCAGCTCAGGTTCTTCTTGCCGTCCGGCTGGACCACGAACCAGGTGCCACCGACAGCCTGGCCCTTCCACTGGCCGGGCTTCTTGTCACCGATGTAGCGGTAGACCGGCCAGCCGCCGACGGTGAGCTGACGGGTGCCGTCCTGCCGGGTCACGCTGCTGACCTTGTCGTCCGAGACGCCGGTGAGCTCCGGGTTGCCGTCGGTCAGTGCCGGGGGCCACACCTCGGCGCACTTGTCGACGCAGTTCGACGACGGCGGGTCGGCGGTGTCCTTGTCGAAGCGGTACAGGATCCAGCCGTCCTGGTCGGTGACCACCTTGCCCATCCGGGCGACGCTCTTACCGACCAACTTCTCGGTCAGGTCGACGTCCGCGGGCGGGGCGTCGGCGGCGGGCGCCTCCGCGGAAGCCGAGGCCTCAGGTTCAACCGTCGCGGTGGGCTCGGCCGCGGCGACGGCGACCGGCTCAGCCGCGCTCGAGTTCGCCCCGTCGTAACCCGCGGGAGCGCAGGCCGTTAGTGCGACCATCGCGCTCGCGACGATGACGGTCCGCTTCATCTGTGCCACGTGCCCTCCTCATTCTTGACAGTTCACCCATAGGTACGGCGGTTGGGCTGTCAAGGTTGAAGTAGTAACAGTGGTCAATTTCACTTAAATCGATTGAACCGTTTCCGGCTGCCATGCGTACGCACCCGCGAGGGGATCTTTGCGTAACGACAGATCGGCGCCGGCCATTGTGACAATGACCGGCGCCGATGCGGTAGGCGCGCTTACATGGGTACGGTGACCAGCGGACTCGCCACGCCGTTGGCATCCACCGACTGCACCTGGAGCTGCTTGATGTCCTTCGGCAGAGCAGACGTCGAGGCGCTCAGTTCGAGACCCTGCGGCCGGGTGTTGGTGCCATAGCCGCCCTCCGGCACCGACCAGGTCGAGATGACCTCGGTGGTGGCGTTCTTGCGTACGACCACCAGTCGGCAGACGCGTGGGCCGGGCAGCTTCCGCAGGCTGAAATTGATCCGGGTGCCGTAGTCCTTGGTGACCAGGAACATGGTGGTCTGCACACCGGTGGTCGGGTCGGTCGCCTCGACCTGGTCGCCCTCCACCTCGGTGCCGCCCACACCCGGGCCGCTCGGCGCGGCCGTCGGCACGCTCGTCGGAGGGTCGTTGGGCGCGCTCGGCGTCGACTCGGCGAGCACCCCCGGCGGTTGATCATTGGCGGTCACGCTGACGAAGCCGTACCCGGTCAGACCGCCGAAGACCACCACCGCGGCGGCCGTCGCGAGCATGTGACGAAACCGGCTACGTCGCCGGTCGGCCCGGACCGCGCCGAGCGTCCGGTCCAGCAGGGCCGGGTCGGTCGCCGTCTGTTCCAGCGCCATCATCGTCTCGCCGTCGATGTCGGAGAGCAGCCCGACGACCGGCACCATCGTCTCCAACTCGGCCGCGCACGCCCAGCAGGTGGCGAGATGTTCCTCGAACCGCTCAGTGTCCTGCTCGTCGAGCACACCGAGCGCGTACGCCGCGACGTCCATGTGGTCCGGCCGGCTCATTCTGTCACCCCCCGCTCCTGCAGAGCCGTGCGCAGCGCGCGCAGCGCGTAGTAGACCCTCGACTTGGCGGTGCCGAGCGGCAGGCCCAACTCCTCGGCTGCCTCCGGCACCGTCCGCCCCCGAAAGTACGTCGAGATCAGAATCTCCCGGTGCGACTGACTGAGCGTACGCAGCGCGTCCGCCACCGTCATGGTGCGCAGCACCCGGTCGGTGCTGTCCGCCTCGGCGAACGCGGTGAGGTCCCGGTCGTACGTCTCCGGCGGCCGGGCCTCCTGGCTGCGGTGCTCGTCGATGGCGATGCGGCGGGCCACAGTGACCAGCCACGGCCGCAACGAGCCCTGCCCCTGCGTGCCCAGCCGGTGCGCGTTGCGCCAGGCACGCAGCAGCGTCTCCTGGACGATGTCCTCCGCGCGCTGCCGGTCCCCCCCGGTGAGGCGCATGACGAACATCAGCAACGGGCCGGCGTGTTCGGCGTAGAGCTGACGGATCAACTGGTCGGAGTGGCTGGCCTCGGTTGTCGTCGCCTGATGGCGTCCGGGCGCCGGTCGCGGCGTCACCGGACCATTCTGGCGAGTCGACGCCCGTGCGTCGACCCCTCGGGCAGACGAGGTCGACCGTGACGAGGGTCGCGCCGACAACCAGTCAGCGCGTACCGCGTCGCCATGCCAACCGGCCGCCACCGCGTGCATGCAGACCTCCGGGATGTCCGTGACCAACGCCAGCCCACGAGGTGGGCCGCCCGGTGGTACGCAGCGCCTGCCCCAGCGGATCAACAAACGACGAAAAAACTTCCCCGCCGCTGTCGGGTGGACGGTCAGCGGCGTACCGAGAACAGCCCCGGCGGTGGCGGATCGGAGCCGGTGGCGTCCGCGTCCCGAACCACCTGCGCGCCACCGACGAAGCGGTCCAGGTCGTCGCCGGCGACCACCCGGCCGGGGAACCAGTCGCCGGCGGCGCGTCTGGTCAGCTCCGGCACCGGCGGTGTGGACCGCCCGGCGACCAGCACCAGATTGCCGTACCGGCGCCCACGCAGCACCGCCGCGTCCCCGACCAGACAGGCCTGCGGCAGCACCGAACGGACCGTGGCGACCTGCCCACGGGCGTGCCGCAACGGCGGGCCGTCGGCCAGGTTCGCCAGGTACCAACCGGCGGGGCGGAGCACCCGGGCCACCTCGGCGGCGTACTCCATCGACGTGAGGTGGGCCGGCGTACGCGCACCGGCGAACACGTCGGCGACCACCACGTCGTAGCTGGCCTCCCGGGTGGACGCGAGCACCGCCCTGGCGTCCTCCACCCGGACCCGCAACCGGGCGTCCGACGGCCACGGCAACGCCCGACGGACCAGCTCAACCAGCGCGCCGTCCACCTCGGACACCCGCTGGGTCGACCCGGGTCTGGTGGCGGAGACGTACCGGGGCAGGGTCAGCGCGCCGCCACCAAGATGCAGCACCCGCAACGGCTCACCGGCCGGCGCGAGCAGATCCACAGCGGCAGCCAACCGTCGCACGTACTCGAACTCGAGGTGGGTGGGATCGGTCAGGTCGACGTGCGACTGCGGCGCGCCGTCCAGCAGCAGCGTCCACGAGCCGGCCCGGTCCGGATCCGGCACCAACTCCGCCAGCCCGGTGTCCACCTGCTCGACCACACGGTCACCCGCCCGTTTACGCCCCATCGGAACCAGTGTCCGCGCTCATCGGGCGGCGCGGGCCGCGGCGGTCAACGCACGGTGCAGCAGCCGGGAATCGCCGAGCAGGGCCCGCAGTCGGCGCTCCAGGCCGGCGATCGGGATCAGGTTCTGCGGGGCCCGCGGATCCTTGTACGGGGTGGAGGCGAAGCGCGGCAGGGTCACCAGCGACAGGTCGGCCAGCTCGATCGCCGCCTCGACGGGCAGGTCGGCGGAGCACTCCACCCGAACGATGCCCGCCCACGGCGCGCCGGTCGCCACCGGCAGCCGCAAATACCACGACCAACCGCCCCAGGCGGTGCCGAGCCGGAACACCGGGGAACGCTCACCCGATGCCATACCCGTCACCACAGCGGTCAGCCGGGCGTCCAGGTACTGACTGTGCTGCGTCTTGATGTAGCCCAGGGTGCGCGGCAACTGCCGACGACTGCGCAGCGGGCCGTCCACCACCAACAGGTCACCGTCGACCCGGGCGGCGTCGGATACCGCCACCTCCAACGCGGTCAGCGGGCCCTGCACGGCGGCCGGCAACTTCGCCAGCTCACCGGTGCCACCCACCCGGTGCACCGGGTAACGGATCGCGCCCGCCACCACGTCCTGCGCCGACGGGCTCGCTGTGAACAGGCCCCGACCAACCCGGGTACCCGCCAACTGCGCCGCACCCCGCCCCAGGTCACACCGGACCACCCCGGCCGCGTACGAGGCGGCCAACCCGGGGAACGACAGACCGTCGGTCTCCGCCGTCCAGATGCTGGCGTCGATGCGCCGAACCCCGTCGACGAGCAACACCACGTCCGGCGCCCGCACCCCGGGGCGTACCCCGATCGCCCGCCAGTCCACGGCGGGCAACTCCACGTCCGCGTCGACCTGGGCGCTGCTCGGCGCTGCCGGCCCGGCGGTCGACGCCTCGAACGACGCCCCGTACGCCGGATCCCACGAATCCACGAAGAACGCGGCGTCGCTCACCGGGCCGGCCCCTCGTCAGCGACTGCGCTGCTCCCGTGCGCCGCACTCCTCGCGCTCACCGGCCGGTCCGTTCGATGCGTGACGAGCGCGCGTCCTTGCGCACCTCGAACCGGACCGGGATCCGCTCGGCCAGCGCCGGCACGTGGGTGACCACACCGACCATCCGATCGCCCCGGGCCGCCAGATTTTCCAGGGTCGCCGCCACCGTGTCCAAGGTGGCGGCGTCGAGCGTGCCGAAACCCTCGTCCAGGACGATCGACTCCAGGCTCGCGGCCGTTGTCGACATGCCGGCCAACTGCTCGGAGAGCGCCAACGCCAACGCCAGCGACGCCTGGAACGTCTCACCGCCGGAGAGGGTGCGCACGCCCCGGCGCAACCCCGCGTCGTGGTGGTCGACCACCACGAACTCGCCCTTGTCGTGCACCAGCTCGTACTGACCGGAGGAAAGCTCCCGCAGGATCCCCGACGCGCCGTCGACGAGCAGGTCCAACGCCTCGGCCAGCAACCACCGCTCGAAGTTGTTGGCCCGCAGGTGCCCGGCGAGCGCGCGCGCCACCTGCGCCTCCCGCTCGTGGCTCGCCCGCTGCTCGCGCAACGTACCGGCCTGCTCGCGACGCTCGTGCAGCCGCCGCCGGTCGGCGTCGGCCCGCTCCACCGCCACCGTCGCCGCGTGCACCGGGTCGTCCCCGACCGGCACGTCGGCGGCGGCGAAGATGCCAGCGATGCCCCGCTGCACCCCGTCGGCCACCGACTCGGCCTCCGCGACGGCGTCGGCCCGACCGGCCCGCTCGGCGCGCCGGAGGTCCGCCTCGGTGGTCGCCCACCCGGTCAGCGCCGCCCACGCGGCGGCCACGTCGTCCCGGTCGGTCGCCGGAGGGCCGAACCGGGCCAAACCGTCACGGGCGGTGTCGAAGGCCCGCCACGCCGCCCGCAGCCGCTCCTCGGCGGCGTCCACCCCGGCCCGGGCCTGCCGAGCGGCCTCACGGCCAGCCCGGACCGCTGTCGCCGCCTCCTCCAGCGCGCGCCGCAACCGGGCGTGCTCGGCCAACTCCCGGCGCAGCACGGCCGGCTCGGCCGCGCCGGAGAGCTGCCCGTCCAGCTCGGCCAGCCGGGCCTCCATCTGCTCCTGGCGCGCTCGCGCCTGCACCAGCAGCCGCTCCAGCTCCCGCGCCGCCGTGTCCCGCTCCTGCACCGTCGCCTGCGCGGCCTTGGAAGCGGCCCGCGCCGCCTTGCCCGCCGCCGTCGCCGCGGCCACCGCCGAATCGGCCGGCACCGCCGGCACCTCGGCCACCGGCTGCTCGCACACCGGGCACGCCGCACCGGCATGCAGGTGCACCCGCAGGCTCACCGCCAGATCGGTGGCCTTCGCCTCCTCGTGCGCCCGGAAGGCCGCCTCCAGCTCGGCGTCGGCCCGCTCGGCGACCACCCGTGCGGCGGCCAGCGCCGCCACCGCGGCGGCGTGCTCGTCATTCGCCGCGCGCACCGTCGCCCGGACCGTCTCGGCCTCACCGGACAGCCGATCCCGATCGTCGTACGCCCGCAGTTGAAGTCGCAGCGCGCTCTCGTCACCGGCGGCGGCCAGCTCGCCGCGCAGCTTGTCCTCCCGCTCCTCGGCCAGCGACACCCCGGCCGCCGCCGCCTCGGCGTCGGCCCGCGCCGCGGCGACCGCGCGAGCGACAGCGGCCATCCCACCCGGCGCGCGCACCCCGGTCAGCACTGTCAGCTCGTCGTCCAGCGCGGTCAACGCCGCCGCGGCCTCCCGTGCGGTGACCCGGGCCGCCGCCAGCTCCGGCACCGCCTCGGCCACCGCCGCCGCCAGCTCGGCCATCCGGTCGACCCGGGCGTCGGCCTCGGCCAACGCCTCGTCGTCCACGCCGGTCAACCCGGCGAGCACCTGGTCGACCGCCTCCAGCCGGGCCTCCGCCTGCGCGGCGCGCGCCGTCGCCTTCTTCTGGACGTCCTCGTAGACGCCGAGGCCCAGCAGGTTGACCAGGATCTGCTGCCGGGTCGCCGGCTTGGCGTGCAGGAAGTCGGCGAACTGCCCCTGTGGCAGCACCACACAGCTGGTGAACTGCTCGTACGGCAGCCCGACCGCCTCCAGCACCGCCTGCTCCATCTCGGCGGGGGTGCCGGCCACCACCTCGCCGAGGTCGTCCGGGCTCAGACCGGTGTCCAGTTTGGTCACGTCAAAACCGGCCGGCATCAGCTGCAACCCGGCGTTCGCGGTCTTCACGTTGCCCCGGCCGTCCCGGCGGACCACCCGGGTCGCCACGTAACGGGCGCCGCCGGACTCGAAGACCAACCGCACCCGCGCCTCGGTCGCCGACGGCGCGAGCGCGTTCGCCAACCCCCGGGCACCACCCCAGCGGGGCACCATGCCGTAGAGGACGAAGCAGATCGCGTCCAGCACCGTCGACTTGCCCGAACCGGTGGGGCCGATCAGCGCGAAGAAATCGGCGTCGGTGAAGTCGACAGTGGTCTCGTCCCGGAAGACCGTGAAGCCGGCCATGTCCAACCGCATCGGACGCATCAGTGCTCGACCTCCTCGAAAAGCTCGTCGAAGAGCTCCTGGACACCCTCGTCGGCGTGACCCCGGCTGTCCAGGTAGTCGGCGAACAACTCCCGGGGCGAACGCCCCGACCGCTGCGCGATGCGCGCGCCGCTGCCCGGCGCGGCCAACAGCTCCGGGTCGATCCGGATCTCCAGGGCCCGGGGGAGCAGCTCCTGGATCTCCTCGCGCAGGCCGGCGCGGGGTTGCTCCCGCACGTACACCCGCAGCCACGCGTCCGGTGCCTCGATCTCGGCGAGCTGCTCCAGGGTGCCGCGCACCGTTCGCAGCGCGCTCGCCGCCGTCACCGGCACCTCCCGCACCCGGGCGGCCGTGCTGGCCGTCACCTCGACAATCGTCACCGAGGGGATGTTCTCCTGCTCACCGAAGTCGACAGCGAGCGGGCTGCCGCTGTACCGCACCGGGCAGGGGCCGATGACCCGCTGCGCGCGGTGCAGGTGGCCCAGCGCCACGTAGTGCGCGGTGGCCGGGAACACCGTGGCCGGAACCGCGTAGCCCAACACGGTATGCGCGTCGCGCTCGCCACCACCGGTGGCCGCACCGGTCACCGTCAGATGCGCGGTGACCAGGTGCACCCGGTCCGGCTCGGTGAAACCCTCGGTGAGTCGCCCCAGCACCCGGCCCAGGTGGTCGGCGTACGTCTGGTTGGTCTCCGCGGCGGTCAGCTCGTACATCTCCAACGCGCGCACCGCGTACCGCTGGGACAGGAACGGCAACGCGGCCAGCCGCCACCGCTCGCCACCGGCGGTGGTGCCGTCGATGACGTGCTCGTCCGGGTTTTCCCGCACCCCGCCGCGCAACGTGATGCCGGCGGCGTCGGCCCACGGACGCAACGCGTCCAGCGCCGGGCCGTTGTCGTGGTTGCCGCCGATCGCCACCACGTCCGCGCCGGTACGCCGCAACGCCGTCAACGCCCTGGTGACCAGGCGGGTCGCCTCCGAGCTGGGCGCGGCGGTGTCATAGAGGTCACCGGCGACGATCACCAGATCCGGCTGTTCCGCACGGGCGATCTCGATCACCCCGGCCAGCACGGCCTTGTGCTCGTCGGCCCGGGACTGCCCCTTGAGCACCTTTCCCACGTGCCAGTCGGAGGTGTGCAGGATCTTCATGGCTGTGCTTGCCTTCCGTGCGCGGCTGCGGGGCTCGCAAGCTCACTCCTCGCGCTCACCTGTGCCGGCCCTAGCTAGAACGGGATGTCGTCGTCGGTGCCGCCGCCGGAGCCCACCACGGCGAACGGGTCGGCGGACTGGGTGATCGAGCGCAGCGTCTCCGATGGTGCCCGGCCCGCCTCGGAGACCCGGGTGGCCCAGGCCGGGAACGGGAACTCCAGGCAGAGCGGCACCGGGATGTCCGGCTGGTTGACGAACATGGTGCCCGGCTTGGCCAGCAACGCCCGCTGGCGCTGCGCGGGCGGCAGGAAGCCGTACTCCGGGCGGGACGCCTCGGCCGGGTCGAGCCGGCCGACCACCCGGATCGCCGAGTTGGTGACGATCCGCCGCTCCACCTCGCTCGCCGTCTGCTGCGCGCCGATCAGGATCACCCCGAGCGAGCGGCCCCGCTCGGCGATGTCCAGCAGGACCTCCTTGATCGGCGAGGAGCCCTCCCGGGGGGCGTACTTGTTGAGCTCGTCGAGGACGACGAAGAGCAGCGGCTTGGCGGTGCCCGACTTCTCCTTGCGCTCGAACTCGCTCTTGAGCGTCACACCGACCACGAACCGCTGCGCGCGGTCGGGAAGGTTGTGCAGGTCGACCACTGTCACCTGGGCCGACTCGCTCGTGTTGATGGAGTGGGGGCGGCGGGTGGCGAGGTCGCCACGGATCAGCCGGGCCAGGTCCTTCTTACTGCCGATCAACCGCCGGGCGAACGCGTTGACGGTGCCCAGCCCCACAGCGCTGCCCGCCCAGTCGGAGCGGGTCTCGTCGTCGTTGAGCTGATCGACGATGTGGTCGACCAGATCGCCGTAGGAGCCGAGCCGGACCCCGTCGATGCTCACTCCGCCGTCGGCGGGCTGGGCGTAGCGGGCCAGGTGCGCGGCCACCGAGTGGACCACCATCGTGTACTGCTGGCGCTCGTCGTCGGCGTCGGCGAAGACGTACGGCAGCAGGCGGTCGGTGCAGAACTCGCTCAACGTCCAGTAGAACGCGTCGACCCCGGTGAGCCGGCTGCTCACATCCGGTGTGCCGGCCGAGTCACCGACCCGGGGCGGGGCGTACACCCGCACGTCGGGGAAGGCGCCAGCGCTCAACCCGAGCTTCGCGTACGCGGCGCGGGTGGGCTCGTCGAGGCGGGTGTTCGGGTGGTCGAGGAAGAGCAGATCCTCGCCCTTGACGTTGAAGATCAGCGCCTTGGCGTTGACCGCGTCGCCGCCCAGCACGCCGGAGCGGAACACCGAGTAGAGCAGGAAGGTGGCGAAGCTGGTCTTGGTGGCCACCCCGGAGATGCCGGAGATCGAGACGTGCGCGCCCCGGCTGCCGTCGAGGAAGTCGGCGTTGAGATAGACCGGAACCCCGTCCCGACCCATCCCCATCGGGATGCGCCGCTCCATCCGGTCGAAGTGCAGCGCGCGGGCCCGGGCGTCACCCTCGGCCCGGTGCACCACAGCGCCCGGGGTCGGCGGCACGTACAGCTCCGGATCGACCCGGGTGGTGGTCACCTCGGCCGCCTCCTGCACCTGCGCGGGCAGCGTGCCGTCGGCGATGGCGAACACGTCGGACTCGAACTGGGCGCCCTCGTGCCGAGCGCGGACCTGGGTGACCACCCCGGCGATCGTCACCGGCTCCCGGTCCGGCAGCTCGCGCCGGGTGACCACCACGTCGTCGAGCTGGAGGTAACTGCCCGGGGCGACGGCCGTCCAGAATTGCAACGGGGTGGCGTCGGCGGTGCCCAGCACGCGGCCGACCACGCCGCCCGGGCTGTCGAGCTCGGCGTCGGTCATCGGGCGGCTCGGGTCGGTCGGGCATCACGGTCGGCGCGCATGCAGTGCATCCTGCCCGAGGAGTACGACAGGTCGCCACGCGACGCGGCGGACGACACCATGCGCCGTCACACTCATGACGCTGGGTGTTCGACCGAGCGCATGAGGTGGGCGGGAGTCGTGTCGGCGTGCACCGCGCGAGGTCCGGACTCAACTCCCGGGGCACCGGCCGCGTTACCTAGGCATGGAGCACGTATGAATGACGACTTCGGCGCCTTCGTCGCGACGAGCGGCCCGCGACTGCTCTGCTTCGCCGTACTGATCACCGGGCAGCGGGCGGACGCCGAGGACCTGTTGCAGGAGGTGCTGGAGCAGGCGTACCCGCGCTGGCACGTGGTCCGGCAACGGCAGCCGGAGGCCTACCTGCGTCGCGCCATGACCAACCGGTTGGTCAGCCGGTGGCGCTCCCCGTGGAACCGACGTCGGGTCGCTGGTCTTCCGGAGGCGGTGCCGCAGCAGGATGAGATGACCCGGGTCGACGACCGGGAGTTGCTGCTGACGGCGCTGCGGGAGCTTCCACCGCGGATGCGGGCGGTGGTGGTGGTCCGGTACTGGCTCGGTTTCTCCGAGGCGGAGGCTGCCGCCGAACTGGATTGTTCGGTGGGCTCGGTGAAGAGCCAGGCTTCGCGTGGTCTGCGCCGCCTGCGGGCCCGACTGGAGGCGGCCGGTGTTCCCCCACTCGACCTCGACCTCGCGGAGGAGAACCATGCGTGACAACGAGGTGGCGGCCCTGCTCGACCACGCCGTCGCGACAGTGGAGCTGCCACCCGGTCTCGCCCAACGGGTCGTCACGAGAAGCCGGGCGCGTCGCCGTCGGCGTCTGCTGCTCTCGGGCGGCACGGTGGCCGTGGTGGTCGCCGCCGGGGCACTGCTGCTCCCGCAACTGGGACCGGCCGGTCGCGGTGGCGGCAGCGAGGGCGGGGGCACCGCGTCGAGCGCGGCTGCCGACGTCCCGACCGGGATCGTCGGTTCCGACGGTCGACCGGTGACGCAGGCGCAGGTCGTCGCCGTCGGCCGGATCGGGACGGAGACGCTGGTGCTGCTGCGACGGGAGCCGCGCGTCGAGGAGCGGTCCGCCGGGGGACAGGCGGCCGAGGTGCTGATCACCCCGGACGGGGGCGGTCCGCGCCGGTTGCTCGACTACCTCTCGTACGACCTGGCCTGCGTCGATGGTGACGCGGTCTGCGCAGCCGTCCGATCCACCGGCAGCGGGCTGGGCGTGGCCGTGGCCCGGCGCTCCGGCGGTCGGCTCTACGTCCTGGTCCAGGCTCCGCAGGGGCGTACCGTCGAGGTCGTCGCCGACGGCGTGTCGCATCCCCTCGGCGCGGCACCGCGCGGCGCGGTGGCCGAGGTGGTCGCCGCCGAGCCGTACGACGAGGTGCAGGTCTGGGCGAGCACCGCCGACGGCCAGCGCTACCGGATCCCGTGGGCTCCCGGGGCGGTGCTCACCGACTGAGGTCTTACGGGCGGGCGTGGCGGAGCATCAGGACGCCGTCGTCGGAGGCGAGCACGTGGCGCAGTGGCAGGTGCCGGGGCGGTGCGGTGTCGCCGGCGGTGATCCGGCCGGGGCCGGGCCCGGCCAGCAGCGGCGAGACGGTGAGGCACAGCTCGTCCACCAGGTCGGCGGCGGTGAGCGCGCCGAACAGGTGCGGACCGCCCTCGCAGAGCAGTTGGGTGAGCCCGCGGCGGTGCAGCTCGGCGAGACCGGCGGCCAGGTCGACCCGCTCGGCGCCGCAGCGAAGCACGTCGGCGACGTCGGTGAGACCGGACGGGGGATCGGCGTCGGCGTGGGTGAGCACCACCGGGCGGGTCGGCGCGTCGGCGAAGGCGGCCTGCGCCGGGTCCAGGTCGAGGGAGTTCGAGACGACCACCAGCGTCGGGTACTCCGCCAGCCCGTTGGCCAGACGCCAGGCTCGGCGGCGCTCGTCGAGCCGGACCGCCCGGTACTTCTCGTGGCGCAGTGTGCCGGCGGCCACCACCAGCGCGTCGCAGACCATCCGCAGCAGGCCGAACACCCGCTTGTCCGGCTCGCCGGAGAGCCCGGCCGAGTAACCGTCCACGGTCACCGCGCCGTCCAGGCTGGCCACGAAGTTCACCCGCAGTCGGGGCTCGTCGGCGCGGCCGTAGAGGGCGGTCAGCGTGTCGTCGTCGAGCGGCTGCGTCGACGGCTCGGGCCAGAGCCGTCGGATCGGAATTCCGACGGTCATTCGTCGGCCGGACCGGTGACCGGAGGGGTGGGTTCGGCGGTACGGTGCTGGCAGTCGCACCAGTTCCGGCCCGGGCAGTCGTCGTGTCGCCGGGCCCGGCACGCTCGGCAGATCATGCTCGCAGCCTAAGCCGCGGGAGGACAGGACAGCATGGCGCGTCAGATCTTCCAGCTGAAGATGTCCCTCGCCGGCACCCGCCCGCCGGTCTGGCGCCGGGTTCTCGTGCCGGCCGGCTACACGCTGGATCGGCTGCACCGGGTGGTGCAGCACGCGATGGGTTGGCGGGACTGCCACCTGCACTCGTTCGAGATCGACGCGGTGCAGTACGGCGAGCCGGACGCGGACGGGGAGTTGGGGTTGCACGACGAGCTGGACGTGCGGCTCGACGCGGTGCTCGGCAAGGGCAGCCGGTTCTCCTACACGTACGACTTCGGCGACTGGTGGGAGCACGACCTGGTCGTGGAGGACGCGTTGACGGCCGACCCCGACGAGCGGTACCCGGTCTGCGTGGCCGGGGAGCGGGCCTGCCCGCCGGAGGGTGTCGGCGGGTCGTTGGGCTACCAGGCGCTCCTGGAAGCCGTGGACGACGAGAGCGACACGGCCGACCTCGTCAGCTCCCGCCACGCGATGCTGCGGGACTGGGCGGGTCCGACCTTCGACCCGTCCCGCTTCGACCCCACCCGCGCGACCACGCTCCTGCGCCACTTCTGCTGATCACACCGCCCACCCCACCCACCCCACCCCTGCCGCGCCCCGACCGAGCGTTGTCGATCAAGAGGTTTGCGTCAGCTGGGCTCCGCTTTCTGACCGAAACTTCTTGATCACCCCGGTGGGGCGGGGGGTGTGGTTGGGGTTGGTGCGGGGGGAGTGGTCAGGGGTAACGATCTGGGAACGCTCCCAACGTCCTATTGACACTCCCGTTACCCGCCGGCAATCTCATGGGAGCGCTCCCGGAGGTGGCATGGGTCACTCACGCATCCCCGGCCTGGCGCGATGAGACACCCCCACCACAACCACCCAGCCTCACCACCGGAAAGAGGGGTCAGCGCATGAGTGTCACCACGCGGCGTACCCGCCTGGCGGCCGCTGCCCTGGCCGCGATCACCGCAATCGGCGGACTCGCGGCCTGCGGCAACGACGACGACAAGCCAGCGGCCGGCGAGAAGCCCGCCAAGTTGGTCGTCGACACCTTCGGCGAGATGGGCTACGACGATCTCGTCAAGCAGTACGAGAAGGACACCGGCATCAAGGTCGAGCTGCGCAAGACCGCGCAGCTCGGTGAGTACCGGCCGAAGCTGGTCCGCTACCTGGCCACCGGCAAGGGCGCGGCGGACGTCACCGCCCTGGAAGAGGGCATCCTCAACGAGTTCAAGCCCAACGCGCGTAACTGGGCCGACCTCACTCCGCTGGTCGCCGACCACTCGAAGGAATACCTGCCCTGGAAGTGGGAGCTGGGCAAGGCGCCGGACGGTCGACTGATCGGCCTGCCGACCGACGTCGGCAGCCTCGCCGTCTGCTACCGCAAGGACCTGTTCCAGGCGGCCGGCCTGCCCACCGAGCGTGACCAGGTGTCGGCGCTCTGGCCGGACTGGAAGGGCTTCCACGACGCCGGTCTGAAGTACAAGCAGGGCAGCGGCGGCAAGGCGTTCATCGACTCGATCACCGCCGTCTCCAACGGTGTGCTCTTCCAGGGCAACGGTGACCTGTTCTACGACAAGGAAGACAACATCATCGCGGACACCAGCCCCGCGGTGAAGAACGCCTGGGACACCGCCACCTCGATGGCGGACATCTCCGCCAAGGCGTCCACCTGGTCGCCGGAGTGGTCGGGTGGCTTCAAGCAGGGCACCTTCGCTGCCACCTTCTGCCCGTCGTGGATGCTCGGCATCGTGTCGGACAACTCCGGTCCGGCCAACAAGGGCAAGTGGGATGTCGCGTCCGTGCCGGGCGGCGGCGGTAACTGGGGCGGCTCGTGGCTCGCGGTTCCGGCGCAGAGCAAGTACCCGAACGAGGCGGCGAAGCTCGCCGAGTACCTGACCAACGCGAAGAGCCAGGTCGAGGCGTTCAAGCTCAAGGGCCCGCTGCCCACGAACCTGGAGGCGCTGAAGAACGAGGCGTTCATCAGCTACACCAACGAGTACTTCAGCAACGCGCCGACCGGCAAGATCTTCGGCGAGAGCGTCGCCAAGATCCAGCCGACCCACCTGGGCCCGAAGCACCAGGCGGTGAAGGAGAACGCGCTCGAGCCGGCTCTGCGGGCGTTCGAGAACGGGCAGGCCGACAAGGCGAAGGCCTGGGAGCAGTTCACGAAGGACGCAAAGACTCAGGGTGCCTTCTGAGTGATTCCCTGCCGGTGGCGTTCGGGGCTTCCCGGACGCCACCGGCCGGTCCCCTCCGCGTAGCGCCCTGCGCGAGGGCCCCCGGGCCTCGCCGGAAAAGGAAATTCGCATGAGCCTGTCGGCCACGACGGCACGGCCGTCGCCAGCAGCACCGCCTTCTCCCGACGTCGATCGCCAACGTCGACGGGGAAGGTTACTCAACCGCCTCGATGTGAAGTACTCGCCGTACCTCTACATCGCTCCGTTCTTCCTGATCTTCGGTGTGTTCGGGCTGTACCCGATGGTGCGTACCGCCTGGATGTCGCTGCACGACTGGGACATGATCGGCGACCACTCGTTCATCGGCTTCGACAACTACACCCGGCTGGTGTCCGACGAGTACTTCTGGAACGCGCTGGTCAACACGTTCGGCATCTTCGCCCTGTCGACCATCCCGCAGTTGTTGCTCGCCCTCTTCCTGGCGAACCTGCTCAACCGGACCCTCCTGCGCGCCAAGACCTTCTTCCGGATGGCCATCTTCATGCCGAACGTGGTGTCGGTGGCCGCGGTCGCGATCGTCTTCGGGATGCTGTTCCAACGGGAGTTCGGTCTGTTCAACTGGCTGCTCAGCTTCGTCGGTGTCGACCCGGTCGACTGGGACGGGCACCGGTGGAGTTCCTGGACGGCCATCTCCTCCATGGTCAACTGGCGGTGGACCGGGTACAACACCCTGATCCTGCTCGCTGGCATGCAGGCGATCCCGAAGGACCTCTACGAGGCCGCGGAGATCGACGGCGCCGGCCCGTGGCGACAGTTCTGGCAGATCACCCTGCCGATGCTCAAGCCCACCTTCATCTTCGTGGTCATCCTGTCCACGATCGGCGGCATGCAGCTCTTCACCGAGCCCCTGCTCTTCGGTAACGGCAACATCATCGGCGGCAACCAGCGGGAGTTCCAGACGCTGGCCATGTACATGTACGAGATGGGCATCGTGAACCTGAACACCGCCGGCTACGGAGCCGCGATCGCGTGGGCGATCTTCATGATCATCATCGTGGTGTCGCTGTTCAACTTCCTACTCGTCCGCCGCTCGGCGAAGTGAGGAGAGATCGATGATCTCGGCTTCCCAGCGCCTGTGGCGCACCAGCCCGCTGACCTACCTGGCGCTCGTCCTGGCGGCACTGCTGTCGATCTACCCGTTCTACTACATGCTGGTGATCGGCAGCCGCAGCCTGGACAACATCAACGACGTGCCGCCGCCGCTGACCCCCGGTGGCGCGTTCGGTGACAACTTCCAGCGGGTGCTCGACAACGACGCGGCCAACTTCCTCACCGGCATGATGAACTCGATCATCGTCTCCTCGGTGGTCACCCTGTCGGTGGTGCTCACCGGTTCGCTGGCCGGGTTCGCCTTCGCCAAGCTGAAGTTCCGCGGCAGCAACGCCCTCCTGCTGGCGATCATCGTCACCATGATGATCCCGACCCAGATGGGGCTCATCCCGCTCTGGGGCATGATGCAGGACCTGGGGTGGTACGACACCCTCTACGCGGTCACCGTGCCGTTCCTGGTCACCGCCTTCGGCGTGTTCATGATGCGGCAGTACGCCAGCCAGGCGATCTCCGACGAGCTGATCGAGGCCGGTCGCGTCGACGGAGCCAGCACGTTCCGGATCTACTGGAGCATCGTGCTGCCCGCGCTGCGTCCCGCCGCCGGCGTGCTCGGTCTGCTGACCTTCATGGAGACCTGGAACTCGTTCCTCTGGCCGTACGCCATCCTCACCCCGGAGAACCCGACCCTCCAGGTCTCGCTCTCCTTCCTCTCGTACGCCTACTACACCGACTATTCCCAGGTGTTCGCCGCGACGGCGATCGGCACCATCCCCCTGGTAATCGTCTTTCTCGTGTTCGGCCGCCAGATCATCGGCGGGATCATGGAAGGTGCCGTCAAGTCGTGAGCAACCCCGCCAGCCCACCCGCCGTCGACGTCCTCGACGAGCGTCCCGGGCTGACCTTTCCACCCGGATTCCTCTGGGGGGCCGCGACGGCGGCATACCAGATCGAGGGGGCGGCAGCCGTGGACGGCCGCACCCCGTCGATCTGGGACACCTTCAGCCACACCGACGGCCGCGTCCTCTCCGGGCACACCGGCGATGTGGCGTGCGACCACTACCACCGCCTCGGCGAGGACGTCGCGCTGATGGCCGAGCTGGGCCTCAAGTCGTACCGTTTCTCGGTCTCCTGGTCCCGGGTGCAGCCCGGCGGCGTCGGCGCGGCCAACCCGCAGGGCCTGGACTTCTACCGGCGACTCGTGGACGAGCTGCTGGCCAACGGCATCGAGCCGTGGCTCACCCTCTACCACTGGGATCTGCCGCAGCCGCTCGAAGACGCCGGCGGTTGGCCGGCCCGGGACACCGCGGCCCGCTTCGCCGACTACACCACCCTGATGGCCGACGCGCTCGGTGACCGGGTGCGCTACTGGACCACGCTGAACGAGCCGTGGTGCTCGGCGTTCCTCGGCTACGGCTCCGGCGTGCACGCCCCCGGCCGCACCGACGGAGCGGACGCGGTGCGCGCCGGCCACCACCTGATGCTCGGTCACGGCCTGGCCGTGCAGGCACTGCGGGCCTCCCGGCCGGGCGCCGAGGTGGGCGTGACAGTCAACCTCTACCCGGTCGACCCGGCCAGCGACAGCCCCGCCGACGTGGACGCGGCGCGGCGTATCGACGGTTTGGCCAACCGGTTCTTCCTGGACCCGCTGCTGCGGGGGTCGTACCCGGAGGACCTGGTGGCCGACCTCAGCACGGTGACCGACTTCGAGCACGTGCACGACGGCGACCTGGCGACCATCTCCACGCCGCTGGACCTGGTCGGGGTCAACTACTACAGCCGGCACGTGGTCGCCGCGCCGGTCGAGGGCGTGGAGGCCGACCCGGCCCCCTCGTGCTGGCCGGGCAGCGAGGACGTCCGGTTCGTCACCCGTGGCGTTCCGGTCACGGACATGGGCTGGGAGATCGACGCCCCGGGTCTGACCGAGACGCTGCGCCGGGTGCACGACTACACCGAGCTGCCCCTGTACGTCACCGAAAACGGCTCCGCGTTCGTCGACTCGATGGTCGACGGGCAGGTCGACGACGTCGATCGGCTGGCCTACTTCGATGCCCACCTGCGCGCCGCCCACGAGGCGATCGACGCCGGAGTGCCTCTGCGGGGATACTTTGCCTGGTCGCTGATGGATAATTTCGAATGGGCCTGGGGTTACACCAAGCGGTTCGGCATGATCCACGTCGACTACGACAGTCAGGTCCGCACCCCCAAGTCCAGCGCCAAGTGGTACGCCTCGGTGATCCGGCGCAACGGTCTGGCCGCACAATAGGCTCGGGCCAGCCATCAGGACGGCCCCGGCGTCCACCTCCCGCAGGTGGCGCCGGGTCCGCCCGCCGTCGGAGGAGCACACGATGACAACGCAGCGCACCCGGTCGCTCGGGCGCCCGACCCTCGACGCGGTCGCGGCGCGTGCCGGCGTCGGTCGGGGCACAGTCTCCCGCGTGGTCAACGGCTCGCCCCAGGTCAGCCCGGAGGCCCGGGCCGCGGTCCAGCAGGCCATCGCAGAGCTGGGGTACGTGCCGAACCGGGCCGCCCGTGCGCTCGTCACCCAGCGGACCGACTCCGTCGCGTTGGTGGTGTCCGAATCCGGCGAGCGGGTCTTCACCGAGCCGTTCTTCGCCTCCATCGTGCGGGGGATCAGCTCCGGGCTGCTGGAGACGCCGATGCAGCTCTGGCTGGCCATGGCCCAGTCGCCGGTGGAACGGGAGCGCGTCGAGCACCACCTCACCAACCAGCACGTCGACGGCGTACTGCTGCTGTCGTTGCACGACTCCGACCCGCTGCCGACGCTGCTGGAGGAGCGCGGCCTGCCCGCCGTGCTCGGCGGTCGGCCCGCCCGGATGCTGCAACCCGGCGCCCAACCGGCCTGGTTTGTCGACGTGGACAACGTTGGCGGGGCCCGGCAGGCGGTGGAGTACCTGGCGAGACAGGGCCGGCGGCGCGTCGCCACCATCGCCGGTCCGCAGGACATGGGTGCCGGGCTGGCCCGTCTGGCTGGCTACACCGATGCGGTCAAGGCCACCGGCGCCAGCGTCAATCCCGACCTGATCGCGTACGGCGACTTCAGCGAGGGCAGCGGCGCTGCCGGAATGCGCCGACTGCTGGATGTCTGCCCGGACCTGGACGCGGTCTTCGTCGCGTCCGACCTCATGGCGTTCGGCGCGCTGCGTACCCTGCGGGAGGCCGGCCGGCGTGTGCCCGAGGACGTCGCGGTGATCGGCTTCGACGACGCGACCATCGCCCGACAGGCTGAGCCGCCGCTGACCACTGTCTTCCAGCCGGTGGAGGAGATGGGCCGGCAGATGGCCCGCCTGCTGGTGGCCCGGATCCGTGGCGAGGAGCTACCCGCCTCCCACATCCTCCTGGACACCCAACTGATCCACCGAGCCTCCGCCTAACCCCACCCCCCACTCCCCTCAGCGCCCCGCGCCCACCGTGTGTCGATCATGGGGTTGGCCTGGACATTTCCGGCATTCCAGCCCGTCAACCTCATGATCACGAAGGCTGGCGGGGAAGATCGCGCTCGATCCTGGATGTAGTGGCCTTCGGGCGAGCGCACACCACTACATCCAGGATCGGGCGCGATCTTGGGGTGTGGTGGCGTGCGGGCGCGGGACGTGCGGGTGTCGTGGGCGCAGTGCAGGGGCGGCGCGAGCGCGGGGCGGGGCGGGGTGTGGGCGGGGTTACGGGGCCCAGCGGCGTAGTTCGCGCTTGGCCAGGGAGTTGCGGTGCACCTCGTCGGGCCCGTCGGCAAGGCGCAGGGTGCGGGTCTGCGCCCAGAGGGCGGCCAGTGGCGTGTCCTGGCTGACGCCGGCGCCGCCGTACCCCTGAATAGCCTTGTCGATCACCCACTCCGCCATCGCCGGCGTGCCGATCTTGATGGCCTGGATCTCGGTGTGTGCGCCCTTGTTGCCGACGGTGTCCATCAGCCAGGCAGTCTTGAGCACCAGCAGCCGGGCCTGCTCGATGCGGACCCGGGACTCGGCGATCCACTCCCGGACCACGCCCTGCTCGGCCAGCGGTCGGCCGAACGCGATCCGTTCGTTGGCGCGGCGGCAGAGCAACTCAAGGGCGCGTTCGGCCATTCCGATCAATCGCATGCAGTGGTGGATCCGGCCCGGCCCGAGCCGGGCCTGGGCGATGGCGAAGCCGGTGCCCTCGGCACCGATCAGGTTCTCCGCTGAAACCCGGACGTCGGTGAAGTCGATCTCGGCGTGCCCGCCGTGCGAACCGTCGGTGTAGCCGAAGACGGTCATGCCCCGGCGCACTGTCACCCCGGGGGTGTCCCGGGGGACCAGCACCATGCTCTGCTGGCGGTGCCGGTCAGCGGTGGGGTCGGTCTTGCCCATGACGATGAAGATCTCGCAGCGCGGGTCCATGGCCCCGGACGACCACCACTTTCGTCCGTTGATCACGTACTCGTCGCCGTCGCGGGTGATCCGGGTGGCGATGTTGGTGGCGTCGGAGGAGGCGACATCCGGCTCGGTCATGCAGAAGGCCGAGCGGATCTCGCCCTCCAGCAGCGGCATCAGCCAGCGCTGTTGCTGCGCCTCCGAACCGAACTCGGCCAGCAACTCCATGTTGCCGGTGTCCGGTGCCGCGCAGTTGACCGCCTCCGGCGCGAGGTGCGGGCTGCGCCCGGTCAGCTCGGCCAGGGGGGCGTACTGGAGGTTGGTCAGGCCGGCGCCGTAACGCGGGTCGGGCAGGAAGAGGTTCCACAGGCCGCGCTTGCGGGCCTCCGTCTTCAGTTCGGCCAACACCGGGGTACGCGTCCACGGGTCCCCGGCGGCCACCTGTTCGGCGTGCACGGCCTCGGCCGGGTAGACGTGCTCGGTCAGGAACCGGGTCAGCTCGGCGCGCAGCTCTTCGGTCCGGCTGTCGTATGAGAAGTCCATCACCGCTCCCTGGCGGCGGTCAGTCCGTGCGCGACCAGCGGTGCCACCATTTCGCCGATCCGGTCGAAGCCCTCGCCGAGCGTCTGCCCGAGCGTGTGGCGGTAGTGGATGCCCTCGCAGATGACCGCGAGCTTGAAACAGCCCAGCGCCACGTGCCAGTGCAGCGGCCCGACGTCGACATCGCTGCGGCCGGCGTACCTGTCGATCAGCTCGCTGCCGGTGGGGAAGCCGGCGCGCGGGCCGAGCCCGTCGGCGACGGGGTTGCCCGCGGCGGTGTCGCTGCCACCGAGCACGTCCCAGTAGGTCAGCAGCAGTCCCAGGTCGGCGAGGGGGTCGCCGAGGGTGGCCATCTCCCAGTCGAGCACCGCGTGCACGGCCACCGGGTCGGCCGAGGCGAGAAGGTTGTCCAGCCGGTAGTCGCCGTGCACGATCCGGCCGGCGTTCGCGCCCTCCGGTGCGGTCGCCGCGAGCAGGTCACGCAACTCGTCGATGCCGGGCAGCGGCCGGCTGCGGGAGCGGTCGAACTGCCCGGACCAGCGGCGGACCTGCCGGGCGAGGTAGCCATCGGGGCGGCCGAAGTCAGCCAACCCCACGCTCGACGGGTCGACGCTGTGCAGTGCCGCGAGGGTGTCCATCATTGCCATGGCGAGTGCGCGGCGGCGCTCGTCGCCCAGCGGGTCGGTCTGCGCGCGGGTGCGGAACACCTCGCCGGGCATCCGCTCCATGAGGTAGAACGGCGCGCCGATCACCTCGGGGTCGGTGCAGAGCAGCAGCGCGCCCGGCACCGGCACCTCGGTCGGCGCCAGCGCCGAGATGACCCGGAACTCGCGCGCCATGTCGTGCGCGGTCGCCAGCACGTGGCCCAGCGGGGGGCGGCGCAGCACCACCTCGCGGTCGCCGAGGCGCAGCAGGTAGGTGAGGTTGGACTTGCCGCCCGCGATCAACTGGGCCCGCAGCGGCCCGACGGCCAGCTCGGGTCGGTGCTGTGCCAGATGGTCGGCGAGACGGTCAAGGGCCAGCCCCGCTGGGGAGACGGCCGTGGCCTCCGGCCGTGACTCGTCGACGGCCGGATCGCTCATCGGACTAGTTGATGGCAGCCCGCTCACGTTGTCAAGGTCAGAATTTCCGCTTGGGACATGCCCTTGCAACAGGGACGAAATGGTCAACTACCAGGCTGTGGTCAGCCTGCCGGTCGCTTCTCTGCCGGCCCGCCGAGCGGAGGGACAGACATGTTGCTGCGAGTTCGGGTCACCCTGCCGGACCGTCCGGGCACCCTCGGTCAGGTCGCCCGCACCTTGGGCGTCTCCGGGGCGGACATCGTCCAGGTGGTGGTCCTCGAACGGCTCGGCGGGCGCGCGGTGGACGACTTCACTGTCGTCTGGCCGGGTGCGGCGCGGGTGGAGCGGCTGCTGGCTGGCCTCGCGGCGATACCGGGGGTGCGGGTGGACGGTGTGTGGCGGGCGATCGGCGCGCCCACCACCACCGGCCAGGACGCGGAGCTGTTGGCCCAGGTCGCGGCAAACCCGGCCGACGGGTTGGCCACCCTGGTCGACGCGGTGCCGGGGCTGCTGGCCGCCGACTGGGCAGTGGCCGCCGTGGTGCCGGTCGACTGGGCCTCGCGCAGCGGGGGCGGCGGGGCGACGGTGGGGCAGGCGAGCTGGCGTACCCCCGTGCCCCTGCGGTTGCCGGAGGTGACCCCGCTGCGCGGCCGGTCGATGACCACGCCCGACGGCACTCACCACGCGATCGCGCCGTTCGGCCGGGCGGGTCTGGTGCTGGTCGTGGCCCGGAACCACACCGAGACCCTCTGCGCCGCCGCGTTCCACAGCACCGAGGTGGACCGGCTCAGCCAGCTCGTCCGGGCCAGCACGGTGATCCTCGGTGACCGGCTGGACCTGGTGGGCGCGCCCCCGGTCAGCGCCAATCCCTGAGCCGCCACCGGTCGGGTCTCGGCGGCTCGCGGGCCCCGAGCCTGTTGATCTAGTCTCTCCGGAATGGACTCTGCTTTCGACGGATATCGTTGGGAGGCGGCCCGCGGTGGCTCGATCCCGGCGGGCGCGGTACCGCACGGGTACGAGGAGGACCAGCCCTTGTGGGTGTGCCGCGTCCGGATGCACGGCGGCGTGCACCCGGGCCAGGTCCGTCCGGCCTTGGGCGCGGCCCGGACCACCTGGGCCGGCGAGGTGGTCCGTGTCGACGAGTACGAGGTGCTGATGGACCGCGGCGTCTGGGGCATCGCGTCCGGTGGCTCGGTGCCCGCGGACGCGGTGCCGGCGGGCCGCGAGAGTGACGGCGAACCGCTCTACGTCGCCCGGGCGGCGGTCGCGCCGGGCGCCCTGCGCATCGGCAAGGTGCGGCGGGCCTTTCGCGCCGCCAACATCGGTTACGACGACGCCGAGCGTACCGCCCGGTCCTACGAGGTGCTGCTGCGGCCGCCGGCTGCGGCGCCGGCGAGCGGGCAGAGGACCGGGATCCAGATGAACCCCACCTACGCCGACTTCGGCACCGAGCCGCCCCGCGTCGGGAACGTCACCATCACCGGCGTCGACCGTTCCTCGGCCGCCGGCGACCACCTGGCCATCGATGCCGGCGGGTCGGTCGAGCTGGAGTTCGACGTGCCCGACCCGGCCGTCGTCGGCGAGGCCTGCGTCGCCATCCGGGCGCTCGCGTCGATGCTCTCCCGGGCGCCCGGGTACGCCCCGCTCACCGTTTTCCTCAACGGCAGGCCGCTGGCCAACCGGCTGCGGATCCCCAACGGCGGTGGGCTCCCGCAACGGTTGGTCTTCGCGGTGCTGGCCGAGGAGTTGACGGCCGGCCGGAACACGCTGCGCATTGAGAGCGGTGTCGACGCCCGCAGCTCGCTGTGGCTGTACCGGGTGACGATCGACCCGATGCACGCACACGACCAGGCGGGACTGGCCCTCGAACGGCAGGCGATCGCCGAGCCGGTGCTGCGGTACGCCAGCGACGCCGGCGACATCACCATCTTCGTCGACCGCAGCGAGCAGGCCGTCCTCGAACAGGTGGCCTGGGCCGACGAGTCCGGCGCCGAGTACGCGATCACGTTCGAGAAGCAACAGCGGGCCTTCTACGGCTGGCGGCGGCAGCCGGGTGCAGAGCCGACGGAGTTCCGCGGCCGGCTGACCGAGCGCGGCACCGTCGCCAAGGAGGCGTGGCGCTTCGAGACCGAGGCGGGCTGGGCCGGTGGCTGGCACCGCTCGGGTGACCTGCTCCTCGCGGTGGAGGTGCGCGGCTGCCCGGTCACCCGGTTGGCCTGGCGGGACCTGCGTGGCAACAACGGCACTGTCGCCTTCGACGGCGGGGGGTTCCTGGGCACCTACCAGCGGGTCGGGGAGGGCCCCATCGGCTACCGCGGCCGTTTCGCGTAGCGGCGGACCCGGTGACCCGCCGCGCGGGGTCGACCTCCTGAGCGCAACCCGTCACCGCCGGGCAATCGGGCGGCAACAGCGGGGGACGAGGGTGGTACCCGGGGAAGGGAGCCAACCATGACGTTGTGGCGGATCCGAGCGACGGTGGACGACCGGCCGGGTTACCTGTCGGTGCTCACGGCCAGTCTTGCGCTGCGCGGGGTCAACATCCTCACCGTGCAGGTGCAACCCACCGAGCAGGGCGCGGTGGACGACTTCCTGGTCGACGCGCCGGACGCGCTCGACGAGGCTGGGCTGATCGCCGCTGTCGAGCGGGGTCGGGGCCGGGACTGCTGGGTGGCGCGCAGCGAGGCGCGTGGTCTGGCCGACCAGCCCACCCGGGTGCTCGGGCTGGCCAACCGGTTGGTGCGTGACCCGGACGCGACGGGCGAGGCGTTGCGGACGCTGCTCGCCGCCGACGTCGTCAGCTGGCGACCGGCGTCGGTCGGCGGCGAACGGGGGATCACCGGGGCGAGCATGCTGTTGGCGGACCCGGCGGGCGGTTCGTTCGCGCTGCGCCGGGCCGCGCCCGACTTCACCCCGGCGGAGTACGCGCGGGCGCAGGCCCTCGTCGAGCTGGCCGCCACTGTGGCGCGCCGGGCCGCCGAACAGGTGACAGTGGTGCTGCCCGACGGCGCGGAGGTGGCCGTCCGGCCGGCGAGCGCCCACGATCTGCCCGGCGTGGTGGAGCTGCACGAGGCGTGCTCGCCGCGTAGCCGGCAGCGGCGTTACCTGGGCGGGGCGGCGCTGCCGCAGCCGGCCCGCCTGCGTCGACTGCTGGAGCCGAGCCGAGGGCTGACGCTGATCGCCAGCACCACCGGCTCCGACGGCGCGGCCGAGTCGGTGGTCGCGATGGCGAACCTGCTTGGCGAGGGCGACGAGGCGGAGGTGGCGCTGCTGGTGCGCGACGACTGGCAGCGGCGTGGGCTCGGCTCGGCGTTGCTGCGCCGGGTGGTTCAGCACGCCGACCGGTCCGGGTACGCGGCGCTGGTGCTGCACGTGCAGGCCACCAACGACCCGATGCTGCGGACGCTGCACCGGCTGGGCCGGCCCACCGTTGTGGAACGCGACGGCGGGCTGCTCACCCTCACCGTCGCGCTCTCTGTCCCCACCGGGGCGGACCGGACGGGCGCGTTCGCCTAGGGCCCGGCTCAGGGCCCGGGCGGCTCGCGGCGGCCCGAGACGCAGAACCGGTTGCCCTCCGGGTCGGCGAGCACCACGTACGGCGGCTCCGTCGGGTGTGGGTCGGTGGGGTAGTGCCGCCAGTCGACGATCCGCGCGCCGAGGGCGAGCAGCCGGTCGAGTTCCTCGTCGAGGGGTCGGTCTCCGGCGTCCAGGTCCAGGTGGAGCCGGGGGAACTCCCGCACGGGGCTCTCGCTGAGGTCCATCGCGAGGGCTGAGCCCGACACCCCGGGCGGCGGCTCCAGCACGATCCACTCGTCGCCGGTGAATCGGGGCTCGCGGCGACGGTAGCCGAGGGCCGCGGCCCAGAACGTTCCGGCCCGTTCGGCGTCGGACACGCCCAGGGAGAGCTGTGCGATCAATGCCATCTCCCGACGGTACGTGGTGACGAGAGCCCCTTGTGCGCGGCGAGCCTCCACAAGGGGCCCGGTCGTCAGGTGCTGGGGTAGCTGCTGTAGTCGGGGAAGTTGCCGTAGAGCCGGCTGTCTCCGCCGACGGTGACGGCCTGCACCAGCAGGTCGCCGCCGACGAACGCGCCCTTCCAGGAGGCACCCCGGCCGCCGAACGGTTCGTCGCGGTCACCGCGTGAGCGCGGCTTGTTGATGCCCACCTTGAACGCCTGAAGGTCCACGGCGAGCTTGCCGGCCTCGTCGGTGTCGTCGCAGGCGAGTGAGGCCACCAGCGCGCCGTTGGAGGCGTTCATCGCGGCCAGCAGCTCGTCGGTGGTGTCCACCACGACGATCGTGTCGACCGGACCGAACGGCTCGGCGTGCATCAGTCGGGACCGTCCGGGCGGGGCGAGCAGCACCGACGGCGCCACGTACGCCGAGGTGTCCTGCCCGGGCAGGAACGGCGCGCCGGCGAGTTTGCCCCGGTGCAGGGGGATCGCGCCGCCACGGACGGCCTCGTCGACGGTACGGCGGAGCTCGTCGGCCTTGGTGGCGCTGATCAGCGGACCGAAGTCCAGCTCGGGCAGCGGGTCACCGGCGGCCCAGTCGTCACCGACGGCGAGCGGGTGACCGAAGCGGACGGAGCGGACGACCGGCAGGTACATGTCGAGGAACTCGTCGACGAGGTCGCGCTGCACCACGAACCGGGGGTACGCGGTGCAGCGCTGCTTGCCGTACTCGAAGCCCTTCCTGAGGTGCGTGGCGAGCAGGTCCCACTGGGAGAAGTTCCAGATGCCCCAGGCGTTGAGGCCCTCCTGCTCGATGAAGTGCCGCTTGTCGCTGTCGAGCAGAGCGGCGGCCACCTTGCCGCCGTTGGAACGGCCGCCGACGAATGCCACAGCGCCGATCTCGGGTGCCCGGACCAGCACCTCGGACAGTTCCGCGCCGCTGCCGGAGACGAGCGTGGCGGGCAGTCCGGCCCGGCGCATCAACGCGTGCGCGACGGTCAGGCACACCGCGCCGCCCTGGGACGGGGTCTTGGCGATGACCGCGTTGCCGGCCAGGAGCTGCACCAGTTCGGCGTGCACCAGCACGCTCATCGGATAGTTCCACGACGCGATGTTGCTGACCGGGCCGGGCAACGGCTCGCGGCCGTCGGCGAGCATCCGGTCGATCTCGCCCGCGTACCAGCGGACGCCGTCGAGCGCCCGGTCCACGTCGGCGCAGGCCAGCCGCCACGGCTTGCCGATCTCCCACACCAGCAGCAGGGCGAGCAGGTCGCGGTGGGCGGTGAGCGAGTCCAGGGCCTCGGCGACCCGGGCCCTGCGGTCGGCCAGCGGGGTCCGGGCCCAGGCCCGGTGCGCGGCGGCGGCGTGGGCGACCGCGGCGCGCGCGGTGGTCGCGTCGACCCGGGGCAGGTTGATGAGGACGGTGTTGTCCACCGGGGTGCGGACCGGGGCGGGCTGGCCGACCGCCCGCCATTCGCCCTCGACCAGGTTGTGCAGGGTGGTGACGCCGTCGACCTCGGGGCCGAACGCCTCCGGGGCGACGGTCACCGCGCGGGCCAGGATGTCGGCCCAGGCGGTGTCGTCGGCGAGTCGTTGTGCCATCGCTTCTCCTCAGGGTTGACCAGGGAGCGGCGGCGTCGACGGCACCGCTGGTGAGCGGTACTGTCTCGCGCTTCGTAGTGGGTCAGCAACAGTACGTTTGTCTGGCTGGTCGCCGGAGCGCTCGATCGGTGCCAAATCTATCGTGGACGCTCCCACCGTGAGCTGCGCAAACGTCTTTCATAAATCGAGATCTATCGATGGTGTGAAATGGTCCGCAGTGGTTACTCGCGAGTACGGAAGTGGTGCCGCGCGCGTCGGCCCCGATCGGCAGGCTTCCCAACCAGCGACCCGCCCATTACATTGTCGTTTATCCATGGGAGCGCTTCCATGACCCATGGTCACACCGCCACCCCCGCTGTCGCCGGTGGCCGTGCCGCCCGTACGCCGTCCCGCGTCGGTGCGACCGCCGGCGGCGCCTCCGACAGGAGTCCGCCATGCGCCACCTGACCCGGCCGTTCAGCGGCCAGCCCGGCCGGTCGCCGGCCGCCGACCAGCCCTGGCCGCGGCGGCTGCTGGCCCTCGGCGTCGCGCTGCTCACCGGCGCGTCCCTCGCGGTGACCGCGCCACCGTCCGGGCCCGCCTCCGCCGCGCCGGCGGCAACCTACAACTACGCCGAGGCGTTGCAGAAGTCACTGCTCTTCTACGAGGCGCAGCAGTCCGGTCCACTGCCCGACTGGAACCGGGTCTCCTGGCGCGGAGACAGCGCGCTCACCGACGGCGCCAGCGCGGGCGTGGACCTCACCGGCGGCTGGTACGACGCCGGCGACCACGTCAAGTTCGGTTTCCCGATGGCGTTCAGCGCCACGATGCTCGCCTGGGGCGCTGTCGAGTACCGCAGCGGTTACACCTCGTCCGGGCAACTGCCGCACCTGCTCAACAACCTGCGCTTCGTCAACGACTACTTCATCAAGGCGCACCCGTCGGCCAACGTCCTCTACGGACAGGTCGGCAAGGGCGACGACGACCACAAGTGGTGGGGTCCGGCCGAGGTGATGCAGATGGCGCGGCCCGCGTACAAGATCGATGCGAGCTGTGGCGGCGCGGACCTGGCGGGGGAGACGGCGGCCGCGATGGCCGCCTCCTCGATGGTGTTCCGCCCCACCGACGCGGCCTACGCCGACAAGCTGCTCGGCCACGCCCGGCAGCTCTACACCTTCGCCGACACGGTGCGGAAGGCCTACCACGAGTGCATCACCGATGCCACGAGCTTCTACCGCTCGTGGAGTGGCTGGCAGGACGAGCTGGTCTGGGCCGCGATCTGGCTGCACCGGGCCACCGGCGAGGCCAGCTACCTGGCCAAGGCCGAGAGTGAGTACGACAAGCTCGGCACCGAGAACCAGACCACCACCCGCTCCTACAAGTGGACAATCGCCTGGGACAACAAGCAGTTCGGCGCGTACGTGCTGCTGGCCAACCTGACCGGCAAACAGAAGTACGTCGACGACGCCAACCGGTGGCTTGACTACTGGACCGTCGGGGTGAACGGGCAGCGGGTGCCGTACTCGCCGGGCGGGATGGCGGTGCTCGACTCCTGGGGCGCGCTGCGCTACTCCGCGAACACGTCCTTCGCCGCGCTGGTCTACAGCGACAAGACCACCGACACCACCCGCAAGGCGCGCTACCACGACTTCGCCGTCCGGCAGATCAACTACGCGCTCGGCGACAACCCGCGCAACTCCAGTTACGTCATCGGGTTCGGCGCCAACGCACCCAAGAACCCGCACCACCGCACCGCGCACGGCTCCTGGTGGGACAGCCAGACCGTGCCGGTGGAGACCCGGCACACCCTCTACGGTGCGCTGGTCGGCGGCCCGTCCTCGGCCAACGACGCGTACAGCGACAGCCGGTCGGACTACGTGATGAACGAGGTGGCCACCGACTACAACGCCGGCTTCACGTCCGCGCTGGTCCGGCTGACCTCCGAGTACGGCGGCACGCCGCTGGCGAACTTCCCGGTCGCCGAGACGCCGGACATCGACGAGCTGACAGTGGAGACCACAGTGACGCAGGCCGAACCTCGGGCCACCGGGCTCAAGGTGATGGTCTACAACAAGTCCGCGTTCCCGGCCCGCGCGCTGACCGACGGCCGGTTCCGGTACTACTTCCGGCCCGACGGCACCGGCCCGGTGCAGGTCACCGCCGGCTACACCCAGGGCTGCCCGTCCCCGACCACCGCCAAGCAGTTCAGCGGCGACATCTGGTACGTCGAGGTGGACTGCGCCGGGTACACCATCGCTCCGGCGGGTCAGTCGCAGCACCGGATGGAGGTCCAGTTCAAGATCGGCGTGCCGGAGGGCGGCACCTGGGACCCGACCAACGACCCGTCGTACCAGGCCACCGCCGGGCCCAACCGGAAGGTGCCGCTCTACTCCGGAGCCACCCGTGTCTGGGGCGAGGAGCCGGGCCCGGTCGTCCCGGACACCACCAAGCCGACCGTCCCGGGTACCCCGGTGGCGTCCAACCTCGGCCCCCGCACTGTCACCCTGACCTGGGCGCCGTCCACCGACAGCGGCGGCAGCGGCCTGGCCGGCTACGACGTCCGCGAGGTCCAGGTCAACAGCGACACGGTCCTGGTCCGGCCGGTCACCGGCACGACGTTGACCATCACGACGCTGCTGCCAGCGACGTCGTACGAGTTCACCGTCGTGGCGCGCGACGGCGCCGGCAACACGTCCACCGCTTCACCGAAGCTCACGGTAACCACGCCGCCGGCCGGCACCGCCGACACCACAGCGCCGAGCACCCCCGGCACGCCCGTCGCCTCGGCCGTCACCGCCACCGGTCTCACCCTGGCCTGGACCCCGTCGACCGACAACGTGGGCGTCACCGGTTACCGGGTCTACCGCGAGGCCGGCGCCACCGACGTGCTTGTCGGCTCGCCGGCCGGCAGCACCCAGGCGGTGTCCGGGTTGACCGCCTCCACGGCGTACCAGTTCTACGTGGTAGCGGTGGACGCGGCGGGCAACACCTCCGCGGCGTCCACGCCGGTCGCGGTGACCACCGCGGCCCCGCCGGTCGGTGGCACCTGCACTGTGGGGTACGCCACCACCGACTGGGGCGGCGGCTTCACCGCCAACGTGTCGATCACCAACACCGGCACCACCGCGATCAACGGCTGGACCCTGCGGTTCAGCTTCCCCGGCGGGCAGAGCGTCAGCCAGGGCTGGTCGGCGGCGATCAGCCAGAGCGGCGCGGCGGTCACCGCCACGAACCTGTCCTACAACGGCACGATCGCGGCCGGCGCGTCGGTGAGCTTCGGCTTCAACGGCACGTACAGCGGCGCCAACCCGAAGCCGACCGCCTTCACCGTCAACAACACCACCTGCACCGTGTCCTGAGCCCATCCCGGGCAGTCGCGGCCGGTCACCGTCCCCCGGTGGCCGGCCGCGAACGACCACCGGGAACGCTTGTCAGCCGGCCCGGTAGGAAAGGTAGTAGCCCTCGTGCGGCCAGCTGTGGAAGTTGTTGAGCTCGGACGCAGCGCCGGTGCAGTCGGAGGTCCGGTAGCCAGAGACGGAACCGAAGCCGTTCCAGCCGATCGCCCAGATCGCCTCGGCCGGGACCGGGCGGCAGATGCCGTCGCGCGTGGCCTGCCTGCCTACGATGATCTGCGTGTAGGCCTGGTAGAAGACGAGGCCGGTGTCGGGAACCTTGAGCGTCTCGACAGCGGCTGCGGGCGACGCCGGTATCGTCACGGTCAGTGTGGTGATCAAAGCGGCGGCGAGACCCGCAGCGATTCGGCTGGTGAATCTGCGCATGAGCTTCCCTTCCTAACGGTGTTCAGGGACGGGGCCGGAACTCTTTCAGCCCAGAGGCAGATTGATTTGCGTCGATTATATTCCTCATGTCAACCAACCCGCTGCTGATCGCTGTCGCTGAGCGGCCCGAAAGCAGAGGTGGCTGGAAGTTGGTCGCCTGGGGGCACCGCGACGAGATCTTGGACAGTTACCGTTCCGCGCGGACGGAAACTGGATGGCCGACCCTCGCGGGCGAACTCGGGTGGATAGGTCGGGGGGATTCCGGGCAAGCTGCGGTCGTGCGGGAGTTGCTGACCGTCGGGCACGGCGCGGCCGATCGGGGCCGGCTGGGAGAGTTGCTGACCGGGGCGGGGATCGCCCAGGTGGTGGACGTGCGGCGATACCCAGCCAGCCGCACCAACCCGGACGTCCGCCGGGAGGAACTCGAACGGTGGCTGCCCGAGTGCGGCATCGACTACCGCTGGGAGCCGCGGCTCGGCGGACGACGGCACGTCCCGGCCGGGGAGCCGGAGCCGGACACCTGGTGGACGGTCGCGGCGTTCCGGGCGTACGCCGCCCACACCCGGACGGCCGAGTTCGACGACGCGCTCGCCGAGGTGCTCGCCGGGGCGGATCGTCGGACCACCGCGATCATGTGCAGTGAGAGCGTGTGGTGGCGCTGCCACCGGCGGTTGATCGCCGACGTCGCGACGCTGAGCAGCGGAGTCTCCGTGGCGCACCTGATGCCGGACGGCCGCCTCAGCCCGCACCGGCCGGCCGAGGGCGCCCGCCGACTGCCCGACGGCCACCTGCTGTGGGACGACTGAGTCACTCCACGAGGTCGTCGGCGAGCAGGTCCATCAACAGGCCGTCGTGCCAGCGGCCGTCCGCGCCGCGCTCGTAGCGGCGCAGCACCCCCACCGGGCGGAAACCCACCTTCGCGTACGCCCGGATGGCGGCGCTGTTCGCCGCGGCCGGGTCGATGGTGAAACGGTGGTGGCCGTACTCGTCGATCAGGTGTCGGGCCAGGGTGCGGATCGCGTCACCACCGAGGCCGGCGCCGCGCTCCGCCGGGTCGAGGAAGACGTCCAGGCTGGCGTGCCGGTAGTCCGGGTCCGCCTCGGCGTACCACTGGATCGCACCGACCACCCGGCCGTCGTGTTCGATCGCGTACACGTGCAGGTCGTCGTCGGCGAGGTCGGCACGCACGGAGTCGGCCAGATCGTCGCCGCCCCGCCACCACCGGCGTACCTCCGGGTCGGCCCGGATCGCGGCGAGGGTCGGCACGTCATCGACCGTCGCCGGTCGTAGTGTCACCGCCCGCCCTCGCAGCATCCGGCTCAGCCCCGCATCTCGCCGTGCTCGACGCAGATCGCCGACCAGCCCACCGGCAGCACCTGAACCTTCATCCGGCGACGGCAGCGGGGGCAGAACCGGGGCGGCTCCAACTGGCGGGCCGACGCGCAGGCCGGGTGGACGATGGCCGTCGCCGGCTCACCGCACCTGTCGCACCACAGCTCCGTCGTCGTCATTGTCGTCACAGCGTGTCGGAGAGGGCCTTGACCGGCATCTTCAGCTCCTGCAGCAGGTCCAGGTCGGCGGTCGCCGGCCGACCCAGCGTGGTCAGGTAGTTGCCGACGATCACCGCGTTGATGCCACCGAGCAGGCCGTCGCGGGTGCCCAGGTCGCCGAGGGTGATCTCTCGGCCGCCCGCGTACCGGAGGATGGTCCGTGGCATGGCCAGCCGGAACGCGGCGATGGCCCGCAGCGCGTCCTTGCCCTCCACCACCGGACGGTCACCGAGCGGCGTACCGGGACGCGGGTTGAGGAAGTTGAGCGGCACCTCGTGCGGGTTCAGCTCGGCGAGCTGCGCGGCGAACTCGGCCCGCTGCTCGACGGTCTCACCGAGGCCGAGGATGCCACCGCAGCACACCTCCATGCCGGAGTCGCGAACCATCCGCAGCGTCTCCCAGCGCTCCTCCCACGAGTGCGTGGTGACCACGTTGGGGAAGTACGACTTGCAGGTCTCCAGGTTGTGGTTGTAGCGGTGCACGCCCATGTCGACCAGGTCGTCGACCTGCTCCTTGGTGAGCATGCCCAGCGACGCGGCGACCTGGATGTCGACAGCCGCCTTGATGGCGGCGACGCCCTCGCGCATCTGCTTCATCAGCCGGGCGTCCGGACCGCGGACCGCGGCGA
This sequence comes from Micromonospora sp. DT15, assembly GCF_049841475.1. Taxonomy (NCBI): domain Bacteria; kingdom Bacillati; phylum Actinomycetota; class Actinomycetes; order Micromonosporales; family Micromonosporaceae; genus Micromonospora; species Micromonospora sp. DT15. The sequence continues at coordinate 538,370 of NZ_JBNCKJ010000001.1, forward strand.
CGATGCAGAACTCGGTCGCCCCGGTCGCGGCGGTCTGCTTCGCCGCCTCGACCAGCGACGGGATGTCCAGCCAGACCGAGCGCACCGGCGAGGTGAACAGGCCCGACTGCGAGCAGAAGTGGCAGTCTTCCGGGCAGCCGCCGGTCTTGAGCGAGACGATGCCCTCGACCTCGACCTCCGGGCCGCACCAGCGCATCCGCACGTCGTGAGCGAGCTGGAGGGCGGCGGGCAGGTGCTCGTCGGGCAGATTCAGCACGGCGAGGATGCCGGCCTGATCGAGGCCGACACCGTCACCCAGGACCTGGGTCCGGGCCTGGTCGAGGATCTCTGGCATGGCTCGTACCCTACAAGGCTCTCCGATCAGCCTGAATGACCTGGCGGCCCGTCGGTGCCTCGCACCGAGTGGAATCGTCGGGCCGATGGCGGCGGGTGGTAATTTCGCCCGGCGGGTGTCGGGCTGACCGGCACACACAGCGGGGGAGGGTGACGGTGGCGGACTGGCTGGCGGCGCTCGACCGCCGCGCGGAGCTGCGGGCGAAGGCCGGGCTCACCAGGCGACTGCATCCGCGTCCGGCCGACGATCAGATGACCGATCTGGCCGGCAACGACTACCTCGGCCTGGCCACCCACCCGGACGTCGTCGCCGCGGCCACGGCGGCCCTCTCGGCGTACGGGCTGGGGGCTACCGGGTCGCGCCTGGTCCGGGGCTCCACCGACGCGCACCGGGCGCTGGAGGAGGACCTGGCCCGCTGGTTGGGCACCGACGGCGCCCTGGTCTTCTCCTCCGGCTACCTCGCCAACCTCGGCGCGCTGCGGGCGCTCGTCCAACCTCGGACGCTGCTCGTCTCCGACGCGCACAACCACGCGTCGCTGATCGACGGCTGCCGCATCTCCGGTGCGGAGACGGTGGTCACCCCGCACGCCGACGTCGACGCGGTGGCCGCCGCGCTCGCGGCCGCTCCCGGCCGCCCGGCGGTGGTGGTGACGGAGTCGGTGTTCTCGGTCGACGGTGATCTCGCCCCGCTGGCTCGGCTGCACGCGGTGGCCCGCCGTCACGGCGCGCTGCTGCTGGTCGACGACGCGCACGCGCTGGGCCTGACCGGTCCGGCCGGCGCGGGCGCGGTGGCGGCCACCGGGCTGGCCGGCGAGCCGGACGTGGTGATCACCGCCACCCTGTCCAAGGCGCTCGGTGGCGCGGGCGGCGTTGTCGCCGGCCCGGCCGAGTTCGTCCGGCATCTGGTCGAGACCGGGCGCACGTTCATCTTCGACACGGCACTGCCGCCAGCGGTCGCCGCCGGCGTGCACGCGGCGCTGCGGCTCGCCCAGGCCGGCGACGACCTGCGCGCCGAACTCTCCGACCGGGTGGGACTGGCGGTCGGTCGACTGAGAGCGGCCGGGCTGACCGTCTCCGCCCCGGACGCGGCGGTGATCTCGGTGACCGCCCCGGGTCCGGAGGCGGCGACCGCGTGGGCCGCGGACTGTCGGGACCGGGGTGTCGCGGTGGGCTGTTTCCGGCCACCATCCACCCCGGACAGCCGCTCCCGCCTGCGCCTCACGGTGAGCGCGGGGGTGCCCCGGACGGCGTTCGAGCGGGCGCTGGACGTCATCGTGGAGACGGCGCCGTGAGCGCGAGGAGTGAGCCGGGTTTGCGAGCCCCGCAGTCGCGAACCGAGGTGGCGCCGTGACGGGCTGGGCGGGGTCGGTGCTGGTCACTGGAACGGACACCGAGGTCGGCAAGACTGTGGTGACGGCGGCGATCGCGGCCGCTGCGCAGGCCGCCGGGCTGCGGGTGGCGGTGGTCAAGCCGGGCCAGACCGGTACGGGCGGCGGTGAGCCCGGCGATGTGGACGCGGTGAACCGGTTGGCTGCGCCGCTGACCGGTCGGACCTTGGCCAGCTACCCGGATCCCCTCGCCCCGTTGGCTGCGGCGCGGGTCGCCGACCTGCCGCCGTTGGAGTTGTACGCGGCGGTGGACGCCGTCCGCGCGGAGGCCGACAAGCACGACCTCGTGTTGATCGAGGGCGCGGGTGGGTTGCTGGTTCCGATGGGGCTGCGGCCGTCGGGGGAGCCGTGGACGATGGCCGACCTGGCGGTGTCGCTCGGCGCGCCGGCGGTGGTGGTCGCCCGCGCCGGGTTGGGCACGCTCAACCACACCGCGTTGACCCTGGAGGCGCTGGACCGTAGGGCGGTGCCGGCCGGTGTGGTGATCGGCGCCTGGCCGGCCCGGCCGGAGCTGGTGCACTGGACGAACCTCACCGACCTGGTGCCGAACCTGCTCGGCGCGCTGCCCGACGGCGCGGGCGCGATGGACCCGGGTGTGTTCCGGCGGTCCGCGCCGGGTTGGCTCACCCCGGCTCTGCACGGGGTGCTGGACGACTGGCGGGTCTGGGCCGAGGAGAGCGGCTGAACACCTGACTTTCGTCGGTGTCCGCGCAGGTCGGGCGTGGGTAGCCTGACCGCCGTGCGGATCCTCGACTACCCGCCGCCGGGTTGGCTGCACCGGCGGCGTCGCCTGCTGCTGGACGTGCTGCTCTGGGCGGTGGTGGCCGCTCCGGTCGGCTACGCCGAGGTCAGCCCGCCCTATTCGCGGTACACGGTGCCGCTGTTGGTCGGCAAGCTCCTGTTGCTCGGTGTGGCGGTGGTGGCGACTCGACGTCAGCCGTTGGTCGCCCTGGTGCTGGCGGTGCTCGGGTCGCTGGTCGATGGCAACTTCGTGTTCGCCATTCCGGTCTTCAGCTATCTCGCCGGGCGGCGCAGCGCCACAGTGGGTCCGGCGGTCATGGTCTTCGTGCTGATCACGGCGGGTGGTACGGCGCTCAACCTGGGGTTCCTCGGCGCCGGGGCGGCCACCTGGTTCCTGCTCGCGTCGGTGCTGCTCTTCGCCGCCGTATTCCCCTGGTTGGTCGGCCGGTACCGTCGCCAGCAGCAGGAGTTGACCGACGCCGGTCGCCGGCACGTCGACGCGCTGACCCGGGAACAGCGGGGTGCCGCCGAGCGGATCCGGCTGCGTGAGCGGGCCCGGATCGCGGGGGAGATGCACGACTCCCTCGGTCACGACCTCAGCCTGATCGCGTTGCGCGCCGCCGCCCTGGAGGTCGCCGCCGACCTTGACGACCGGCACCGTGCCGCGGCCGGGGAGTTGCGGGCCAGCGTCTCCGCCGCCACCGAGCGACTGCACGAGATCATCGGTGTGCTCCGCGAGGAGGCTGGCGCGTCGCTGCGCCCGAGCGGGGAGACGGTGGCCGACCTGGTCGACGGTGCCCGCGAGGCCGGCATGGTGGTACGGCTGGACGCCGCCCCGGCGGTCGCTGACCTACCGGCGATGACCTGTCACGCGGCGCACCGGATCGTCCGGGAGGCGCTCACCAACGCGGCCCGGTACGCGCCGGGCGCTCCGGTCGACGTGCGCCTCACCCACGACGGTGACCGGGTCGAGGTGACAGTCGTCAACGACGCTCCGCCGGCCGGGCCGCTGCCCGCCCCGCCCTCGCAGGGCAGTGGGCTGCTCGCCCTCGCCGAGCGGGTCCGCCTCGCCGGTGGGACGCTCGACGCCGGCCGTCGGGCCGACGGCGGGTTCACGGTACGGGCGGTGTTGCCCGCCACCGCGGCGCCGCCCGAAGCGATCGGGTCGGTGGCCGAGGTGGCGCCGACGCCATGGTCCGACGAGCGACCCGGCCCAGCCGAGCGGCCGGTGGACGCCGAGCGGCGGCTGCACGACGCCCGTCGGCGGGTTCGGCGCAGCCTGCTGGTGGCGCTCGTCGCCCCGGTCTGTTTCGCCCTGGTGCTCTCGTTCGTCTACTACCCGGTGGCGACCGCCGGGACGGTGCTGGACCGGGCCACATTCGACCAGATGCGTGTCGGCGCGGCCCGCTCGGAGCTGGTCGGGCTGCCCCGGCGGCAGTTGGAACGGTCGGCGGCTGTCGACCGGGCCGGTTGCGAGTACTACACCGACGGTAACTTTCCCCTGGCCGCGCCGACCTGGCGGCTCTGTTTCACCGATGGCCGGCTGGTCAGCAAGGAGTGGATCGCCTAGTGGACACCCACACGACGGGGACACCGCCGATCCGGGTGGTGCTGGCCGACGACGAGGCGATGATCCGGGCCGGCGTCCGGGCCATCCTCGCCAGCGACCCGGGCATCGAGGTGGTCGCCGAGGCCGGCGACGGGCACGCGGCGGTGGAACTGGTCCGTGCCCACCGTCCCCGGGTGGCGCTGCTGGACATCCGGATGCCGCGGTTGGACGGGTTGGCCGCCGCCGCCGAGATCCGCCGGGTCGTGCCGGACACCGCGACGATCATGCTGACCACGTTCGGCGAGGACGACCACGTGGCCCGGGCGCTCGGGCACGGTGCCAGCGGGTTCCTGCTCAAGGCCGGCGACCCGCGTGAGCTGATCGCCGGTGTGCACGCGGTCGCCGACGGTGGGGCGTACCTGTCGCCGAGAGTGGCCCGCCGGGTGATCGAGCTGGGGGCCGACCGGTTGGCCCGTCGACCCGCCGCCCGGGACCGTGCGGCCGGGCTGACCGAGCGGGAACGGGAGGTGCTGGCCCTGGTCGGGGCGGGCCTTTCCAATGCCGAGATCGCCCGCCGGCTGCACCTCGTGGAGGGCACCGTGAAGAGCTACCTGACCAGCATCTTCACCCGGCTGGACGTCCGCAACCGGGTGCAGGCGGCGATCCTGGCGTACGAGGCGGGGTTGGTCGACGGCTGAGCGGGGGCCGATCGGCCCCCGCTCAGCGCGGCCTGCCTTACGCGTCGCGGCGGCGCAACGCCGCCCGGCCCAGCAGCAGTGCGGCGGCGGCCCACCCGGCGAGCAGGAGCAGCCCCACCACTGGCGGGTACGGCTCGGTGTCGCCGGCCAGGAAGTGCCCGCCGGCCACGCCGGGGAACACGTCGGCGATCCGGTTCAGCACGTCGATGTCCGGCTCCTGGAGCGACAGCGGCACGATCATCAGGATGGCGAGGAGGACGGTGAGCGTGAGCACCGCACTGCGGAGCGCGGCGCCGAGGCCCAGGGCGAGCACACCGACCAGCGCCAGGTAGGTCGCCACCGCCACGATGTCGCCGACCGTGTCGGCGGCGGGGGCGCTGCCCCACTCGCCGAGCACCGGCCGGGCGACCAGGGCGCCGACGCCGCCGAGGAGCAGCCCGAGCGCGAAGGTGACCGCCCCGGCGACGGCGGCCTTGGCCAGCAGTACGCGACCGCGGGACGGGGTGCACTGCAGCGTCGTACGGATGGTGCCGCTGGTGAACTCGGCGGTGATAGCGAGCAGGCCCAGCGCCAGCACCACGTACTGGGTCAACTCGACCGAGCTGATGAGCACGCTGCCGACGGTGACGATTCCCCGGTCGTCGGTCGGGTCGTCGTTGGTGTTGTCGTTGGCGGCGTAGATGGCCAGTTGACCGGCGCTGGCGGCCATCACCAGCAGCCCGGCCAGCGCCGTCCACCAGGTGCTCCGGACCGAGGAGAGCTTGGTCCACTCGGCGGCCACCGCGCCGTGGCGGGTGCTGGTGCTGGTGCTCATCGCGCCCCACCTCCGGTCGGGCCACCGGCGTACTCGACGCTGTCGGCGGTCAGTTCCATGAACGCCTGCTCCAGCGACGCGGCGTGTGCGCTGAGCTCGTGCAGTCGTACCCCCAGTTCGTGGGCCAGATCGCCGACCTGGTCGGCGGTGGCGCCGGTGACGGTCAGCTCGTTCCGGTCGGCCGCCTCGACGCTCGCCCCGGCGGCCGTGAGGCGCGTGGCGAGCGCGGCCAGCCCATCCGGGTGTGGGCTGCGGACCCGGACCGCGACAGTGCTGCGGGCGATCACGTCGCCGATCGGCTCGTCGGCGAGCAGTCGCCCCCGGCCGATCACCACGAGTTGGTCGGCGGTGAGCTGCATCTCGCTCATCAGGTGGCTGGACACGAAGATCGTCCGCCCCTCGTCGGCCAGTGAGCGCATCAGCTGCCGCACCCAGCGCACCCCGTCCGGGTCGAGTCCGTTCACCGGCTCGTCGAACATCAGCACCGGCGGGTCGCCGAGCAGCGCGCCGGCGATGCCGAGCCGTTGGCCCATGCCGAGCGAGAGCGTCCGCCCCGGCTTGGCGGCGGCCCGCCCGTCCAGCCCGACGGTGTCCAACACCTCGTCGACCCGGCGGGTCGGGATGCCGTTGCTGTGCGCCATGGCCCGCAGGTGCGCCCGGCCGGACCGGGCCGGGTGGATGGCCCGGGCGTCGAGCAGCGCGCCCACCTCGTGCAGCGGCCGGCGCAACTCCCGGTACGCGCGCCCGCCCACCAGGGCCTGCCCGGCGGTGGGACGGTCCAGCCCGAGGATCATCCGCATGGTGGTGGACTTGCCGGCGCCGTTGGGGCCGAGGAAGCCGGTGACCCGGCCGGGCGCGATGTCGACTGTCAACGCGTCGACGGCGACGGTCGACCCGAACCGTTTCGTCAACCCACGTAATGTGATCATGCGCTGACGCTAGGCGAGCGGGCTGCCGCCCCGCCGCGCCCGAACGGCACCACCCGTCCCTGACTTTCGTCAGGTCGGTGGCGGGCTGATCACCGTACGTACTGCTCCAGCAGCGCCGGGGTGAGCCCGGCCCGGTGGATCGCCTTCAACGCCGCGAGCAGGTCGTCCATCAACGCCGGTCGGAAGTGCATCAGCAGCACGTCGCCGGGTTGGACCACCTTCTCCGGGGTCTGGTAGCGCACCTTCCCCTCGTGGACGGTCTCGGTCCAGTGGAAGACCGCCTTCGCGCCGCAGTCGTGCGCGGCCTTCAGCGTGCTGCTGTCATGCTCACCGAACGGTGGCCGGAACAGGGTGGGCCGCTTGCCGAACAGCTCCTCCAGCCTGTCGGCGGCACCGCAGATCTCCTGCTTCTGGTAGTCGTACGACCGGCCGGCCAGCGAGTTGTGGTGGATGGTGTGGTTCTCCACGACCCCGCCCACCGCCTCGATCTGCCGGAAGTAGTCGGTGTGCTCCGCCGCCGCCGGCGAGTTGAGGAACATCGTCACCGGGATACGCGCCTCCCAGATGAAGTCGATGACTTCCGGCGGACGGGCCAGCCCACCGTCGTCGATGGTGATGAAGGCGACCTTCTGGTCGGTCGGCAGGCGATGCCAGAACGCGGCCGAACCGGTGGTGGGCAGCGGTACCGGTTGCGGCAGTGGCGCCTCGGGAAACGTCGGCACCTGGGACACGTACCAGGCCAGGCTCTTGAACGGGGGCTTCGCGGTCGGGGACGGCGAGGCCGAGGGGGCCGCCGCCGGGACGGACGGAGTCGGCTCAGCCGCGGCGACCTGCCGAGCGTGCGCCGGGTAGTTCGGACCGACTGTGCAGGCAGTCAACGCCAGCAGGGCCAGAAGCGTTACGGCGGCAGGGATTCGACGGGTGGGGGTGGCTGACACGCCCGGAAACATACCGAGCGGATGTCAGGATCCGGTCAGCCCGGTGTCCGCGGTGCGGCGGCGGACCACGAACGCGTCCGGCATCCGGAAGGTGAGATTGTCCGGGCACCAGGGCGGACGGAGCACTGTCACCCCGTCCAGCAGCGGCGCGGCCTCGGCCACCACCACGGCTGCCTCCATCCGGGCCAGCACGTCCCCGACGCAGCGGTGCGCGCCCGCCCCGAACGCCAGGTGCCTGCGTGATCCACGCTGGCCCGGACGGAACTCGTCGGGCGACTCCACGACCGCCGGGTCCCGACCGGCGCGGCCCAGCCACAGCACGAGGCTGGTGCCCGCCGGCACCCGTGTGCCGCCCAGCGTGCTCTCCGTCGTCGCCACCCGTCGCCAGGTGACGATCGGTGGTTCCAGCCGCAATCCCTCCTCCACCACGTCGGCCACCGCGACCTCGCCGCTGCGCAGGCCGGCCCGGACGGCCGGCTCGTCGGCCAGCCGGTGCAGGAGCAGGGTGAGGAACTGCGAGGTGGTCTCCTGCCCGGCGACCAACAGGAAGAAGAGCGCGCCGACCACCACGTCCGGCGGGTGCCCGGCCGACCGCAGCTCGGCGGCCAGACCGCCACCGACGGCCGCGAAGTCACGCAGCACGCTGTGGAACCGGCCCACCTCGGTGGCGAGCGCCAGCTGCCGGTCGGGGTCCAGTGGCGCCCAGAACAACTCCAGCGCGGCGCGGGCGAACTCCTTGACCGCGCCGACCGACGCGTCCGGCAACTCGACCAGCCGGGCCAGCACCAGCAGCGGCAGGTCGGCGGCGAGGTCCGCGTACAGGTCGACAGGCGAGCCGGCGTCGAGCGCGGCGCCGATCCGGGCGACCCGGTCCCGGACCAGCGCGGTGAGCCACTGCCGTTGCGCGGCCACCCGGGCCGGGTGCAACGCCTCCGCGACGATGGCCCGGATCTGCGGATGGCTGGCGCCCGAGTTGTTCGCCAGGGTCGGCGGCAGCCGGAACCGGTGCCCGGCGAGCACCCGCAGCGCGGTCACCGGCATCGGAGTCACCGCGTCCAGCGCGTTGTCAGGTCGGTAGGTGACCGGGTCGGCGAGGACCTCGCGGACCAGCGCGTGCCGGGTCACGACCAGGTGGGTACCGCCGACGTGGTCCGGCACCCGGGCCACGTCCGGCCATGCGGGGTCGGCCACCTGCGCCCAGCTGCGGAACAGCACCCGGACACGCTAGCCGGAGGCCCCCGGCAGCCCGGCGCGCAGCCGCCAGACGGTGGTGCGCTTCACCCGCACACTCTCCAACGCCTCCGGCACCGGCACGTCGTACCCGGCCACCTCGTCGAAGCGGTCCCGGGGCAGGAACGCCCGGCCGGGGTCACCGACGAGCGCCGGCGCGCCGGCCCGGGCGGCACGCAGCAGGAACCGCAGGACCCGGCGGGCCATCGCCTCGCTGTAGAAGACGTCTCCGGCGAGCACCACCTCGGCGTCCCCGGCGTCGCCGTCGAGGATGTCGCCGAACTCGGCGTCGACGCGTACCCCGTTGGCCTCCGCATTGAGGGCGACCGCCGCCACCGCCAACTCGTCCACCTCGACGGCCCGCACTGACGCCGCGCCGGCGCGGGCCGCGGCGATGGCCACCAGGCCGGAGCCGGAGGCGAGGTCGAGCACCCGCCGGCCGGCGACCAGCTCCGGGTGGTCGGTGACGTGACGGGCGAGGGCCTGCCCGCCGGCCCACGCGAACGCCCAGAACGGCGGTGGCCGGTCGCTGGAGAACTCGCCCTCGGTCAGCTCCCACAGGCCGATCGGCTCGTCCGCCTGGTGCAGCCGCACCTCAGGTACGAAGGGGACCGGGGCCAGCCGGGCGTGCAGCCGGACGAACGTGCTGGAGAGCTCGGACACTGCGTGATTGTCCCAGCGGCCCGACTCCCGGCGTGTCGCGGGGGAGTGGTGACCGGTTCACCACGGTCGGTGAAAACCCACCCCGTCCTTGCCGTCCGGTGCGAACACACCCGTCTGGTCGGTGCCGTCCCCCGCTTCTAGCGTTGCGGGGTGGAGGCGACCGAACGGAGGACGGCGGTGGTGACGGTGTGGCGGTATGCGCTGAGGGCAGGGGTGGTGCTGGCCTGTCTGAGCGGGGTGGAGCTGGCGGCGGCTGCCCCGGCACAGGCGGCCTTCACCACCGAGATGAGCGGCCTGCCGGGACGGTTCACCGCCGGTGAGCAGGTGCGGACGATCTCCGCGGTGGTCTCCCAGACGGACCGGCGCGCCAGGTGTGCGAAGGTGCGCTGGTCGATGGTGCTCAGCGTGCAGGGCGGCCTGCGGCTCGATCAGGTGAAGATGGACCGGGTGGAGGAGACCGGCGACTTTCCGCTCCAGATCCGCACCGAGGGTGACACCGCCCGGCTGACCGACCGGCAACTCGACCCGGGCACGCTCTGCCCGGGCCGCACTGTCACGGCCCGCTACCGGGTGGCCTTCGCCGAGGACGTCACCCAGGGGCGGGTCACCCTCGCCGCCGAGGCGTACGACGCCAACCTGCGCCTGCTGGCCCGGCAGACCGCCACCCGTGCCGTGGTGGGGGTGGGCGGCGTACCGACCAGCACCCCGAAGCCGACGAAGACCCCGCCGGAGCCCACCGAATCCGCCAGCGCGCCGACCGAGGACGAGAGCACGGCGACGGAGGAGGCGGTCGGGGAGTACCCGGCCGACGCCGCGCCACCGGCAGCCAACCGCCCGGTCTCGCAGTCCGGCGCGTTCGGCGTGGTGCAGGCCGCGTTTCTCCTCGGCGGGCTGCTGCTCTTCCTCGGGGTGGGGCTGCTGCTGCGGCTGCGGCACCTGACCCGGGCCGCGCCCGGGGACGCCGACGGGGGCGACGATCCCCCGGTGGACCGGCGCTGGGAGCGCCCGGCCGTCGCCGACCCGTGGAGTCGAGCGCACCGCTGATCGAGGGTCCGCGACGGGAGCCGTGCGGCGGTAGCGCTGCCCCGCGCCGAACGGGGGTGTGGGGCCGGCGGACATCCGCCGGCCCCACCGTGTCACTTCGAGAACGCCTGGAACTCGGCGATCCGGACCTGGCTCCGGGCCGGGCTGGCGGTCGCGCAGTCCGTCGTCGTGGCCGGGTCGTCGTCCTGCTCGCCCGCGTAGTTCGGGCCGCCGGTGCACTGGCTCGCCAGCACCTCAAGACGCAGGTGGGTGGCGAGGGTGGTGGGTACCGCGAACGTCCGGAGGTTGATGTCGCGGCTGTACGCCCGGTACGCCCCGCCGGGGAACGCGTCCCCCGGGCTGGTGTAAATGCGCTGCCAACGCGCCGGATCCGCGCAGTCGGTGGTCGTCGCGTTGCAGGCGGACACCGCGAACGAGCGCAGGGCACTGAGTGCGTTCTGCGCGCCGGTGTCGGCGTCGCCGGTGATCGCCGGGCGCAGCATCGCGCTGACGTTCACCCGCTTGACCGTCTGCGGGGCGTCGCCCGCCAGCGCCACTGTGAGCTGCCGGCCGGCGACCCCATCCAGGGACGCCCAGTTCGTCGCCTCGGTGTCGTCGACGACCCGGTCCAGGTTGACCCCGTCGCCGGTGACGGTGGCGCCGGACGCGGTGGAGGCGAGGTTGGGGCTCATCCGCAGGTCGACGTACCCGTTCTGCCCTGCCTTGGCGGTGACGCTGAGCCGCTGGTGCCCGAACCCGGGGGCCACGGCGAGCAGGTCGTACGTGCCGGCCACCATCTCCACGGTGTTCGGGATCGGCGTCGCCGGGTCGGTGTCGGCCACCGGCACGGCCCGCGCCTCGTACGCCCCCACGTACACCCGGATCGGCGCTTCGGCGCTGTCTCCGCGCGGCCGCAGGGTGAGCGTCGCGTTGCCACCGTGCGGCGAGGCGAAACTCGGCGTCGGGTCGGTGTCGCCGGCACCGTTCGTGGCGGCGTCCCGGCCCATGCCGGAGCGGGCGAACTCGGCCCAGATGAGGTCCTGGTTCGCGCCGCCGAAGCGGAGCAGGTCGGCGGTGAGCATGTTGTCGCGCATGTCGAGCATGCTGACCTGGCTGGCGGCCTGGAGCAGGAACGAGTCGAAGACCAGCTGTGACCAGCGCCTGTTGCCCGGGCACTGATCTGCCGCGACCTTGCCCAACGCGCAGTCGAGCTGCCGTTGCGGGGTGCCGAGGCCGTACCGCTTCACCAGGGCGGAGCGGACCCGGAAGTTGGTGGCGCCCCAGATCTCCCCGTCGGCATGCACCGCCGGGCCGGCGGTGTTGTAGCCGATGTCGGAGTAGTTGAGCGGGCTGCGGCTCAGGTCGTAGTTGCGGATGCCGCTGACCAGGTTGCCGGTGACGTAGCCGCCCGTGATGAAGGGCGTCTCGCCGGGCGCGCGCAGCCCGTGCTGGAAGAGGTACTCGGCGGCCAGCAGGTCGCCCCAGGACTCACCCATCGACCCGCCCTGGTGGCCGCTGATCCCGCTGTCCGGGCCGGCGATCATCCGGTTGGTGATCGCGTGGGTGTACTCGTGGCCGATCACCGTCATGTCGTAGTCGCCGTCCACGCACGGCGGGTACGGCCCGCCGGCCTGCGGCTGCCAGAGGTACATGTTGGTGGTCGGCGGCAACCCGTCGCGCGGGGTGCCCTGGTTGGCGTTGTTCCGGTTGCCGGTCAGCGCGCCCTGCTGGGCGCGGCCCTGCTCGGCGTCACCGCCCAGACCGGACGGGGTGAGGTTGACCGCCTGGAGGTTCCACGCCGACTCGGTGAAGCCCAACTGGTACGACCAGTCGTGCATCCGGTTGTGCATGGCGAAGAGGTTGGCGATCGACGCGTCGGCGTCGTTGCGCTGGGCGGAGGTGAACACCCCCGGGTTGCACTTCGCCTGGTGCCACTGGTCGGTGAAGGGGTACTCGTAGCGGCGTTCCGGGCTGGTGGGGGCCGGCACGACCGGGGTGCTCGCACCCCAGGACAGCACCGTGTTGGCCGAGTTGCCGCGCGAGGTGAAGGTCGGCGTACCGGTGGCCGCGTCGACGTCCCACGGTTGGCCGGTGGCCGGGTCGCGGAAGGCGGCCTGGCAGCCGGGGGCCGGGTCCCCGCACCAGCGCACCCGGGGGTCCTGCCCGGGGCCGAGGTCGCGAGGCGGCGTGGCCGGGAAGACCGCCCAGCTCGGGTTGTCGGAGTCGAAGTCGACGAGGTCCTCGCGGACCAGGACCTGCCCGGTGCTGCCGTCCACGTAGCTGGTGAACGCGGCCGGGTGCTCGGTGTCCGCGCCGATCATGGTCACCTCGTAGGCGGCCCGTGGCCCGTCCAGCGGGGTGGGTACGGCCACCGACCGGATGGTGTGGCTGGCCACCGCGTCGGCGGTCAGCTTCGCGTCGGCGAGCGCGGCGGCGTACGCCTGCTCCGCGGTGCGGGTGGCCGGCGCCGGCGTGCCGGTGTCGCGGGCCAGCGAGGAGCTGACCGAGAGCACCGCGCCGTCGGCGACCGCGAGGGTGACGAGGCCGTCCGGCCCCGCGGGCAGGTCGCCGAAGCGTTGCCGGAGGGTGACGACGGTGCCGCTGCCGATCGGTCGGACCAGCACCCGTTCCATGCTGGCCACCGTGGCGGCGTCCATGCCGAACAGGTCCTGGTTGGCGGCCAGGTAGGCGCGGGCGGCGGCCTCCGGGTCGGCGGGCAGCCCGCTGGCCAGCGGGGTGCGGCCGGGGCCGAGCGCCTGTGGGGTGCCGAGCCGGTTCCACCGGACGTCGGGGTCGACGGCGCGGGCCAGGCCGCGTTGGCGGGCGTCGGGTGCCGCCGTACCGGCGCGGTTGTCGGCGTCGGCGGGGGTGTGCCCCTCGGCGAACGGACCGGACCGGCGCTCGGCGGATGTCGCGCCGCCGGTGGGGGCTGCGGTGCTCACGCCGGTGGGGAGCAGCGCGGCGACCGTCGCCGTCGTCGCCAGGATGGCGATGAGCCGGCGTCGACGCCGGCTCATCGGGGGTGACCACTCCGGTTGTGGCACGGGACCTCCTCGTGGGAGCGGGATGGCCGGCGAGTCGCCGACCACAGATGCGCGGTGACGCATGCGCATCTGTGGATATCAGTCTCCCGAGGTCACGGCAAGGTCCGGAGCCGCTGTCGCACCAACAGATCGAGATTCGCTCAGGCGCTCGGCGCCCAGTCGGGGTCGCGGCCGAACGCGGCCAGCAGGTGGTCCTGCTCGTCGGCGTCGTCGGGCACCTGTACGCCGGTGTGGACCAGGTCGTTGCGCCGGTAGGCGTCGATCTGGCCGGCGAACCACTGGGCGGCGGCGTGCACCGCGTCCGGGTCGAGCCGTGGCTGCGCGCCGATCGCCACCGCCACGTCCCAGCCGTGCACGAGGTGCTCGGCGAGGAGTTGCCGGAGGTACTCGGTGGCCGGGGTGTCGCCGCCGGAGAGGTGCACGGTGCGGTCGATCGCGCCGGGGTGGGTGGCGGCGATCTCGGCCTGCGCGGCGGCCTCCCGAGCCGTCGCGATCGGGTCGGCGCCGAGTTGGTCACCGTCGAGCCGGTCGCCGACCTCGTCGATGGTCCGGCCGGCGAGCAGCGGAACGCTCCACCGGTCCTCGGTCACCACGTGGTTGACAAGCGTGCGGAGGTCCCAGTCCGAGCAGGGTGTCGGGTCGGACCACTGGCCGGGCTCGATCTGATCCACCCGGTCGATGAATTCGGCCAGGCTCCGGCGGTACGCCTCCAAGAGGTCCATGCCGCCGATTGTTCCGGTCGACGGGGCGGACTGAGTCCGTTTTGCCCGGCTCGGTGCGGGGATCGGTGCTGGCCACCCCAGCTCAGTCGAGGTCGGCCGGGTCCAAGCCGAGCTCTCGGGCGGTGACCAGCCGGACCCACTCGCCGAACTGGCGGCGGGAGATCACCCGGTCGTGCACGGCGAGTTGGACGGCGAGGCCGTCCATCACCGCGCTGATCCGCCACGCGGCCCCGTCGGCGTCGGCGCACTGGAAGGTGCCGTCGGCCACCCCGGCGGTGATCACCGCGGCCAGGTCCTGTCGCCAGCGCAGGTCCAGCCGCCGGGAGACCTTCTCCAACTCCGGGGTACGCAGCGACTCGGACCAGCCGTCGATCCACATGGACCAGGAGGTCGCCCGCCCGGCCGGGGTGTAGAGCTTGAGGATCCGGCGGAGCTTGGTCAGCGGCGCGGCCGAGGAACGGGTCACCGCGTCGAGCCGGGCCAGATCCTGCTCGACCGCGTACGCGAAGGCCTGCGCGAGCAGCCGTTCCTTGGTGGCGAAGTGGTAGAAGACCAACGCCTGACTCACGCCCGCGGCATTCGCCACGTCCGCTGTCCGGGTGTTGGCCAGCCCGCGCTCCACGATCACGTCGCAGGCGGTGCGCAGCAGGGCATCCAGGCGGATCTCGGCCGCACGTCTCGTCACGACCGTTACCGTAGCCCATCCGACTGAACACGAACAGTTACCACCACGCGCCGATTCACGCCGTGGCAGTCGGAAGCCGGACACTTCTTTCGCGTGTCGTCCGTCGTTCCACGGAGAGTGTTCACCGAGGTCCGCTGCCCGGTGCCGGGTCGTCGAGACGTCGATGGTCAGGTATGCGACGCGATGATGACGATCATTGCCGAGGAGTGTCGGAGCGTGACGGTCGGTGCCGGATTCAGACACCAGGCCAGCCGCCTAGGATGCCCGCCGGGGGTGACTCCGCTCCAGCCCCGGCCACCCGGGACGCGCCGAGGCGACCCCGAGTTGGCAGTCAAACACCTACTCGGCTAAAGTTCTCATCCGTCACCCGGGAACGTCCGGGGGCGTGCGGACGTAGCGCAGCTGGTAGCGCATCACCTTGCCAAGGTGAGGGTCGCGGGTTCGAATCCCGTCGTCCGCTCGGAGCTGCCGCCACGTATGACGGGGGCAACCTCGGTGGGGTGGCCGAGAGGCGAGGCAACGGCCTGCAAAGCCGTGTACGCGGGTTCAAATCCCGTCCCCACCTCGGCAACAAGCACGGGCGATTGGCGCAGTGGGAGCGCGCTTCCTTGACACGGAAGAGGTCACTGGTTCAAACCCAGTATCGCCCACCAGAGGAGAACGGCTCGTCACCGGAAGACCCGGTGACGAGCCGTTTCGCTTGTGGTGCCACGTCATCAGTCGACGCTGAGCCGGTAGCCGACGCCTCGTACGGTGTGCACGCGCAGGGCGTCGTCGACGGCGTGCAGTTTGCGACGTAACCGCTTCACGGCCGAGTGCAGACTCGACGTGTCGCCGAGGAACGCGCAGCCCCAGACCGATTCGAAGAGTCGTTGGTACGTCCAGACTCCGACCGGTGCGGTGGCGAGTTGGGTGAGCAGGTTGCGCTCGAGTCGGGTCAGGCTCAGCCGTTCTCCGCGCCACGTCACCACGTGGTCGAGCGGGTAGATCTCAAGATCACGCAGGCTGATCCGTTCCGGGGTCACAGCAGGCGCGGCCGCGGCCCTCGGTGCGGCGGTGGCCTTCACTGCGAGGGCGGGTTCGGCGGCGGCTTCGGGGGCGGCGGCTGACGCGCCAACGGTGCCGGGCGCGGAGGGGCTGAGGAGTGCGGCCGGCCCGTTGACCATGGGCGGGCCGATCATCGCCTGCAACTCGGCGAGGTCGGTGCAGATGACGAGAGTGCCGAGCCCGTCGAGTCGCCGCACCATTCGCTCGCGTACCGACACGTCAGCGCTCACGCAGAATACGAGGGACAAATCGTCGACCATCGTTCCCCTTCCCCAGGTGCCACAGGAAAGACAACGCTGTCTGACCGCCGTAGTCAATGGTTTCGCCGGCAACCATCGCCTTCCGGCCCGCACCATCCGAAGATCGCGCTGGATCCTGGATGTAGTGGTATCGGACCGTCGATGAGGCCACTACATCCAGGATCCAGCACGATCATGGCGGCGGGCGGCGGGCGGCGGGCGGCCGGGCGGCGGGCGGCCGGGCGGTGCGGGCTGGTTCAGAAGGTCAACAGGCGGAACTCGCCCACCGGCTGGAAGCCGAGGCCGCGGTAGACCGACTCACCGACGGCCGACGAGGTGAGTGCGGCGGTGCGGGCGCCTCGCTCGGCAGCCAGTTCGAGGGCGGCCCTGGTCATGGCCGCGCCGATGCCTCTGCGGCGCTGTTCCGGCTGGGTGCCGACGAAGTAGAGGGTGACCAGACCGTGGCTGATCCAGGCGACGGCCGTCGCGACGATCCGGCCGTCATCGAGGCGGCCGGTCAGCCGCAGCACTGTGCCCTCTCCGGTGAATGCCTTCTCCCGTTCGATCGTCGCCGCCACGCCGTCCGCTGAGATTCCGGACACCCGGGCATAGGCCGGGACGAACGTGGCGAGGTCGGTGGTCTCGGCGATCCGGACACCGGCCGGAGTCGGCACCTCCGCCACCGCCCCGATCCCCACGGTCATGATCGGCATCCGGGCGACCTGCGCGGCGCCGAGGGAGACCAGGCCGTCCGCGGTGCCGGCGTCGCTGTCCGGGCCGACCCACCAGATCCGGGGTACGCCGTGCAGGCGCTTCCGGGCCTCGCTGAGCGCGTCCTGCGGTGTGCGCCCGACCACCCGCAGCACGCCGTTGAGGGGTGCGTGCGGCACCTCACTGCGGTAGGTCGGGAGGTCCGGCCCGCCGGCGACGCCGATGTTCCAACCGAGCAGGTACGCCCGGTGCGCGGCCAGCACCGTGTCGAGAGGCTCCATGATCTGGATCGTAACGCGGGGGCGGCAACCCCCTCGGCCAGCGGAAACAGGCACTGTGGACGACATCACCGGCGGCGGCCGGCACCTCGTCTGCCTCGTGTCTCTCCTGCCCCGCCAGCGATCGCGTCCTGCGGACGGGCCGGCCGCCGTCGGTGCGGCTGCCGGCCCGTATGCGCTGTGTCTGGCGGCTCCGCCAGCGGTGGTCTGGCGGCTCCGCCAGCGGTGGACCTGTCCGGGTCACAGCGGCGGGGCGATGTCCCGCCGCTCCTCGACCTGGCGGTACTCCACCGGCTGCTCGGTGGTGGTGACGACCTGGCGGCGGCGACCCCAGATCAGCGTGGTCATGATCAGGCCGAGCACGCCGGCGCCCATCAGGATCCAGCCGACCACGTCGAGGTTGATGCCGCCGACGCTCGCGTCCAGTGCGAAGGTGAGGATCGCGCCGAGCGCGATCAGGAAGATGCTGGTGCCGATACCCACGACAGCCTCCTTAGGGGGTGTGGTGCGCTGTCGGATCGTTCAGTACCCCAGCCGGCACCAGCGCAACCGCGACCGGCCAGGGTGCCGTTCCAAGCGATCTTGGCATCGGGTAGAGTTCACCTGTCGCCGGCGCTTGCCGGGGACGTGCGGACGTAGCGCAGCTGGTAGCGCATCACCTTGCCAAGGTGAGGGTCGCGGGTTCGAATCCCGTCGTCCGCTCGCGATGTGCCCCCTGGGGCCGCCACGGGCGATTGGCGCAGTGGGAGCGCGCTTCCCTGACACGGAAGAGGTCACTGGTTCAAACCCAGTATCGCCCACCATCCACACAGAGCGATCAGATGGCCCGTTGCCGGATATCCGGTGACGGGCCTCTTTCTCCATGGGTGACCATCGGTCATTCGCCGGCGCGAAGTACCTCGCTCAGCCGGTCACGTCGCCGCAGCGCCGACTCGACGGGTACGACGGTGGCCGCCGCCGCCAGCAGCGCCACGCTCACCAGGCCCAGCAGCCACCACGGCAGGACCGCCGCCGGGTCGGCGGCCTGGCCGGTGAGCAGCCGCAGGTCGAGCGGGCCGAGCGCCAGGCGGGCGAGCACGGCCCCGAGTAGCGGACCGCACACCGCGGTGACCACGACCGGCGGAAGCAACTCGCCGGCGGCGACCCAGCGGACGTCGCGTGGCCGCAGGCCGAGGGTCCGCAGACGGGTCAGGGTCTGCCACCGCTGCGACGCACCGGCGGCGGCGGCGAGCGTGAGGCCGAGCAACCCCAGCGCCAGCAGCACCGCGGCAGCTGTCCACGCCAGCCGTGTCAGCCCTGCCGTCAAAGGAGCCACCCGCTGCGCCCGCAGGACGTCAGTACGCAGCACGACGTTGGAGGCGACTCCGGTGTTCGACACGGCCCGCCCCGCGCCGGGACCGGTCACCCAGACGGTGTTCGCAACGGCGGGCAGCCCGGCGTCGGCAAGGGCCGTGGCGTCCACGATGACGACGTCGTCGACGCCGCCGACGGAGGGAGCGGTACCGACGGCGGCGAGGCGGATCGCCGGCGCGCCTTTGCGGGGGAGTTGCAGCCGCGAGCCGGTACGCAGATCGCCGGCTTTCGAGCGGACCAGCGCCGGGACCTCCCCGGGGCCCGGACCGGGAGCCGTGAGCCGTGCCAGCGCCGGCGCGTCGGGCAGCGGTGTGGTGGCCAGCAGGTGCTGGAACGCGGCGGCGTCCACGATGACCAGGCGTGGGGTGAGCAGCGTCGATTCGGCGAATACGCGTGCCGAGTCGGTCACCTGCGCGACGACGACCTGCCCTACCCCGGGTGCGGCGGCGATGCGCTCGGCGAGTGCGGGCGTGGCGGTTTCGGCGTCCGCGCCGACGTCGAGGCGGGCGTCGGCGCCGACGGTGCTCCACGCGCCGTCGGTCTGGCCCCGGGTGACGGTGGCGCCGAGGATGAGCGCGAACGACGCGAGCGCCGTGGTGCTGACCAGCACTAGCAGGGGCAGCGCGCGTCCGGCCGTTGTGGTCGCCTGGGCGGCACTGAACACGGCCAGGGGGCGGCGTGAGCGCAGGGCCTGTCGGAGCGCGAACCGCGCCCCGAGGGGCAGTAGCCGGAGCAGGACGAGCGCGCCGACGAGCGCGCCCAGGGAGAGTGCGCTGATCGGCAGGATCAGGTCGCCGGTCAGTTCACCGGTGTCGCCGTCGGAGGCGGCGGGCACGAGCCCACGCTGGTGCAGTGTGACGAATGCGGCGATCGCGGCGATCAGGACAGCGGCCTCCACGGCGGCGCGGCGCAGCTGGCCGGTGGCCCGGATCCAGCGCCGAGCGGCCGGGTTGGCGGGTTGGCGTCGGTCACGGCTGGCGCGGGCGGCGGCGAGGGTGCCGAACGCCGGCCCGGCGACGGCGCCGGCCAGGACCACGGGAACGGCCCAGGTCCAGGCGACGCCCGGAGCGGCCGCGCGTGCGAGTGCGAGCCCGACGGCGGCGGCCGACAGGGACACCACTGCGGACTCGATGACCAGTTCCGCGCCGAGGTCGGGGAGCGCCGCCCCACGTTGCCGGGCGATGCTCAGCACCGGGGTGCGGCGGCGGACCAGCAGGTCGGCGGCGAGCAGCAGGACCAGCACCGCCGCGGTGAGTACCCCGGCGAGCAGGATGGCGGCCTGTGCCGCAGCGGCGTTGTTGCGGGTACGGGCGTCGCGCAGGACGGTGTCGAGCTGCGATTCCCACTTCAGGGACTGGTCGCGGTCGCTCGACGAGCCGGAGGTCGCCTTGAGCTTGACCACCTGGCTGGCGAGCGACGTAGTGGAGTCCGAGGTGAGCGCGTCGGGAACGGGTGCGAAGTGGACGGTGCGTCGTAGTTGGTCCTCGTCGACGGCGAGCCGTGCGTCCGGTAACGAGTCGCGCGACAGCAGGCCGTTGAACCGGGTGGTCCCGACGCCGTCGGCGCCGGGTACGGGGCGCAGCAGTGCCGGGGCGAGTCGCCAGGCCGGGTCGGCGCTGTCCGCGGGTCGGTAGATCCCGCTGACCCGGACGTCCTTGTCGCCACCCTGGCTGTCCTTGACCGGGATCCGGTCGCCGGGGTCGAGGTCGAGTGCGGCGGCGTCCGCCTCGGAGAGGCCGATCTGCACCGGCCAGGGGGGTCCGTCGTAGGGGACCTCGACGTACTCGTCGGAGACGGCGGGACCGGGCGGGCTGCCGGCGATCCAGGTGACGTCCGGGCCGCCGAGGTCACTGGCCAGGTAGGTGAACTGGAAGGTACGCGGCACGTTGCCGTCGGTGATCTTGAGGATCGGGCCGTTGACGACGGCGACGGGCGGAAGCAGCGCGGCGTCCAGGTCGGGCCCGAGCGCGGACGTCGTTCGGGCGAGGAAGGCGTCGACCGCCTCGGCGAGGTTGGGCATCCGGACCCGACCACCGGTCGGTCCGTCGTCGCGTTCCCAGTCGGCGTGTGCCAGGACGTTCGAGTCGGTGCCGGCGTCGCGGACCGTGCCCTGCACGGCGTTGTCGGCGGCGGCGCGCAGCAGCGGCGGTACGGCCCCGGCGAGCAGCGTGACGGTCGCGATGACGGCGGCGGTGAGCAGCAGCGGCCCGACGTCGGTGCGGCCACGGCTGCGGACGCTGGGCCAGTGCGGCGTCGGCCACCGGCGGGTCAGCCACTGGTTCACGGTGCCACCCGCAGGTGCGCGGCATCGGCCCGGCGGACCTGGACGGTGACCACGACGGCGACCGCCAGCACGCAACCGGCCAGCAGGGCGGCGAGCAGTGCGGTCTCGGCCGGCCACGGCCAGTGTGGTTGGGCGACCGGGACGGGCGCCGCGCCGGTGTCGGAGCGCACCAGCAGGGGAGCGACGACGCGGGTGGCGAGCGCGCCGACGGCCGTGCCCGCCGCGAGCAGGGGCAGCAGTACGCCGGCGTGCTGGCCGAGCAGCACGGCCCGGATGTCGCGCCGGGACATCCCCAGGCCGCGCAGCCGCGCCACCTCGACGGCGCGGACCTGCAGATCACAGGTGACGTGCAGGACGACGCCGGCGAGCAGCAGCAGTGCGGCGGCCGGGACGATGAGCCGGAGAGCTGCCGGCAGCCCGGCGCTCAGCGGGCCGTCGGTGAGACGGGCGGTCTCCGCCTCGCGGGTCGCGACGGTGCCCAGGTGCAGGGCGGTGGCCCGCTCGGCGGCACCGGGCTCGGTCGGGCGGCCGACCCACCAGGCGTCGACCGGGAACGTCAGGTCGCCGGTGACGACGCGTGCGCGGGACAGCGTGTCCAGGTCGGCCAGCACGGCGGCGGCGCCGGGGGCGGACGGTACGGTCGGGATGACCTCGGTGACGACGACCGGGACGGGCGTGATGCCGACCGTGACGCTGAGTTCGCTGCCGCGTTCGGCGCCGACCTCGCTGGCGAAGTGGTCGGAGACGGCGACGGGCACCGGGCCGGGGTCCGGGAAGGCGGTGGCGACGAGGGTCAGGGCGGCGTCGTCGGCGCCGGCGAGGTCGACTGTCGTGGCCATCCGCAGCGCGGTTCCCGTCGGCGTGGCGGACATCATGACCGTCGGGTCGACCAACCTGCCCGGGACCGGCGGCGCGGACGTGGCGGTCCAGTCCGACCCGTCGGTGGACCTCTCCTGCGACCCGGCGGGTGGCACGGTGAGCGTGACGGCGACGGCGACGCGTCCGCCGACCGGGTCGGCGGCGATCGGCAGGGCGACCGCGACGAGGCGCAGTCCGTCGGCCGACGCGCAGTCGGGCAGCCGAACCTCCCGACCGTCGAGCGGTACGGGGGGACCGGTGCAGGACGTGCGCAGGCCGGTGGCGTCCTGCAGCAGCAGTTGGGGCGTCACGGTGAGCGGGGTGCCGCCGGAGGCGGTTCCGCTCAGGACGAGCGGGGCGCCGGCCGGGACGGGGAGGCCGGTGACCCGGGTGCGTGGTGCCAGCGCGGTGCCGACGTCCGCCCATCCGCGCTCGTTGTCGAGCCGCCCGCGTAGCAGCGCGTCGGCGCGGGTGGTGTCGACGGCGACCAGACGCGGCGCGTCGCCGGCGGTGCCGAGCCACTGACCGACCGTGGTGCCACGGTCGAGGGCCGGGCTCACCGCCCCCGTGGTGGCCGCGCTGACGACAGCGCCGTCTCCGGCCACCGGCGCCGTGCTGAGGGTGAGTGCCAGGTCGGTGCCGACGGCGAGCGCGGCCTGGTCGCGTTGCGACTGGTGCCACGTGCTGTCGAAGGCGAGGCCGAAGGTGCCGGCCGCGCAGGCCAGCCCGACGAGCAGACCGGCGGCGACCGCTTGCGGCCGGCGGGCAGCCTCGGAGACCGCCAGCGGAAGCGCCAGCCCGCGGGCGCGGTAGGCCAGCCGGTCGGCACCGCGCAGGGCGGGGAGTACCACCCGGAGAGCCAGGGCGGCACCCGCGGTGAGCAGCAGTGCCGGCGCGAGCACCCGGACCGCGTCGGCGCGTGGGCTGGCGGTGGTGGGCTGCCCGTACAGCTGCCACCACCCGACGGCGGCGAATACCGCGAGCAGCAGGTCGGCACCGGATCGGGCCAGCAGTTCGCGGCGGGTGCGCCGTTCGCCGGCCGCCGGGACCGGTCGGATCGCCAGGACGGTGAGTACGGCGGCGAGCACCAGCGCGCCACCGACGACCGCGAGGACCTGGACGCCGGAGACGGCTGGCCGGACGGTCAGGCCGGCGTCGTCCAGCGGTGGCAGGTGGGTCAGACCGGCGTGCAGGGCCGACGAGGCAGGTATCGCGAGCGCGACGGCGACGGCGGCGACGAGCCCGGCCTCGAGTGTCGCGGTGGCGGCGAGCTGGCGACGGCTGGCGCCCAGGGCGGCCCGCAGGGCGGTCTCGTCGGCGCGGATGCCCGCGGTCAGCCGGCCCGCGAGGACGAGTGCTGTCGCGGCCAGGACACCGCCGAGGACGGCGACGGCGAGCACGACGGCGGCGGTGACGTGCCGTTGGTCGTCGGCGGCCCGCAGGGTCAGCGGCAGGTCGGAGGCGACCCGTGCGAGCTGGACGCGCTCGCCGAGGGTGCCGGCCAGCCGGCGGTCGGCGTTGTCGACGGCCCCGGCCACGGTCTCCAGGTTGCTGCGGTTGTTGTGGGACAGGTCCGGATGGGCGGTGACCTCCATCCGGTCGACTGTGGCGCCGGTGGTGAGCAGGTCGGCGAGGTCGACGAGGAACGGGCCGTAGGCGTTGACCGGCTGCATGAAGCGGCCGTCCCGGTAGCCGATGGCGGAGCCGGCCGCGGCCAGCGGGTCACGGTCCCAGCCGCGTCCCGCGAGGGGGCGCACCACACCGACGACTGTCACGTCGATGGCCGGGACGGGCGCGTGGGCCAGTTCGGCGCCGAGGCGTACCCGGTCACCGGGGGTGAGGCCGAGCAGTTGTGCGGTGGACTCCAGCAGCATCGCGTCGCCCGGGTGCTGTGGCCAGCGCCCGGTGGCCAGCTCGGCTCGGGTCGGCAGGTCGTCCAGCCCCGACAGGTAGGCCTGCGGCGGGACTGTGGTGCCCGTGGCGAGCGTGGGCGGCAGCGCCCGCAGCACCGTTGACGCCCGCGCGGTTGTCGTCACCGGGATCGGTGCGAGCGTGGAGGCCACCACGGTGCGGGTGTCGGCGGCGACGGACTGCGTGTCGCGGCCCTCGACGGTGCCGGTGTAGACGGTCACGTCGACGTCGGCGGGGGCGGCGCGAGCCATGGCGACCTCCAGCGCCCGCTCGGCGGTGCGGGTGACGAGCAGGGTGCAGGTGCCCAGCAGGGTCGCGCCGATCGTGACGACCCCGAGGAGGGCTGCCAGCAACGGCCACTGCGCGCGGGCGCGCCGGCTGACCAACCTCATCGTCGCGTCACCCGGCGTCCGGCACGGGTACGTACGGCTGCCCGGCCGCCTGTTCGTCGAGGTGCCCGTCGTGGATGCGGATCACCCGGTCGGCCAGGGCCATCATCACCGCGTCGTGGGTCGACACCAGTACCGTGACGCCCTCGGATTCCACTATCCCGCGCAGCAGCGCCATCACCGACAGGCCGGTCTCGGCGTCCAGTTGCCCGGTGGGCTCGTCGGCGAGCAGGAGCTTGGGTGAGGCGGCCAGCGCGCGGGCGATCGCCACCCGCTGCTGCTGGCCGCCGGACAGCTCGGCCGGCCGCTGCCGGGCGTGGTCGGCCAGGCCGATCAGCTCCAGCAGCAACTCGACCCGCCGCTCGCGCTCGGGTGGGGCGACGCGGGCCATCCGCAGCGGGGCCGCGACGTTCTCCGCCGCCGACAGCACCGGGATCAACCCGAAGCTCTGGAAGACGTACGACACCTTCTCGCGTCGCAGCCGGGACAGGCCGTCCTCGTCGAGCGCTGTCACGTCGGTGCCGTCGACGTGCACGGTGCCGGCGTCCGGGCGGTCCAGGCCACCGATGACGTTGAGCAGGGTGGTCTTGCCCGAGCCGGACCGGCCGACCAGCGCCACCATCGAACCGGCGGCCACGTCGAGCGACACGCCGTTCAGGGCGTGCACGACGGTCGGCCCGGTACGAAAGCGCCGGTGTACGCCGCGGACGCTCAGCAGCGGCTCGCTACTCATTCGCCGCTTCCCGAGTCGGGGTGGATCGTGATGTGGTCGGGTTCCAGGGCCAGCCGGACCCGTCGGGTCAGCGCCAGCGCCTGGCGGAACTCGCGGGGCACCTGGACCCGCCCGGCCCGGTCCATCACGGCGTACTCCTCGGCGATCATGTGCGTGTCGCCCTCCGCGTCGGTGGTGGTGCGGCGCAGCACCTCGCTGCTGGTGCGTCCGTCCCGGATCGCGACGGTCCGTTCGACCTGGCCGCTGACCTCCGGATCGTGGGTGACCACGACGACGGTGACGCCGTAACGCCGGTTGACATCGCGCAGCACACCGAAGACCTCGGCGGACGTGGCGGCGTCCAGCTCGCCGGTCGGCTCGTCGGCGAGCAGGACCCGCGGCTGGTTGGCCAGCGCCACCGCGATCGCGACCCGCATCTGCTGCCCTCCGGAGAGTTGCCCGGGGCGGCGATCGGCGCAGTCGGCGACACCGAGGCTGTCCAGCAGCTCGGCCGCGCGGTCCCGGCGTTCCTGCTTCGGGGTACGGGCCGCCGTCATCGGCAGGTCCACCATCTCCCGTGCGGTCAGGTAGGGGATCAGGTTGCTCGCCGTCTGCTGCCGTACGAACCCGACGGTGTGCCGTCGGTAGTCCACCCGGTCAGCGCGGGACATCGCCAGCAGATTCCACTCCTCGACCCGGACCCGCCCGGCGGTGGGGGCGTCGATGCCGGCCAGGATGGAGAGCAGTGTCGACTTGCCCGATCCGGAGGCACCGACGACGGCGACCAGCTCACCGCTCTTCACGGCCAGGTCCAGCCCCTGCAGTGCCTGCACCTCGATCGAACCGGTCTGGTAGATCCGCACCAGGTTCTCGCAGACGATGAGCGCGTCGTGGCCGAACTCGGGTGCCCGTGCGGAGGGCTGCGGCAGGGACAGCGGGGTGCTGGACATTCCCTGCTCCGTCCGGGTTGTGCTGAGGCAGATTGAAGCAGTTTCGCAATCGGCGGCTTCGTTGACCATGCCCGGGGTGGCTTTCCTGCATTCTGGGCGGGGGTCTACCGTCGCGACCCTCCCACCCGCCGAGGCCGGTTTCGCTGTGGCGGGTCGTGAACCTGCCGGGCTTCCACGCCGACTGAACAGGCGAAGGAGGGCCGATGAGCGATGAGTTGCTGGTGGTCCGCTGCCAGTTGGGTGAACGGGAGGCGTTCGCCGAGCTGGTGCAGGGTTGGCATCCGGCGGTCGAACGGTACGTCGGGCGGATGCTCGGTGGGTCCGACGACGATGTGGTGCAGGAAATCTGGTTGGCGGTCTTCAAGGGGTTGCCGACGTTGCGGCAGCCGGACCGGTTCACCCCGTGGCTGTTCATCATCGCCCGGCGGGCGGTGATGAACCGGCTGCGGGACGCGTACGCCCGTCCGGAGCCCGAACCGATCGACGACCTGCCCGGCGGTGACGAGGCGCAGGAGGTCGTCGACCGGGAGACGCTGGCCGGGGCGCTGGCGGCGCTCCCCGCCCGGGAACGGGAGGTGCTTCTGCTGTTCTACCTGGAGGACCAGCCGTTGGCGCCTGCGCGCTGATCTGCGGCGTACCCGTCGGCACTGTCAAGTCGCGGCTCAACCGGGCCCGCAGGTTGTTACGTCACGAGCTGGTGCGGAAGGGGTACGAGGCATGACTCCGGAAGAGGTGCTGGCGCGACTGGACGCGCCGTTGTCGCTGCGCAGGCGGGTCGGCTACCTGGCCCTGGCCTTCACCGGTCTCACCGCCAGCGCCCTGATCGGCCTGCTCTGGGCCACCGAGCCCGGGTTGCCGACGCGCACCAACGTGGCCTTCGCCGTCCTGGTGGTGATCGGCCTGTGCTGGGCGGTGTTCGGTGGTTGGGCAGTGACTCGACGGACTCCGCTGTTCGCCCGGGATCGGGTGGTCGCCGGCTGGCTCGGCGTCGGAGCCTGGCTGGCATTCAGCGTTGGCGCGCTGGTCATCAGCCTGCTGCGACACGAACTGGAGCCGGCGCTGCTGGGCGTTGTGTTCCTGCTCGGCGCGGTGGCGGCCCTGAACCTGCGGGCGGCCCGTCGGGCGCGTGCGGCGCTGCTGCGCCGCAGGAGGGTGCTGGCCGGACCGGCGACCGGCAGCAGGTGAACGGCGGCATCACCGTCCGGTTCTGCCACGGGCAGATCCGCTGCCGGCGAACGGGGGTGCCCTTCGCCGACCGGTGCCAGCAGGGTGGAGCGCATGAGACTGCTGGTGCTGGGTGGTACGGGATTCGTGGGCGGGGCCACCGTCGCCGAGGCGGTACGCCACGGCTGGTCGGTGACGGTGTTCAACCGAGGGCTGCACGGCACGGTGCCGTCCGGCGTACACCGGTTGCGGGGTGACCGCACCGCGCCGGACGGTCTGGCCGCGCTCGCCGACGGCGAGTGGGACGTCGCTGTGGACACCTGGGACGGTGCGCCGAGGGCCGCCGGCGACGCCGCACGCGCCCTGGTCGACGCGGTCGGCCACTACGTGTACGTGTCCAGCGGCTCGGTCTACACCGACCATGCCGCAGCGGGGTTGCACGAGGACTCCCCGGTGGTGGACGCCGACCCGGGCTCCGTCGACGGCGACTACCCGCAGCTCAAGGCCGGTGCCGAGCGCGCCGTGCGGGAAGTGTTCGGTGGGCGTGCGCTGGTCGCCCGGGCCGGCCTGATCCTGGGCCCGGGCGAGGACATCGGCCGGCTGCCCTGGTGGCTTCGGCGCATCGAGCGGGGCGGGGACGTGCTCGCCCCCGCCCCGGCCGACCTGCCGGTGCAGTACGTCGACGTCCGCGACCTGGCGGGGTGGATGCTGGCCGCGGGCGCCCAGCGGGTGGGCGGCACGTTCAACGCGGTCGGCCTTCCGACGCAGACCACGATGGGCGAGCTGCTCGACGCGTGCGTGGCCGCCACCGGTGCCGACGCCCGGTTGCGGTGGACGGATCCGGCGGCGATCCTCGCCGCCGGGGTGCAGCCGTGGAGCGACCTGCCGATCTGGCTGCCGCGTGGGCACCCGTCCCGGGGGTTGCTGGAGCGGGACGTGACCCGGGCCCTCGCTGCCGGGTTGACCTGCCGGCCGGTGGCCGAGACCGTCGCCGACACCTGGCGGTGGCTACGCGAGGTCGGTGCGGTTCCGCCGCGCGCCGGGCGACCGCACCGCAGCTCGATCGGGTTGAACCCGACCCTGGAGGCCGCCGTGCTCGCCGCCTGACCGTGCCCCGGCGGGTCAGGCGGGCACCACCGGCAGGTCCAGCACCTCGTCGACACCACGTCGGGGGGTCGGTCGACCCGGCTGGCCGTACCCGATCCGCAGCACCATCTGCGGTGTGCCGAACCGGCCCAGTGCCAGCCGCAGTTGCTCCCGCGCGGTGGGCACCTCGATCGGCTGGGAGAGCATCGACACGCTGAGCCCGGCGTCCGTGGCGGTGAGCAGCAGGCGTTGCAGGGCCTGCCCGGCGATCACCTGGTCCACGGCGGTGTTGCCCGCCGAGCCCAGCACCCCCACCAGGGGCTCCGGTTCGAAGTCCCGCCCGGGGGCGCGGTCGCGCCCACCGTAGCCGCGCGTCGGGAGGACGTCCTGCGGCTCGCCCTGCGGTCCTCCGGCTGAGACGGGTACGCCGTCCGGGGTGGACTCCCGGCGCAGCCACCGATCCCGTTCGGCCCGGTACGCGGGGTCGCGCTCCAGCACCCGGTGCGCGCTGCGCGCGATCTCCCCGAACGCGGAGACCGCGCTCACCCCGATCAGCAGCTCCAACCAGCACTGCTCGGCACGGGCCGCCTCGCCGAGGCGCCAGCGGGCGTCGGCCGGCACCGGGTCCGGCCAGAACGGCAGGCGGTTGCTGAACCGGCGCGGGATGGCCCCGTGCAGGCTCTGCTCGGCGGGGGTGGGTCGACGCAAAAGGTCCGGTACCAGCCGGGCCAGCAGGTCCGGCTCGGCCGGGTCGGGGCGCAGCCGCACCCGGGCTGGGACTCCTGCCACGGCCAGGGCGATGCGCAGGTTGAACAACGCCGCGCCGCAGGCGATCCGGACACCCCACCCGCTCGGGTCGGTCGCCGGCAGCCGGCGGGCCGGGTCGGCCAGCACCTCGATGCCGCCGTCGCGCAGCCGTAGCCGCCACGGTTGGGTGTTGTGCAACGACGGTGCCCGGACCGCGTCCACGGCGGCGGTCCGCAACTGGGCTGCGGTGTAGCCGATGTCCATGTCGGTGCTCCTCTCCCGCTGGGCCGGCGGCGGGTGGTGCCGCTGTGCTGGCGTACCTCCACGGTCCGTCGTTCGGTCGTCGCCCAGCAGGGCCGGACGTCCCGACCAGTCGGGTCCGAGCGCCCGCTCGCTCCGTGCCGATCGGGACCTTCGGCCCGTGCGGTGGGCCACGGGCAGCGGGTAGAAAAGAGGGATGATCCGGGTTTTCCTCCTCGACGACCATGAGGTCGTCCGCCGTGGCCTGGCCGACCTGTTGCAGAGCAGCGGCGACATCGAGGTGGTCGGCGAGTCCGGCTCGGCGCAGGAGGCGGCCCGCCGCATCCCGGCGCTGCGGCCCGACGTGGCGATCCTCGACGCGCGGCTGCCCGACGGCAACGGCATCGACGTATGCCGCGACATCCGCGCCGTCGACTCGTCCATCAAGGGGCTGATCCTCACCTCGTACGAGGACGACGAGGCGCTGTTCGCAGCCATCATGGCCGGTGCCGCCGGGTACGTGCTCAAGCAGATCCGTGGCACCGACCTGGTCGACGCGGTGCGTCGCGTCGCGGCCGGGCAGTCACTGCTCGACCCGGCGATCACCACCCGGGTGCTGGAGCGCATCCGCAACGGCGTCGAGCAGCCGCGCGAGCTGAAGTCGCTCACCGAGCAGGAACGGCGGATCCTGGAGTACGTGGCCGAAGGGCTGACCAACCGGGAGATCGCCGGTCGGATGTTCCTGGCGGAGAAGACAGTGAAGAACTACGTCTCCAGCGTGCTGGCCAAGCTGGGCCTGGAGCGCCGCACGCAGGCCGCCGTTCTGGCCACGCGTCTGCTCGGCAAGGCGCCCTGACCCGGGTCGCGGGAGTCAGTCGCGCAGCGGCACGGCCCAACACACCTCGGTGCCGCGCGACTCGGCCGCGGTGACAGTGAAGGTGCCGTCGAGGCGGCTGGCGCGTTCGCGCAGGTTGACCAGGCCACCCCGGGCGGCGGCCGGGTCGCAGCCCACCCCGTTGTCGGTGACCGTCACGGTGACCTGGCCGGAGTCGACGCGTACGGCGACATCGACGCGGGTGCACTGCGCGTGGCGGACCACGTTCGACAGCGCCTCGCGCAGCACGGCGGTGAGGTCCGGGCGGATGGCGTCCGGCACGGCGCTGTCCACCGGCCCGGAAAGCTCCAGGTGCGGCTTGAAGCCCAGCGCTTCGGCGGCGGCCTCGACCGCCGCACGGATCTCAGTGCGCAGCTCCGAGGTCATCGGCGTACGCAACTCGAAGATCGTCCGGCGGATGTCGCGGATGGTGGCGTCCAGATCGTCGACGGCCGCGTTGATTCGCTTGGCCACCTCAGGGCGGGCCATCGGTGCGGCGCTCTGGAGTTGCAGGCCGGTGGCGAAGAGTCTTTGGATCACCACGTCGTGCAGGTCGCGGGCGATCCGCTCGCGGTCCTCCAGAACCACCAGCAGTTCCCGTTCCTCCTGGGCGCGCGCCCGTTCCATGGCCAGCGCGGCCTGCCCGGCGAAGCTGCCCAGCAGCGTCAGGTCCTCCTCGCTGGCACCACCGCCGCGCTCCGGCCGGTGCGCCACGATCAGCACGCCGTGCAGGGCCTCGGCGGTGGTGAGAGGCGAGATCATCGCCGGGCCGGTGTGCAGCAGCGCCGGCCACGGCGCGGCGTGCGCCAGGTCGTCGACCTGATCGTGCCGGCCCTCGGCGACAGCCGCGCCGAAGCTGGTGTCGGCGGCGGGCAGGACCGCGCCGACGAGCGCGTGGGCCTGCTCGTCGGGGCCGTCGACCACCTCCACGGAGAACTGCTCGCTGTCGGTGTCGTAGAGCAGCACCAGCGCCAGCTCGGCCTCGGCGACCTCGCGGGCTCGGCGGGCGACCAACGCCAACGCGTCGGTACGGCGTACCTCGCCCAGCAGCACCGAGGTGATCTCGGCCGTGGCGGCGAGCCAGCGTTCCCGCCGGTGCGCCAGGGCGTACAGGCGGGCGTTCTCGATGGCCACGCCGGCGGCGGCGGCGAGCGCGACGACGATCTCCTCGTCGTCCTCGGTGAACTGGGCACCGCCCTGCTTCTCCGCCAGGTAGAGGTTGCCGAAGATCTGGTCGCGGATGAGGACCGGTACGCCCAGGAAGCTGTGCATGGGCGGGTGGTTGGCCGGGAACCCGTAGGAGCGGGGGTGCTGGGTGATGTCGGGCATCCGCAGCGGCCGGGGATCGTCGATGAGCAGGCCGAGCACGCCCCGCCCGTGCGGCAGGTCGCCGATCTGCTCGTGCTGCTCGGGCGTGATGCCGTGGACGATGAAGTCGTGCAGCAGCCGGTCCGGGCCGACCACGCCGAGCGCGCCGTACCGGGCGCCGACCAACTCGCAGGCCGCCTGCACGATGCGTTGCAGGGTGGTGCGCAGATCCAGGTTGGTGCCGATGCCGACCACCGCGTCGAGCAGGGCCCGCAGGCGCTCCCGGCTGGTCACCACCTCACCGACGCGGACCAGCATCTCCTGCAGCAGCTCGTCGAGGCGGACCCGCGACAGCGGGCTCAGCCCGAGCGACGGTGTCGCCGTTGGTTCCGGACGGGGCGGCGGCACGCTGCTGGTCATCGAGGCATGGTAGCGCCGGTGCCGTTCGTCCCCAGACCCGTCAACGGACAGCAGAGGTGTCGACCATCTGCGCGGTGGTCAACCGCGGCGTGTGCGGCGGACCCGCCTGCGTCGGGTCCGCGATGCCCAACCGCAACGCGATGTACGGGAAGCCGATCCCGGAGAGCATCTGACGCAGGGTCTGCCGGGTGCCCGGCACCTCCACCACCGCGCTGAGCGGCACCACTGACACGCCAAGCCGAGTGGCGGTCAGCCAACCGGCGGAGAGGGCCTCGCCCGCGCGCAACCAGCTGTCCCGTTCGTCCTCGTCGCCGTGCAGCATCGCGTACACCGCCATCCGGTCGTGGCCCGGACCTATCGGCAGGCTGCCGGGACGGCCGAAGTCGCGGCCCGGCACTGTGGTCTGCGCGGGCTGCTCGGGCAGCACCTCCGCCGGCAGGCCGGTGCCCGGGTCGGCCCGGCTGGTCCAGTACGCCAGCTCGGCGCGCAGCTCCGGATCCTCGGCCTCGACCGTGTCGGCGTGCCCGGCGGTGGCGGCCAACTCCAACATCTCGTCGCGGTCGAGGATCTGCAAACGACAACCCTCGGCGGTGACCGCCCGGGTGATCTCCTCGATCGCGGTCGGCGGCACCGGCTCGTCGCTGACCGGCCGCCGGTCGGTGTGCCGGACCTGCATGCACTGCACCATGCGCATGGCGTCCGGGTCGGCCGTGGTGTGGCTGAGGTCGGTCAGCCGGGCCAGTAGCTCGCTGTCGGCCGGGTCGGGCAGCCGTTCCACCACGGCTCGCCACCCTTCGGCGGCCAGCGCCAGTCGGGCGTGGTGCAGGGCGGTGCCGCAACTGATCGCGAGCAGTCGACCCTCGGGATCGCTGGCGGCGAGCTGTCGGTCGGCGACCGAGCGCAGCTCCAGCGCGTCGGGCAGCACCCGCCAACGCCACGGCTGGGTGTTGTGCACCGAGGGGGCGTGGCCGGCTGTGGCGGCGGCCTCCGCCAGCGCGGTGGTCAGCTGACTCTCCTGACTCATGGTCACGACCTTTCCGTCTCTGCTCATCGTGCCGTACGGCGCGTCGCCGTGTCTGGGGTTGCCGCCTCATCCTGTGCCATCCGGTGGTGTGCCCGCAGGGGCCGCAGGTCCCGACCACGCCGAGCCGTTACGCCCGCCTTACCAGGTCCGGCACACCGCCACGACGTCCGGACACCGGGTAAAACGTCCGGTGTCCGGCCGCTGGCCGCCCACCGGCTGCGACGATGCGCAGGTGGGGGCCGAGCCGAACGAGTGCGTACCGGAGCAGCCGGTCCGCGGACGTGTCCGGCGGTGGTGGGCGTGGGCGCCGCTGGTCGGGCTCACCGCCGCAGTGCTGGCGGGTGCGGTGTTGCGCATCGCCGGCCGGGCCGGCGCGGCCGACCTGATCTGGGCGGCCGTCACGGTGGTCGCGCTGCTGCCCGCCGTCTGGTCGATGTTGCGGGCGTTCTGGCACCGGCACTTCGGCGTGGACGTGATCGCCGTGCTGGCGCTGGCCGGCGCGCTCGGGGTCGGGGAGTACCTGGCCGGGGCGGTGATCGCGGTGATGGTGGCGACCGGACGGTCATTGGAGGCGTACGCGCAGCGCCGGGCCACCCGCGACCTGCGGGCCCTGCTGGAGCGCGCTCCGCGTACCGCACGTCGGCGTGGGCCTGCCGGCGCGATCGAGGTGGTGCCGCTGGAGCAGGTGGCGGTGGAGGACCGGTTGCTGGTCGGCCCGGGAGACGTGGTGCCGGTCGACGGGACCGTCGACGAGGCGGCCACGCTGGACGAGTCGGTGGTGACCGGAGAGTCGCGGCTGGTTCAGCGGGCCGCCGGGGAGGCGGTGGCCAGCGGTGTGGTCAACGCCGGCGCGGGGTTCGGCATGCGCGCGACAAGGAGCGCGGCGCAGAGCACGTACGCCGGGATCGTCCGGTTGGCCCAGGAGGCGACCGCCCGCAAGGCCCCGATGGTGCGGCTGGCCGACCGGTACGCCGCCGCTTTCGTGCCGTTCACGCTGGTCCTGGCCGGGCTGGGCTGGCTGCTCTCCGGCGACGTGGTCCGGGCGGTGGCGGTGCTGGTGGTGGCCACCCCCTGCCCGCTGCTTCTGGCCACCCCGATCGCGATCGTGTCCGGCCTGTCCCGGGTGGCCCGGCGCGGGGTCCTGGTCCGCGACGGTGGCGCGCTGGAGCTGCTCGGCCGGGCTCGGACACTGCTGGTGGACAAGACCGGCACGCTGACCGCCGGCCGCCCGCGCGCCGCCGAGACGGTGGTCGCCCCGGGCGGAGACCGGGACGAGGTGCTGCGGCTGGCCGCCTCGGTCGAACAGCTCTCCCCACACGTGCTGGCCGCCGCGCTGGTCCGGCAGGCCCGGGAGCGCGGGCTGGCGCTGACCGAGCCGACCGGAGTCACCGAGGAGCCGGGCCGGGGGGTCAGCGGCCGGGTCGACGGGCGGCTGATCCAGGTCGGCCAGTTCACCGGTGAGCTGCCCGACTGGGCGGACCGGGCGCGGGCCCGCACCGAGCTGGCCGGTTGGTCCGCGGTGTGGGTCAGCGACGAGGGTGGCGTGCTCGGCGCGATTCTGCTGGAGGATCCGGTGCGCCCCGACGCCCGCCGAACCGTACGCCGGCTGCGCGCGGCAGGGCTGCGGCGCATCGTGATGGTCACCGGTGACCAGCCGGCCACCGCCGCTCAGGTCGCCGAGGCGGTCGGCGTGGACGACGTACTCGCCCACTGCACGCCGCAGGAGAAGGTGAACCGGGTACGGGCCGAAGCCGACCGGGCGGTCACCGTGATGGTCGGCGACGGGGTCAACGACGCTCCTGCGCTGGCTGAGGCGCACGTGGGCGTGGCGATGGGCGCGACCGGCGCGAGCGCCTCGGCGGACGTGGCGGACGCGGTGCTCACCGTGGACCGGCTGGACCGGCTCGCCGACGCGGTGGAGATCGCCCGGTACGCCCGGCGGATCGCCGTGCAGAGCGCCACCGTCGGGATGGGGTTGGCCGTGCTGGCGATGCTCGTGGCGGCAGCCGGTCGGCTGCCCCCGGTCGCTGGCGCGTTCCTTCAGGAGGGCATCGACGTGCTGGTGATCCTCAACGCGCTGCGGGCACTGGGAGGTGGGCTGCGCCGGCGCGACGTCCCGCCGCGCACCCGGGAGTTGCTCGCCCACTACGGGGCGGAACATCAGGCGGTCCGCGACGTGCTGGCCGGGTTGCGGGACACCGCCGACCTGGTCGCCACCGACCCGGCCTCGCCGAGGTGCCTGCCGGCGGTACGCGAGACGCACCGCCGGTTGACCGAACGCGTGCTGCCGCACGTGACTGCCGAGGAGCGACAGCTCTACCCCGCGCTGGCCGCCCCGCTGGGCAGCGAGGAGGCGACGTCGACGATGAGTCGGGCACACGTGGAGATCCGCCGCCAGGTGGACCTGCTCGGCGCCCAACTCGCCCAGACCGCCGACGGCCGGCCGCGCCCCGATCAGGTTCCCGATCTGCTGGCCACCCTCTACGGGTTGGACGCGGTGCTGCGCCTGCACCTGGCTCAGGAGGAGGAGGAGTTCTTCTCCCTCGACCCGTCCGACCCGACGATCGCGCGGCGGTGACTTCGGGCCAGGTCGCGCACACCGGTGCGGCCCCGCCCGGTGGATGTCAGCGTTCGCGGACCACGGCGACCGGGCAGTGGGCGTGCTGGATGAGCTGTTGGCTGACCGAGCCGAGCAGCATTCCGGCCAGCCCGCCCCGGCCGCGGCTGCCGACCACCACCAGCTGCGCGTCCCGGCTCGCCTCGATCAGCATGGCCGCCGGGCTGGTCGGGACCAGATCGACGGCGATGGTCAGCTCGGCGAACGTCCGCCGCCACGGCTCCAGCGCCTGCTCCACGGCGGCCCGCTCGTCGGGCACCCCGGCCTCGGCGTTGGGGCCCGGTGTCCAGGCGTGCAGGACACGCAACGGCACCTGACGCTGTGCCGCCCGTTCGGCCGCGAAGCCGAGCGCCACCAGCGACGGTTCCGAGCCGTCCACGCCGACCGCCACGGGGCCGGCCAGGGCTTTGTCGGCTCCGTCCCGGACCACCACGACCGGGCAGTGGGCGTGCGCGGCGACCGAGACCGCCGTCGACCCGGCCAGCAGGCCACCGAAGCCGCCGTGCCCCCGGCTGCCGAGCACCAGCATCCCGGCGTCCGCCGAGCGTTCCTGCAACACCAGCGCGGGCGGCCCGTCGTACACCTCGCCGGTGATGGTCAGCCCGGGGTTTGCCGCTGTGGCGTCCGCCGCGGCCTTGCGCACCAGGTCGTCGA
The DNA here is from genome assembly GCF_049841475.1 of Micromonospora sp. DT15. Lineage (NCBI taxonomy): Bacteria > Bacillati > Actinomycetota > Actinomycetes > Micromonosporales > Micromonosporaceae > Micromonospora > Micromonospora sp. DT15. The sequence continues at coordinate 573,994 of NZ_JBNCKJ010000001.1, forward strand.
CCTGACGGCGGGCGGTGTCGTCCGGCCACACGCCGGGGGCCACGCCCGGACCGACCCAACTGGCCACCGTCAGCCATTCGAAGACGTACGCCAGCCGCACCGGCTGGCCGCTGTGCCGCGCCTCGTCGATGGCCCAGTTCAGGGCCATCGAGGCGTCGGTGGAGCCGTCGTAGCCGACCAGGATCTCCGCGTTGCGCACGTCGTCCTCCTTCAGGGGGTGGTCGGGTCGGTTTCGCGGACCCAGCGCCATTCGGCGACCTGGGGGTCGTCCTCGCCGTACTGGCGGGTGTAGTCGCGGGCCGCCTGCCGGGCGTCGACCATCCGTTGGCGCAGGTGCGCGGCGCTGGCGGCCAGCCCGGGCACCCGGTCGATGACGTCGATGACCAGGTGGAAGCGGTCCAGGTCGTTGAGCATCACCATGTCGAACGGGGTGGTGGTGGTGCCCTCCTCCTTGTAACCGCGCACGTGCAGGTTCTCGTGGTTCGTGCGGCGGTAGGTGAGTCGGTGGATCAGCCATGGATAACCGTGGTACGCGAAGATGATCGGCCGGTCCTGGGTGAAGATGGTGTCGAACTCGTTGTCGGTCAGACCGTGTGGATGCTCGGTGTCCGGCTGGAGGCGCATCAGGTCGACCACGTTGACCAGGCGCACCTTCAATTTCGGCAGGTGCTGGCGCAGCAGTTCGGCGGCGGCCAACGTCTCCAGGGTGGGCACGTCTCCGCAGCAGGCGAGCACCACGTCCGGTTCGGTGTCGCCGTCGTTGCTGGCCCATTCCCAGATGCCCAGGCCGCGCCGGGTGTGCTGGATCGCCTCGGTCATCGTCAACCAGTTCGGGGCGGCCTGCTTACCGGCCACCACCACGTTGATGTAGTGCCGGCTGCGCAGGCAGTGGTCCATCGTGGCGAGCAACGTGTTGGCGTCCGGCGGCAGATAGACCCGCACCACCTCGGCCTTCTTGTTGACGACGTGGTCGATGAAGCCCGGGTCCTGGTGGGAGAAGCCGTTGTGGTCCTGCCGCCAGACGTGGCTGGAGAGCAGGTAGTTCAGCGAGGCGATCGGCTGCCGCCAGGGGATGGCCCGGGTCACCTTCAGCCACTTGGCGTGCTGATTGAGCATCGAGTCGACGATGTGGATGAACGCCTCGTAGCTGGTGAACACGCCGTGCCGGCCGGTCAGCAGGTAGCCCTCCAGCCAGCCCTGGCACAGGTGCTCGGAGAGCACCTCCATGACCCGCCCGTCGGGGGAGAGGTGGTCGTCGCCGGGCACGGTGGCGGCCACCCAGGCCCGGTCGGTCACCTCGAACGCCGCACCCAGCCGGTTGGACGCGACCTCGTCCGGGCCGAACAGCCGGAACGTCTCCGGGTTGGCGCTGATGACGTCGCGGATCCACGGGCCGAGCACCCCGGTCGCGCCGGCGATCGGCGTACCAGGTTCGGGAACCTCCACGCCGTAGTCGCGGAAGTCCGGCAGGGTCAGGTCGCGCAGCACCACGCCGCCGTTGGTGACCGGGTTGGCGCTCATCCGCCGGTCACCGCTCGGCGGCAGCGTCAGCAGCTCCTCCACCGGCGCGCCGGTCGCGTCGAACAGCTCCTCCGGCCGGTAGCTGCGCAGCCAGCGCTCCAACTCGGCCCGGTGCGCCGGGTTGTCGCGTACGCCCGACAGCGGCACCTGGTGGGCGCGGTAGGTGCCCTCCACCTGGGTGCCGTCGACCTCACTCGGGCCGGTCCAGCCCTTCGGCGTCCGCAGAATGATCATCGGCCAGCGGGGGCGTTCGACGACGCCTCCGGAGCGCGCCCTCCGCTGGATCTCGGCGATCTCGCTCAGCACGCGGTCCAGCGTCGCGGCGAGGGTCCGGTGCACCCGGGCGGGCTCGTCACCGGCCACGACGTACGGCTGGTAGCCCGATCCACGCATGAGGTCCAGCAGGTCGTCCTCGGGGATCCGGGACAGCACCGTCGGGTTGGCGATCTTGTAACCGTTGAGGTGCAGGATGGGCAGCACCGCGCCGTCACGGGCCGGGTTGAGGAACACGTCGGAGAGCCAACTGCCGGCCAGCGGCCCGGTCTCCGCCTCGCCGTCGCCGATCACGCAGGCCACCAGCAGGTCCGGGTGGTCGAACGCGGCGCCGTAGGCGTGGCTCAGCGCGTACCCCAGCTCGCCGCCCTCGTGGATCGAACCCGGCACGTCCGCCGCGACGTGGCTGGGGATGCCGCCCGGGAAGGAGAACTGGCGGAACAGCCGGGACATCCCGGCCTCGTCGCGCGCCACGTCGTGGTAGCGCTCCGACCAGGTGCCCTCCAGCCAGGTGTTGGCCACGATGGCCGGGCCGCCGTGGCCGGGGCCGGTGACCAGCATGGCGTTGAGGTCGCGCGCCACGATCACCCGGTTGAGGTGGGCGTAGATCAGATTGAGGCCGGGGCTGGTGCCCCAGTGCCCGAGCAGTCGGGGTTTGATGTCGTCGGGGGTCAGCGGCTCGCGCAGCAGCGGATTGTCCAGCAGGTAGATCTGCCCGACGGTGAGGTAGTTCGCGGCGCGCCAGTAGGCGTCCAGCCGGCGCAGCTCGTCGTCGGTGAGGGCGTGGTGCACGTCGAGAGCGGTCTCCATCATGCTGCCTCTCGCGGGTAGGAGTGGGGCCTCCGGCGTCCAGCCTGACCGGTGCGGACGCCCGGGGTCAGGGCCGTTGGTCCCGCGCCGGGCGGGCACCGGGCCCGGTCAGCGGCGCCTCGGCCAGGCCGCGGACGACGACCACCGGGGCCGGGGAGTGGTAGAGCAGGGACTGGGCGACCGCGCCCAGCATGGCCCGCCCCGGCTCGTCGCCGCGGGCGGCGACCAGCGCCACCTGCGCGTTGCGGGAGGTGTCGATCAGCACGTCGGCGGGGTCGCCGCGTACCACGCGACACTCGGTCGGCACGGTGTTGTCGCGGCCGGCGTGCCGGGCCATTGCCTCGTTGAGTTGCTCGGCGACCGCGTCGGTGTCCTCGTCGTACTCCACCACCCGCAGGGCCAGCAGTCGGGCGTCGCGGCGGGCCGCGCACGTCAGGGCCCATCGCAGGGCGAGGTGTGAGCTGGGGGAGCCGTCGACGCCCACCAGCACCGGGCCCTGTGGCGGCGGTTCACGTCGGACCACCAACAGGGGGCATCCGGCCCGGGCGGCCAACTGCACGGCTGTCGTCTCGGCTGGAACGCACTGACCGCTGCCAGCCATGCCGCTGTCGCCGACGGCCAGCAGGAAGGCGACCTCCGAGCGGCGGATGAGGGTGGGTAGCACGGAGCTCTCGACGATCTCCCCGCGTACGGTCAGCCCTGGCTCGGTCTGGTGGGCGAGTTGGGCGGCGCGGGTGATCAGTTTTTCGGCCTGGTCGCGGGGTGCGGCGACGGTGTCCGCGGCGAAGGCCGCGCGCCAGTCGAAGGTGTGCAGCAGGTGCAGTGGCCGGCCGTGTCCGGCGGCCTCCTGCGCGGCCTGTTCGACGACCGGGAGGTCGAGTTCCGACCCGAGGCCGACCAGCACCGCTGCGTCGGCGGGTGCGGCCATCCGATATCACCTCCCGGGCGTCGCGCCCGGCACGACCAAGCTGTCCCTGACCGAGGGTAGTCGGATGAGCACGGTGGCGGGTCCGATCCGCTGCGGTCCCCGCTCGTCAACCAGGGTTGACAGGCGGGGAGTTGTCAACGTATGTTGACGGCATGAGTCAGGCGACAGAACTAGCGGCGGCAGCCGGCAGCACCGACCCCCGGGTCGGGCTGCGCGCCGTCCGCGCGCTACGCCGGCTTCTCGAGCGGCTCGAGGTGGTCCAGGTCGACAACGCCCGACGGCAGGGCTGGTCCTGGCAGGAGATCGCCGACACGCTCGAGGTCAGCCGGCAGGCAGTGCACAAGAAGCACGCCGGGCGACCGGCGGTCAACTCATCCTGGGAGGCGTGATGTTCGAACGGTTCACCGACCGGGCACGCGACGTGGTGCGACGGGCGCTGGAGGAGGCGCGGGTCGAGGGCCAACGCCCGGTCGGCACCGAGCACCTGCTGCTCGCCCTGCTCGCCGACGACGCCGGGCTGGCCAGTCGGGTGCTCGCCGACGCCGGGGTACGCGCCGACGACCTGCGCGAACGCGTCCGCCGGCACACAGTCAGCGGCGGCGCCGGCCTCGGCGACGCGGACGCGGCGGCCCTGCGGGAGATCGGCATCGACCTGGCCGCGATCGTGGCCCGCATCGAGCAGTCCTTCGGACCGGACGCGCTACGGGAGGCGGTGCCGGCGCCGCGTCGCCGCTGGGGGCGTAAGCGTTACCTCGGCGGCCCGTTCTCGCCCCGCTCCAAGAAGGCGCTGGAGCTGTCCCTGCGGGAGGCCCTGCGACTGCGACACAAACACATCGGCACCGAGCACATCCTGCTCGGGGTGCTCCGGGAGGGCCACGGGCTGGGAGCGGTGGTGCTCACCGAGTCCGGGGTCGACCTCGATGATCTGCGCCGACGGGTGGAGATCGCCTTGCGGGCGGCGGCCTGACGGGCAGGAGCATTCTGAAACCTGTCTGTGGCACTTCCGACGCCACGTCGCCGCCGGGTCGCTGAAGCCGTCCGGGTGCTGCACACTGACGCCGTGGATGCTGGACAGGACAGGCGGCCCGCTGGCGGCGACGGCGGGTTGCGCTCCGCCGTGGTGGTGAACCCGTCGAAGGTCGACGATCTCGACGAGCTGCGCCGCACCGTCGACGACGCCCTCGCCGCGGCCGGCTGGCCCGAGCCGCAGTGGTACGAGACGACTGTCGAAGACCCCGGTCGGGGCCAGACCGAAGAGGCCGTCAAGGCCGGCGTCGACCTGGTCTTCGCCTGCGGCGGCGACGGCACCGTGATGGCCTGCGTCAGTGGGTTGGTCGGCACCGACGTGGCCCTCGCCGTGCTGCCGCAGGGCACCGGCAACCTGCTCGCCGCCAACCTGGGGCTCTCCACCGATCTGGCCGCCGGGCTCCAGGTCGCCGTTGAACGCGGCCGGCGACTGCTCGACGTCGGCGCGGTGGAGGACAAGTACTTCACAGTGATGGCCGGCATGGGCTTCGACGCCCAGATGCTCGAAGCCACAAACGAGACGACAAAGGCTCGTATCGGCTGGCCCGCGTACGTGGTGGGCGCCGTCCGCCACCTGCGGGACCGGCCGATGCGGGTGCAGATCCGCATCGACGACCGGCCGGCGGTGCGCCGCCGGGCCCGTTCGGTCCTGATCGCCAACGTGGGCCGGCTGCAGGGCGGAGTGACACTGCTGACCGAGGCCGAGCCGGACGACGGCTGGCTCGACGTCGCCGTGCTCACCCCCCGAAACCTGCGGCACTGGCTCGCGCTCGGTTGGGCGGTGATCCGCCGCAGCGGCCAGGTGCCGCAGTTGGAGGTGTTCCGGGGTCGGCGCGTGGTGGTCAGCAGCAACCGGGCGCAGCCTCGGGAGTTGGACGGCGACCTGATCTCCCCGGGGCGGCAACTGCGGGCGGAGATCCGACCCCAGGCGCTCTGGCTCTGCGTTCCGCAGCCCGAAGGCGCCCCCGACCTGGCCGTTGACGCGCAAGGCGCCGGGGAGCGGGGCGAGCAGCTGATCGAGGAAGCGCGCCGTGAGTAGCACCCGGATCGTGCCGGAGACCCGGCTGATGGCCGACGAGGAGCTGTCCGCCGACGACGCCTGGCACACACTGCGCCGGCAGGGCGGCTGGCACCTGCTGCGGGACGCGTTCATCCGGTTCCGCTACGGCGACGGGTTCAGCCACTCCCGGGCCTTCGCGCTGCAACTCTGCCTCGCCGTGGTGCCGTTCCTGATCGCCCTCACCGGGCTGATCAGCGAGCTGGGCGTCCGGGAGGGCGGCCAGGTGGTCGCCGACACCGTCCTGGCGCTCACCCCCGGCCAGAGCGAGCAGGTGGTCTCCGAGCTGCTCGGTGAGGGCGAACGCGTCGAGGACGCCGGCGAGCTGGCGCTCACCCTCGGTCTGCTCACCGGCCTGTTCGCGCTCACCACCACGATGGCCCAGATCGAGCGGGGCGCCAACCGCATCTACGGCGTCGAGCGGGACCGTCCGGCGTTGCGCAAATACCTGCGGGCCGCCGTGCTGGCCGTCACCGCCGGCCTGCCCGCCCTCGCCGGCTTCCTGATCCTGGTCGGCGGCGGCGCGATCGGCGACTCGGTGCGCGAACACTACGAGTGGGGCGCGCTCGCCAACGGCATCTGGGACGTGATCCGCTTCCCGCTGAGCCTCGGGTTGACCATCGTCGCCGTCGCCGTGCTGTTCCGACACGCGCCGCGCCGCAACCAGCCCGGCCTGTCCTGGCTGTTCTTCGGAGCCGGCATCGCCACCGCGCTGTGGTGGCTGGCCAGCCTGCTGCTCGCCGCGTACGTGCGGTTCAGTGACGGTTTCGGGCAGACCTACGGCGCCCTGACCGGCATGATGGCGCTGCTGCTCTGGGCCAACCTGACCGGGATGGCGCTCTTCGGCGGGCTGTCCTTCGCCGCGCAACTGGAGGCGCTGCGCATCGGTGTGCGGGAGCCCGCCCAACCGGATCTGTGGGAGCCCGACCCGGACCGCGCCGAGCTGTACGACACCGGGGACATGTCGGCGCTCTAGCGCTGTGGCGTGTACGACGGACGCAGATCGGGTAAAGCGCCTCGCCAGACAGGAAAGGGAGGTGCGGGGTGGCCGCGGTCAAAGAGGTGGCGCACCGTCCGGTCGGTCATTTCGCCGAACGGAGCATTGCCGGTCTGGTGGCCGTCACCGGTGCCGGGGTGGCCTTCGGGCTGCTGTTGTTGCTCGTCCGGGTGCAGTGGAGCCCGTTGCAGGACGTCGACCACGGGCTCGCCGAGTGGTTCAACGGGCTCGTCGCCCCGCACCACGCGCTGGTCACCGTGCTCCAGGCGGTGACGGACCTGGGCGGTCGGCCGATCCTCATCTGGCTGGTCACCATCGCCGTGGTCGGTCTGCTGATCCGGCGGCAGCCCCGACTCGCCGTTTATCTGATCATCACGGGGGTCGGTGGCCTGATCCTCGACCCGTCACTGAAGACGCTTGTCGGCCGGCTCCGCCCGGTGGTGGACGTGCCGATCGCCAGCGCACCCGGCAACAGCTTCCCGAGCGGGCACGCGCTCGGCTCGTTCGTCGCGTACGGAGCGCTGCTGCTGGTGTTCCTGCCGGCGATGGCACCCCGCTGGCGCAAGCCGGCCATCGTGGGCGTCGGTGTGCTGGTGGCGCTGGTCGGGCTGACCCGGATCGCGCTGGGCGTGCACTTCGTCTCCGACGTGCTGGCCGCCTGGCTGCTCGGGGCCGCCTGGCTGGGCGTCACCGCGTACGCCTTCCGCCTGTGGCGGCGGGAGCGGGGTAAGCCGGTGCCGCCGCTGACCGAGGGCCTGGAGCCGGAGGCGGGGCACGACATCGCCCCCGCCCCGGCCGAGGAACACGTGCTGGCTCATCCCCGCTCGGCGGTGGCCGAGCTGCTGGTCGGCTGGGTGATCGTGTTCGGCGCGCTGTACGGCTTCGGCACGTACGTCAGCTACCACGCCAAGGGCACCTTCTTCGACACCCTCGACACCAAGGTGCCGCAGTGGTTCGCCGAACGGCACACCGAGGTGCTGACCGACGTCAGCTGGTGGTGGAGCAAGTTCGGTGACACCCACGCCATCCTGCTGATCTCGCTGGTGTTCTGCCCGCTGGTGCTGGCGGTGTGGCGGCGCTGGCGCCCGGTGCTCTTCGTGGCGCTGGCGATGGTGGGGGAGTTGACGCTCTTCCTCGCGTCGGCCCGCGCGGTCGACCGGCCGCGTCCGCCGGTGGAGAACCTGGACGGGCAGATGCCCACCTCGTCGTTCCCGTCCGGGCACATCGCGGCCACGATCTGCGTCTGGCTGGCGATCACCCTCATCGTGTTCCCGCGTACCGACCGGTGGTGGCGCTGGATCTTCGTGGGGCTGGCCGTGATCATGCCGGTCGGGGTGGCCACGTCCCGGATGTACCGGGGGATGCACCACCCCACCGACTTCATGGGCGCGATCCTGCTCTCCGCGCTCTGGATCGGCTTGCTCTACCTGGTGATCCGACCGAACGAGGACCTGAAGGAAGGCAACCAACCGGCCATCGAGTCGGAGGACGTGGACACCCTCGACGACGAGCTGGCGCGGGCCGGCAGAGCTGACTGAGTGCCGTCGTGCTGCGGGTGATGACCTGGAACATCCGCACCGGCGGCCGGGACCGTGGCGGCCTCGACCGGCTGGATCAGGTGGTTCAGGTCATCGACGAGCAGGCACCGGACGTGCTGGCCCTGCAGGAGTTGCGAGGCTTCGACAGGGACGGCTTGATGGCCGGCGTGGCGGGCCGGGTGGGGATGGTTCCCCACCTGGCCCGGTCCTGCTTCGGGCAGCCGGTGGCGGTGCTGGTCCGGCCGCCGTACCGGGTCGTCGACGCGAGGCCGGTGCGTCGGCCGTTCCACCATGCCGCCGCCCGCGTCGTGATGGCCACGTCGGCCGGCCCGCTCACTGTGCTGGGCACCCACCTCTACCCGTACTCCGGGGGTCGGCGGCGGATGGAGGTGGACTGGTTGATCGCCGCGATGCGCCGCGACCAGGGGCCGTTGACGTTGATCACCGGTGACCTCAACTCGCTCGATCCGACCGTCGACCACACCGACCGGCTGGCCGGTATGCCCACCCTCTACCGGCGGCGGCACCTGCGTCGCTCCGGCGACACGGTGGACACCCGGGCGGTCGCCCGGCTGCTCGCCGCCGGTCTCGTCGACCTCTGGCCGTCGGGAAACGCCGACGCGCCGGAAGCCGCTGGCTACACGGTGCCCACCGGGCTGGGTGGGGCCGAGTTCGCCGGGATGCGGTTGGACTACCTGCTCGGCAGTCCGGCGGTGGCGCAGCGGGTGCGCGACTGTCGGGTGATCCGCGACGGGGTGGCGGCCACCGCCTCCGACCACTATCCGCTGCTCGCCACGCTGGAGCTGTCTCCCGGCTGACGCGGACGGCCGGCCGGGTGCTGCGACTGCTCCACCGACTGCTGCTGCGCCCGCTGCTGTCCGGAGTCCGGTGGGTCTGGTCGGTGACGGTCGTGCCGGTGGCGCGAGGGCTCAGAGCACCAGATTCAACAGGACGGTCAGCACCACCGACGCCACGATCGAGAAGAGGATCATCAGGAGGCAGCCGAGGCCACCGCCGAGCGGGCGGATCTCCGTGTTGCCGAAGCGCATGATGGTCACCTGTCCGTGAGTGCGGGATGAGGGGCGAGCAGGTGCCGGATCGCGTCAGCGACGGCAGTCGGAGCGGTCGTGACCACGTTGTGCGCGGCACCGGGAACGACCACCAGGGACGCCTGCGGCACCAGCCGTGTCGCCTCGTCCCGCCACCGCTGCGGTACGACCGTGTCGCGATCGCCGGCCACGACGACGGTCGGCGCGGTGACGCGGACGAGGTCCGCCTCGACGGCGTTGTGCACCGAGTGCGACAGCGTCGCGAGGACCCGCCAGGGCCGGGCGTTCCAGACGTCGCGCACCAGGATCGGGGCCTGGAGTGGCGCTTCGTGGAGGCTGTCCACCAGCCACCGACCGAACTGTCCCCGCCGGGTTCGGGCCGCCGGGTCGCTCGTCGGTCCCGCCAACGCCAGCGCGCGTACCGCATCGGGGTGAAGCGCGGCGACCGCGGCGACCACCTCCGCGCCGAACGAGTGCCCCAGCAGACAGGCCGGAGGCAATTGGTACGCGGCCAGCCAGGCGGCCAGGTGCTCCGCGTGCCGGCGAACGTCGTACGCGCCTCGGGGGTGTTCGGTCAGCCCGAAGCCGGGCAGGTCCGGCACGTACACCTGATGGGTGGTGGAGAGCGCGACGGCCAGCGGGGTGAGATACCGGTGCGAGACGGCCAGGCCGTGCACCAGCACCACGGGTGGCGTGCCGGTCCCCGGGTCGGCGCTGCGGCGGGTGTGGGTGCGCAGTCCGTCGACGAGTCGCCACTCGCTGGTGAGGCCTGCGGCTGGCCGGGGCGCGGCCATGGCGAGCCGCAACTCGGCCGGCCCGAACCGGCCGAGGGCGCTGCGGTGGGTCGACCCGGGCCTCCGGGGTGCCGCGCCTTGGCTCACAGTTCGCGCAACCGGGGCAGCAGCTGCTCCTGGGCCCAGTCCAGGAACATCGGCTGGCTCTCCCCACCCACCTGGATGATCGCCACGTGCGTGAAGCCGGCGTCGACGAACTTGCGGAACGCCTCGACGTGCGCGTCCACGTCCGGGCCGCAGGAGATGCCCTCGGCGACGTCCTCCTCACGGACGAACTGGGTGGCGGCGGCGAACGACTCCGGGCCGGGCAGGTCGGCGTTGACCTTCCAACCCATTCCGAACCAGCGGAACTGGTCGTGCACGATCTTGCGGCACTCCGCCTCGTCGGGGCCGTAGCAGATGGCCACCTGGCCGTAGCGGGGCTGGCCGGCGCCCCCGGCATCGTCGTACATCTCGATGATGTGCCGGTCCGGTTCGGTGGAGATGAGGCCGTTGCCGTACTCGGCGGCCAACGTCGCGGACTGTCGACCGGACGCGGCGACGGCCATCGGCACCGGCCGTTCCGGGCGGTCCCAGACGTAGGCGTCGGGCACGTCGAAGTGGTTGCCGGAGAAGGTCAGCGTCTCGCCGTTGAGCAACGGCCTGATGATCTGCAACGCCTCCTCGAACATCTCGTGCCGCTGCTGCACGTGCGGCCAGCCGCCGACCACGTGCTCGTTCAGGTTCTCCCCGGCACCCAGGCCGAGGGTGAACCGGCCGTCGGAGAGCGCGCCGATGGTGCTGGCCTTCTGCGCCACCACGGCCGGGTGGTAGCGGCGGATCGGGCAGGTCACGAATGACATCAGCTCCGCGCGGGAGGTGGCGTGGGCGACAGCGCCGAGCACCGACCAGGCGTACGGGGAGTGGCCCTGGGAGTCCAGCCACGGGTAGTAGTGGTCGGACACCACCAGTTGGTCGAAGCCAGCCGCCTCAGCCCGTACCGCATGGTCCACCAGCTGCTTGGGCCCGGCCTGCTCGCTCATCAGGGTGTAGCCGACGCTGACCATCCTGGTATCCCCTCTCACTGACGGATCGTTCCCGGGATACCCCGGTGCACGGCGGTCAACCCTCCCGTCCGGTTCGGTTGCCGCGATGCTTGACGGGAGCCGACCGCCTGCCTACCGTCGCTCTTAACCGGTTAAGACCCGGGTGTGGCGCACATCCTGTGGTGGGGATGACCGCCCCGTGACGGCCCGCGTCCGCGTGGGCCGTTGCGGCTGTCCGGGCTGCGGGCCCGTCAACTGAACCGGTTGCGAGGACCAATCCATCGTCCTACGCTGATGCCTGCGCCGGGAGCCGGGCGCGGCTGCCGGGCTGCAGCCGCCTTCCCCGTCACGTCCCCACCCCTGTCGGGCACCGGGGGTCCTCCCTGAGGAAGGCCATGAAGACTCGACTCTCCGCCGCCGGCGCGACACTGCTCGCGTTGCTCGTCACCGTGCTGGCATTCGGCCAGCCGGCACACGCCGCGGCTGGGTTCTCCGTCGCTGGCGGCAAGTTGTACGACGCCAACGGCGCCGAATTCATCATGCGCGGCGTCAACCACGCGCACACCTGGTACCCGCAGCAGACCAGCTCGTTCGCCGACGTCAAGGCGCTCGGCGCGAACACCGTGCGGGTGGTGCTCTCCAGCGGCGACCGGTGGACCCGCAACACCAACGCCGACGTCGCCAACGTCATCTCGCTCTGCAAGGCCAACCGGCTGATCTGCGTGCTGGAGGTGCACGACACCACCGGGTACGGCGAGCAGAGCGGCGCGATCACCCTCGACCGCGCCGTCGACTACTGGCTCAGCCTCGCCGACGTCCTCGCCGGCCAGGAGAGGTACGTCCTCGTCAACATCGGCAATGAGCCGTACGGCAACCAGAACTACGGCTCGTGGGCCACCGACAACGCCAACGCGATCAAGCGGCTGCGGGCCGGCGGGTTGACCCACACGATCATGGTGGACGCGCCGAACTGGGGGCAGGACTGGTCGTTCACCATGCGCGACAACGCCGCGTCGGTCTTCGCCGCCGACCCGGCCCGCAACACGGTGTTCTCCATCCACATGTACGGGGTCTTCGACACCGCCGCGGAGATCAGCGACTACCTGGGCCGGTTCCGCACGGCGGGGCTGCCCATCGTGGTCGGTGAGTTCGGCTTCAACCACTCCGACGGCAACCCGGACGAGGACGCCATCCTCGCGTACAGCCAGGCCAACGGGATCGGCTGGCTGGGCTGGTCGTGGAGCGGCAACGGCGGCGGCGTCGAGTATCTCGACCTGGCCACCAACTTCAATCCGGCGAGCCTGACCGACTGGGGTCAGCGCCTCTTCAACGGGGTCAACGGCATCCGGCAGACCGCCCGCGAGGCCACCGTCTTCGGCGGCACCCCACCGCCGACGACGCCCCCGCCGACCACCCCACCCCCGACGACGCCCCCGCCGACCACGCCGCCCCCCAGCGGTGGCTGCACGGCGACGTACACGGTGACCAACCAGTGGCAGGGCGGCTTCCAGGGTGAGGTACGGGTGACCGCCGGCGCGAGGGCGATCACCGGCTGGACCGCCGGGTGGACCTTCGCCAACGGCCAGCGCGTCACCCAGTCCTGGAATGTGGCGCTCACCAGCAGCGGAACCACGGTGACCGCCCGCAACACGGACTACAACGGACGACTGGCCCCCGGGGCCAGCGCCAGCTTCGGCTTCCTCGGCAGTTGGAGCGGCACCAACAGCCTGCCGGCGGTGAGCTGCACGGCGAGCTGACCGTCGGACCGGTGGCCGGGCCCGCACCGGGCCCGGCCACCGGAAACCGTCCCGGTCAGTGCTCCCCGGCGAGGTTCACGATGACCACCCCGGCGATGATCAGTGCGATGCCGGTGAGCTTGGCGAGCCCCACCGACTCACCCAGGAAAACCGCCCCGATCGCCACGATGGCCGCGGTGCCCAGACCCGACCAGAGGGCGTACGCCACCCCGACGGGGATCTCCTTGACGGCCTGGGCCAGCAGGAGGAACGCCAGCGCGTAGCCGCCGAGGCACGCCACCGTCGGCCAGAGCCGACTGAACCCGGCGGTGCTCTTGATCAGGCTGGTCGCCACCACCTCGGCGAGAATGGCGATCCCCAGCAGCACGTACGCCATGCGTCCCCTCGGTCCTCCGTGATCGATGAGCCCATCGCCACCCAGGCTAGTGCCGGCGAGGTCCCCGCCCGGCGGGCCCGTGCACGTGACGTCCGCGCACCCCCCGGCACCTACCACCGAATGCCTTTGGAGCTGATGCCACAAACGAATCGGCCACATGGCGCCGGGCCGCGCCGGGCCGCGCCGGGCCGCCGCGCAGGGCCGCCGCGCAGGGCCGCCGCGCCGGGCCGCCGCGCAGGGCCGCCGCGCCGCCGGGCGGCGTCGCCCCGGCGCTCAGGCCATGGATGAATCGTTTACGGCATCAACTCCAAAGGCGTCCCCGCACACACCCGCCCGCTGATCCGCGTCGAGTGAGGGGCGCTGGCTCGCCCGTTGGTCCCGGCCAAGCCGGCGACGCCGGTAGGGGCGTGCGAAGGAGCCGGCAGGGTAGATCTTGGACACTTTCCGTTTCGTGCTGACGGAAACTGTCCAAGATTGCCAGCCGTGGTGCGTGAGGCTGCTGCCGTCGCACCCAAACGGGCTCTCGTCACGGCGACCACCCGCGAGGCGGGCAGTCCCCGGGCTGGGCGGCCAGTCGGGCTGCTCGCATCGTCAGGTAGAGCTGCTCGGGGCGGCTGCTCGTGCGGGCGGCGGCGATCCGATAGTCGGCGACCGCGCGGGCCTGGTCACCGGCCATCTCATGCAGGTGGGCGCGGGCGGCGGCCAGCCGGTGGTGTCCGGCCAACTGCGGGTCGTCTGTCAACGCGTCGAGGGCAGCCAGGCCGGCGGCTGGTCCGTGCACCATGGCAGTTGCCACGGCCCGGTTGAGGGCCACCACAGGGCTGGCGGCCAAGCGTTCCAGCACCTCGTACAGCGCCAGGATCTGCGGCCAGTCGGTCTGCTCGGTGCTCGGCGCCTCGTCGTGCAGGGCGGCGATGGCGGCCTGCACCTGGTACGGACCGACCGGCCCGCGCGGTAGGGCCCGGGTGACCAGTGCGACGCCTTCGGCGATCGCCGTCGCGTCCCATCGGCTGCGGTCCTGATCGGCGAGCGAGATCAGCTCGCCGGAGGGCCCGGTCCGCGCCGGTCCACGGGCCTCGGTGAGCAGCATCAACGCCAGCAGCCCGGCTGATTCGCTGTCGTTCGGCAGCAGCGTGTGCAGCGCGCGGGTCAGCCGGATCGCCTCCGCCGCGAGGTCGACGCGACGCAGGTCCGGGCCGGTGGTGCTGGTGTGGCCCTCGGTGAAGACCAGGTAGAGCACCTGTCGTACGGCGACCAACCGGTCCGCCCGATCCGCCGGCTCGGGCATCCGGAACGGCAGCCCGGATACCCGGATGCGGTGCTTGGCCCGGCTGATCCGCTGCGCCATCGTCGCCTCGGGCACCAGGAACGCGCGGGCGATCTCGGCGGTGCTCAACCCACCGACGGCGCGCAGGGTCAGCGCCACCGCCGATGTCGGCGCGAGCGCCGGGTGACAGCAGAGGAAGAGCAGCACCAGCGTGTCGTCCCGCTCGGCGGTCAATTCCTCGTCCGGGGCTGGCGAGTACCGCTGGTCGTCCGGATCCCGGCGGGCGACCAGGTCCTCCCGGCGGCGTCGGGCCTGCTCACCGCGGACTAGCTCGATCATCCGCCGGTAGCCGACCTGGATCAGCCAGCCACGGGGGTTCGCCGGCAGTCCCTCGGCCGGCCACTGGGTGGCGGCGGCCAGCAGCGCCTCCTGCACCGCGTCCTCAGCGGTGGCGAAGTCACCGAAGCGGCGGCTGAGCACGCCGAGGACCTGCGGCGCCAACTCGCGCAGCAGGTCCTCGATGCGGGGATCGGTGTTCAGCCCTCACAGCTCCTGTGCCGGGGCGGACATCACCGGGTGCACCTCGATCGGCATGTTCAGCGGACGACCACCGGGGCCGGGCGCCGTGGAGATGTGCGCGGCCACCTCCACGGCCCGCTGCGGGCTCTCGCAGTCGACGATCCAGAAGCCGGCCAGGAACTCCTTGGTCTCGGCGAACGGCCCCTCGGTGACCACCGGTGCCCCGCCCTCACCGGCGCGGACGATCCGGGCCTGCTGCGGGCCGCCGAGGCCCTGCCCGTCGACCCACTCACCGGCGGCGGTGAGCTTGGCGTTGACCTCGCCCATGAACGCGATGTGCGCCCGGACCTCGTCCTGGGTCCAGGTGTCGATGCTCGGGAAGTCGGTCCCGGCGGCGCTGAACTGCATCAGCAGCATGTACTTCATTGTTGGCTCCTCACGCCTGGGCACCGTCGTCGGTGCTCTCACCCTGAGGTAGAAGCCGGCCCCGCCGTTCTCGACACCCCGAGCAAAGAAATTTCTAGCCGACGGCGTCGACCTCCAGCACCAGGCTCTGCTCCGGGTGCAGGGCGGGCAGTTGCACACCCACCCGGGCCAGCGCCGCCCCGCTGACTGTGAGACCACCCGCCAGCCAGGTGGGCGGGGACAGGTCGATGCTCGCCGGGCCCGGTACGCCCGACACCTGTCGCACCCGGTATCGCCGGCCGGGGTCGAGGCCGGGCAGTCGCACGGCGCCGGGCACCTGCGTCACCGATGTGGTCAGCCGGGCCACCGCGTACACCGCTCGGGTGTTGTCGTGGGCGACCACGCCGTGCGCCCAGACGGCCGGGTCGGGGTGGTCGACCCGGACCACCCGACCAGCGTGCAGCAGCGGGCGCAGCCGTTTGTGCAGCGCCACCCAGGCGGCCAGCTCGGTCTGCTCGGCAGCGCTGATCGAGGCGATGTCCCACTCGATGCCGTGGTGGCCGAAGAGCGCGGTCGCCGCCCGGAAACCCAGGTCGTGTACGCGGTTGGTGGTGTGCGAGCGTTCCGGGCCGATGTGGGTGCCGATCAGCTCCGGTGGCAGCAGCAGCCCCGTCCAGCGCTGGATGCTGAGCCGCTCCAGGGCGTCGTTGCAGTCGCTGGCCCAGACCCGGTCGGTACGCGCCAGGATGGCGAGGTCCACCCGGGCTCCGCCGGACGAGCAGCTCTCGATCTCGACGCCCGGGTGCCGAGCGCGCAACTCGTCGAAGAGCCGGTAGACCGCCAGGGTCTGCCCGTGCACCCCGGGGAGGCCGTGGTGCCCGGCCTCGGTGAGGTCCCGGTTCTGGTCCCACTTGAGGTACCGGATGCCGGGGTGGTCGGTGAGCAGCGTGTCGAGACGTTCCCGCACGTAGTCGTACGCCTCGGGGCGGCCCAGGTCGAGCACCTGCTGGTGACGCCAGGCCGGCGGCAGCCGCCCCGGCACGGCGAGCACCCAGTCGGGGTGCGCGCGGAACAGGTCCGAGTCGGGGTTGACCATCTCCGGCTCGACCCAGAGGCCGAACTGAAGGCCCTGGCCGGTGACGTGCTCGATCAGCGGTTGCAGGCCGTCCGGCCAGACACCCTCGTCGACGTACCAGTCGCCGAGCCCGGCGGTGTCGTCGCGCCGGCCGCGGAACCAACCGTCGTCGAGTACGAACCGCTCCACGCCGATCTGCGCGGCCCGGTCGGCGAGCGCCCGCAGCCGGTCCAGGTCGTGGTCGAAGTAGACCGCCTCCCAGACGTTGAGGGTCACCGGACGGGGGGAGCGCGGGTGCCCGGTGCGGGCCCGGAGGTGGGTGTGCAGCACGTCGCTGAGCCCGTCCAGCCCGGTGTCGGACCAGACCGCGTAGAGCAGGGGAGTCTCGTACGACTCGCCAGGACCGAGCCGGACCTCTCCGGGGGCCAGCAGCTCGCCGCCGCCCACTGTGGACTCGCCGGTGGGCCGACGTTCGGCGAACGTGACGTGGTCGCCGCTCCAGGCGGTGTGCACCGCCCAGACCTCCCCATGGCCGAAGCCGAACCCGGCGGTCCCGGCCACCAGCAGCAGAGTGGCGTCGTGCCCGGTACGGCCGCGCCGGCCCTCGCGGACCCAGGTGCCGTGCTGCCACGGGTGCCGCTGCGGGGACCGTTCCCGACACCATCGGCCGGTCAGATCGAGCAGCTCGGTGGCGACCGCCGGCACCGGCAGCGCCGATGTCAGCTCCCGCAGCTCGTACGCGCTGTCGCCGTCGTTGCGCAGCCGGTGCCGAACGGTCAGCAGGCCGTACGGGTCGAGCGTGATCTCGATGGTCAGGGCCAGCCTGGCGGCCGGGTCCGACGCCCGCACGATCAGCAGCGCCCCGCCCGGCCCGGTGTCGTGCACGTCCAACCCGTCCAGCCGGAACGCGGTGGACCAGTCTCGTCCGTCGCGGTGCCCGGCCAGACCCGGTCGGCCGCTCCAGCCGGCGCTCGCCTCCGGCAGCAGTGACAGCACTGTCGGCTCGTCGAAGCTGCTCGGCACCACCGGCGGTACCGTCGCGTCGCAGAGCTGGCGCAGGTCGTCGTCGTCGAGGGCGCCCACGTCGCCGCCCCAGTGCACGACCCGGGGCAGCCCCGGGCCGCGCGCGTCGAGCACCAGGCTGGTCCGCGCCCGGCGCAGGTGCAGGATCGTCATCCTTTGGATGCTCCCAAGGTCAGGCCCCGAACGAAGTGCCGCTGGAGCATAAAGAAGATCACCAGGGTGGGGATCGCGACGAGCACGCTGCCCGCGGAGACCAGGTTGTTGTCGGTGAAGAACTCACCGCGCAGGTTGTTGAGCGAGCTGGTCACCGGGAACTTGTCGCCGGTGCGCATGAGGACGGTGGCCCAGAAGAACTCGTTGTAGATCCAGGTCACCTCCAGCGTCGCCAGCGCGGCCAGGGCCGGCCGACACAGCGGCATGGTGACCTGCCAGTACTGTCGCCAGATGCTCGCCCCGTCGACCATCGCCGCCTCGTACAGGTCGCGGGGCAGCGCCTTCATGTAGTT
This sequence comes from Micromonospora sp. DT15, assembly GCF_049841475.1. Classification (NCBI taxonomy): domain Bacteria; kingdom Bacillati; phylum Actinomycetota; class Actinomycetes; order Micromonosporales; family Micromonosporaceae; genus Micromonospora; species Micromonospora sp. DT15. Next base: position 591,940 of record NZ_JBNCKJ010000001.1, read on the forward strand.
GCTGAGCACGAAGACACAGAAACCGCACTGGAAGGCCACGTTGATCAGGATCAGGCCCCAGTAGCTGTCGTAGAGCAGCTCCGAGTCGCTCATGAACTCCGGCAGCGGCACCTCGGTGAACAGTCGGAACAGCGGGATGAGCAGCGCCTGCTGGGGCAGCAGGTTGGCCGCGGTGAAGACCCCGAGCAGGACGAGGTTGAGCTTCCAACTGAACCGGGCGATGACGAACGCCACGCAGGACGCGAGGAAGAGGGTCAGCAGCACCGCCGGCACGGTGATGTAGACCGAGTTGAGGAAGTGCTGTCCGAACTCCGCCGTCCGCCAGGCGGTGACGTAGTTGTCGAAGGTCCAGCCGCCGAACGAGACGTAGCCGTTCGCGGCGGTGTAGTCGTACGAGCGCAGCGAGGTCAGCACCGCCCAGGCGATCGGGAAGAGCCAGGCCAGCGAGACGACGATGAGGAAGCCGTGCAGCAGGATCCGTAACGGGGTCAGCTTGCGGCGGGGCGGCGGCGCGTCGGCCCCGCCCTCGGTACGCCGGGTGACGGTCGCGGTGCTCATTGCCGGTTCTCCCTCATCACGGTCGCCAGGTAGATGGTGATGAAGACCAGCGAGACGACCAGCATGATCGTCGCCAGTGCCGAGCCGAAGCCGATCCGGCTCGCCTCACCCACCACGTTCTGGGTGACCAGCGCGGAGATCAGCTCCAACCCGTTACGGCCCTTGTTGACCACCCAGACCAGGTCGAACGCGCGCAGCGACTCGATCACGGTCACCACCAGCACGATGATGTTGATGGGCCGCATGACCGGGAACACGACGCGGAAGAACGTCCTGCGCTCCGAGGCGCCGTCGACCGCCGCGGCCTCGCGCAGCGACGGATCGACGCCCTTCAGGCCGGCCAGGTAGAGCAGCATGATGTACCCGACGTGCCGCCACCCGGAGGCGACCATCACCGCCCAGATGTTGACGTTCGAGTCGCCGTACCAGTCGATGCTGCTGCCGAAGACGGCGTTGATCAGCCCCTGGTCGCGGGAGTAGAGCAGCTGCCAGACGAAGCCGATCAGCGCCAACGAGAGCACCACCGGCAGGTAGAGCGCGGTCTGGTAGAAGCGGCTGCCGCGCAGTTCCTTGTCCAACAGCACGGCCAGGAACATGCCGAACGGGGTGGCGACCACGAACAGCGACGCCAGCCAGAGCAGGTTGTGCTGGATCGCCGGCACGAACGGCGGGTAGATGTTCACCACGTCGCTGTAGTTGCGGGCGCCGACGAACTCGATCTCGTTGAGTGGGCCGATGCCGTCCCAGTTGGTGCCGGAGAGCAGCACTGTGGCTGCCGCCGGCAACCAGACGAACCCGGTGACGAGCAGCAGTGGGACGAGCACCATCAGCGTGATGACCACGCGGTCGGTGCGGGACAAGAGCCGTAGCCGCCGACGACGACCACCCGTGGAGGTGGTCGTGGCCGGCGGCGGCACGGCGCGATCCGCTTGGATCAGGGGCAGGTCGGACACGATGTCCTCCCCCTTCCGCCGTCAGTCAGTGAAGATCGACTTCTTCTGGTTCTCGATGGACGAGGTCAGGCCGTCGATGTCCTTGGGGTTCTTGATGAACTGCTGGATCGCCGGGATCATCACGGTGGAGGCGAAGTCCGGCCGGGTGTCGCGGTCGAGGAACTGGGCGATCTCGGTGGCCGACCCGACCAGTTCGGCTGCCTTCTTCTGCAGCGCGGTGTAGCCGTTGACGTCCGCGCCGCTGTTGGCGACGAGGACGGCCGGGTCGTTCTTGAGGTTGATGTCCGCGGCCGCCTTGCCACCGAGGTACTCCAGCAGCTTGCGCGCGTTGTCCTCGCTCTTGGGCTTGCGGGCCATCATGTAGCCGTCGATCGGCGCGTCGAGGGCCTTGGCGCCGATGGCCGGGTCGATCTCGGGGAAGGTGAAGAAGTCGAGGTCGTCCTGCTCGTCGTTGCTGAACTGCTGGCCCACGAAGAGGCCGAGCAGGTACATGCCGCTCTTCTTCTGCTGCAACGACTGCGCGGCCTCCTGCCAGGTGCGACCGAGGCTGTCCGGCTGGTGCAGGGGGAGCAGGCCGGCCCAGGTGTCGAAGACCTTCTTGACCTTGTCGGAGGTCCAGGCCTCCTTGCCGGCCATCAGGTCGATGTGGAACTGGTAGCCGTTGATGCGTAGGTTGAGGATGTCGAAGGTGCCCATCGCCGGCCAGCCGTCCTTGTCGGCGAAGGCGATCGGGATGAGGCCGTCCTTCTTCATCTGCGCGCCGAGATCGGTGAACTCGGTGATGGTCTTCGGCACCTGGTAGCCGCGCTGCTGCCAGACCGACTTGCGGTAGAAGACGGCCCACGGGTAGTACGTCGCCGGGACGAAGTACTGCTTGCCGTCGTCGCCGGTCGATGCCTTCTTGAAGGCCTCCGAGTAGCCGGAGAGCTTGCCCCACACGTCACTGATGTCGCTGGCCAGGCCCTTCTGCGCGAAGAAGCGCATCCGGTAGCCGGCGAACCAGGTGAACACGTCGTCCGGCTTGCCCTGTAGGTAATTGTTGATGTTCTCCTGGAACGTGTTGTGGTCGACCGTGTTGATCGCGACCTGCACACCGGACGAGGTCTTGAAGCCGTCGGTGACCTTGACGACGACGTCCTTCGGCTTCGGGTCGGACTGGTTCGAGCCGAGCGACACGTCCTTGCTGGACCCGCCGGAGCCGGAGTCGTCGCCACAGCCGGCGAGCAGGCCGGTGCCGAGCAGCGCGCCCGTGCCGGCCGCGCCGGCCAGCAACGATCGTCGGTTGATGCCGGCGACTGAGGGCGGTACGAGCCGAGCCAGGTACTCGGCTTGGGATTGGGGACGGGACATCTGTGCCTCCTGCGGATGAGAAGGAGCTACGCCCAAGGGCCTCAGGGTGGTGAAGGCAGGTCCAGCGTCGTGATCACACATTGAGATCCACCGAGAATCCACATTGGCGAACACGAACGGCCATTGGGGCCTCAAGCTACCCTGCGGTCGGGCCCTGTCAAGAGGGCAGTTCGCCTCTGATAACCCAGTCGTGATCCGGCTGTTACCCGGTAAACGTTGGAAAGAAGCTCGATGTTGGAACCTGTTGACTTCGCTGGGCCAGCGGGTGCACCCTCAGCTGTCATGCGACGTTGGCAGGGTGACGGCATCTATTTCGGCGGCGACTACAACCCCGAGCAGTGGCCCGAGGAAACCTGGTCCGAGGACGTCGACCTGATGCGCCAGGCCGGGGTCAACCTGGTCTCCGTCGGCATCTTCTCCTGGGCGTTGCTGGAGCCCACCCCGGGGCGGTTCGAGTTCGGCTGGCTGGACCGGGTGCTGGATCTGCTGCACGACGGTGGCGTCCAGGTCGACCTGGCCACCGCCACGGCCAGCCCGCCGCCGTGGTTGGCCCGCGCGCACCCGGAGACGCTGCCCCGCCGGGCTGACGGCGCGATCCTCTGGCCGGGGGGACGGCAGGCGTACTGCCCCAGTTCACCGGTGTTCCGCGAGCGGTCGCTGGAGTTGGTGCGCGCGGTGGCCGGCCGGTACGCCGAGCATCCCGCCGTGGTCATGTGGCACGTCTCCAACGAACTGGGCTGCCACAACGTGCACTGCTACTGCGACGTCAGCGCCGAGGCGTTCCGCGGCTGGTTGTGCGAGCGCTACGGCGACCTGGACCGGCTCAACGACGCCTGGGGCACCGCGTTCTGGAGCCAGCGCTACGGCGACTGGGCCGAGATCAACCCGCCGCGTGTCGCGCCGACCTTCGCCAACCCGACGCAGCAACTGGACTTCCTGCGGTTCTCCTCCGACGAGCAGCGCGCCCAGCTGCGCGCCGAGCGGAAGGTGTTGCAGACGCTGGTCCGGCAGCCGATCACCACCAACTTCATGATCGGCCTCGGCATCAAACACATGGACTACCACTCCTGGGCGTCCGACGTGGACCTCGTCTCCAACGACCACTACCTGACCGCCGCCGACCCGCAGGCGCACCTCGGGCTGGCGCTCGCCGCCGATCACACCCGGGGCGTCGCCGGCGGCGACCCGTGGCTGCTGATGGAGCACTCCACCAGCGCGGTCAACTGGCAGCCCCGCAACGTTGCCAAGCTGCCCGGGCAGATGCGCCGCAACAGCCTCGCGCACGTCGCCCGCGGTGCCGACGGGGTGCTCTTCTTCCAGTGGCGCGCCTCCCGGGCCGGGGCGGAGAAGTTCCACTCCGCGCTGGTCCCGCACTCCGGGCCGGACACCAAGGTGTTCCGCGAGGTCTGCCAGCTCGGAGCGGACCTCAAGGCCCTCGCGGAGGTGCGCGGCAGCCGGGTGGACGCCGACGTGGCGATCCTGTTCGACTGGGAGGCGTGGTGGGGTGTCGAGCTGGATTCGCACCCCAGCGCCGACGTCACCTACGCCGACCGGCTGAACGCCCTCCACGGCTCGCTCTGGCGTGCCGGTGTCACGGCCGACATCGTCCACCCGTCGACCGACCTCAACGGCTACCGGCTGGTCCTGGTGCCGACCCTCTACCTGGTCCGGGACGCCGACGTCGCCGCGCTGCACCGCTTTGTCGAGGCCGGTGGCACGGCGGCGGTCACCTACTTCAGCGGCATCGTCGACGCCGACGACCACATCCGGCTGGGCGGCTACCCGGGCGCGTTCCGGGAGCTGCTCGGCGTCCGGACCGAGGAGTTCTTCCCGCTGCGTGAGGGTGAGCAGGTCCAGTTGGACGACGGCAGCACCGCCGACGTGTGGACCGAGTGGGTGCACCCGGACGGCGCCGACGTGCTCGCCTCGTACACCGATGGGCCCTTGCCGGGCGTGCCGGCGCTGACCCGGCACCGGGTGGGCGACGGCGCCGCCTGGTACGTCGGCACCCGGCTGGACGATCCGGCCACCGACCGGTTGGTGGCGCGGCTGCTCGCGGAGGCCGACGTCCGCCCGGCGGCGTCGGCACCCTCGGGCGTCGAGGTGGTCCGCCGCCGCGACGCCGACCGGACCTGGCTGTTCGCGATCAACCACACCGACACCGAGGTACGCCTACCGGCGCGCGGCGTCGAGCTGTTGACCGGGGGATACTGCGCCGGTGAGCTGGCACTGCCGGCCGGTGAGGTGGCGGTCGTCCGTGAGGACCGGGCCGATGCCTTCGCTGTGAAGGAGGTTCCCTGAGTTGCTCGCCCAACAACGGCAGACCGCCATCCTCGATCTGATCCGCCAACGCGGCGGGGTACGGGTGAGTCACCTGGTCAGTCGGTTCGGCGTCTCCGACATGACGATCCGACGCGACCTGGAGGTGTTGGCCGACCGGGGCCTGGTGGACAAGGTGCACGGCGGTGCGACCCTCGCCGGACCCGGCTCGGCCGAGGAACCCGGCTTCGCCGCGAAGTCGATCCGCCAGCAGGCGGAGAAGCGGGCCATCGCCGAGCGGGCGGCGACGATGGTGGAGCCGGGAATGGCCGTCGCGCTCTCCGCGGGCACCACCACCGCCGCGCTGGCCACGCTCCTCTCCGACGTACGCGGGTTGACAGTGGTGACGAACTCGATCCCGGTGGCCGACGCGCTCTACCAGAACCCGCGCGCCGACCAGACCGTCGTGCTGACAGGTGGCATCCGTACCCCGTCGGACGCGCTGACCGGGCCGGTGGCCGAGGCGGCGATCAGCGCGCTCAACGTCGACCTGCTCTTCCTCGGTGTGCACGGCCTCAGCCCACGAACCGGCTTCACCACACCCAACCTGCTGGAGGCCGGGGTCAACAGGTGTCTCATCGGTGCCGCGCGTCGACTCGTGGTGCTCGCCGACCACACCAAGTGGGAGACGATCGGCATCGCCACCATCGCCCCACTGGAGGCCGCCGACGTGCTGATCACCGACCGTGGGCTGCCCACAGAGGCACGCACCACGATCGGCGAACAGGTCGGCGAGTTGGTGATCGTGGAACCTGACTAGCGCGGAAGCTGAGTTGGGTGGCCGGTTCGTGGCCCGCCGACCAGAGCCGGGCGACTGTCGATCACTGCTATGTGACCCACGATCGGCTGGAGGCCATGCACAGCCGGTGCGTCGGCAACTGGACCCGCGGCGGCCGCGGGCGGCAGGGGCCGATCCGTCGCCGCGTGCCCTGCCCTGGGGGCTGCTCCCCGCCGGTCTCGTGGCGCTGCTGGCCGCGCTCGCCTGGTTGATCACCGCGACGGTCAGGGCGCCGCAGCGAGCACGGCTGGCCGTGCCCGTCTCCCCGTCGTCACCGCCCAGACTGTAGATCGATCTGTGAACCGTCGTCAGGCAGGCAGACGCCGACGTGGTCGGCCTGCCGCGCGCAGCGACGGCGACCGGGCATGAGTCGGTCGCAGAAGACCCAATGTCGTACGTGCTGCGCGTCCTCGGCCGAGACGGTGGTGCCGCCGAGGTCGACCTGCGGCGTGGAGGCCAGCGAACGGGCGAGCGTCCGCGCCAGGTCCAATGCCTCGGCCAGGTCGGTGACCGCCACCGGCAGGTGGATCACATGCCGAGCCTTCTGCGGGTGCGTCTCGACGGCGAACCGCGGCAACGGCGTGAAGAGCCCGCTGTACTGATGCTCCCAGCCCGGGCTCACGGCTGACCCCGCTCGGACCAGGCGCTCTGCCAGTCGCGCAGCGCCCGCTTCACCCGGGCGTTCTCCTCGCTGAGCCGAGCGACATCGTGGTGCAACGTCGCCAGGTCGAGTGCGACGCGGTGCAGGAACCGTCGTACCTCCCCGGGGTCCAGGCCTCGCCGGCCGAAACCGACGACGGTGAAGTGCCGGTCGCGGACCTGGCTCGGGTGCAGCCGAGCCAGCCGGGTGCTGCCGTGAAGCGTGCCGTCGTAGATCGACCCTCTGGTCATTCATCACCTCGCGCGTCGTCGACCAATGGGCGGGTCAGGGTCGCGAAGGGCCCTTTGCCGTGGTAGTTATTCGTTCAAGTCGGTTCGGAGCCGGGATTCGCACATCCCGACGCTCTAGTTGAGACCCGACGAGAGCCGGTATGCGGATGCCACTCGCGAGGCCGTCTCTCGTTACCTTCTCGGCTGTTGGCACAGCCGCGGTTGCCGTGTTTGCACCGGGCGTCCCCGGGGGCCGGTGATCACCCTCACCCGAAGGCCACATTTCCAGTGGCTCGGAGCTGGAGCAATGGTTCCTGCGTGGGCGTCGCCAACATATTTGAGAGGTGGATCATGCCGCACAAGCCGTTCATCCGAACCTTGCGTGCGCAGTGGCTGGGTCAGCGATTGCGGACCCTGCGGGAGGAGCGGGGGATGACGCTCAAGTTGGTCGCCGAGCATCTGCAACGAGACATGTCCGCGCTCGGTCGGTACGAACGCGCGGACTGGCCGATTCGCAAGGGTGATGTGATCGCGCTGCTGGATCTCTACGGGTTCCACCACGCAACAGAGCGGGCCCGCCTCCTGGCGCTTGCCGAGGAGGTGTGGCGCACCGACCGGTGGGACGAGGACTACGGCGACGTCGTGGACGCCTCCTTCATCGAATATGCCTGGTTGGAGGGTCGCGCGGAGCAGGTCTGCTGCTTCCACCTCACATTGGTTCCAGGGCTGCTTCAAACCCGCGAGTACGCCGAGGCCTTGATTCGTAACGCAGCAGAACCGGGAGTTACCGAAGGCACGATCAATCGCTGGGTGGAACTTCGGATGAGCCGTCAAGCGGTCCTGCGACGACGACGCCCACTCAGGATTTCGGCGGTGATCGACGAGGGTGCGCTGCGTCGGATGGTCGGTGGGCCGGAGGTACGGGGGCGACAACTACACCACCTGGCGCAGGCGCAGCGAATGAGCAACGTGGCAATCAGAGTCATGCCGTTCGACGTGGCACTGCATCAGGGGCTCGACGGCACGTTCTGGATATTCCGTCTGCCGGAGCCGTATCCTGCGGTGGCCTACGTGGAGTCTCTGGGAGGGCGGCTCTACCTGGAGTGGCCGAAGGCTGAGCGCTTTGTTCATGCCTATGGTCGTCTGCTGGACTCAGCGCTCACCGAGAGCGAATCAACGAAGTTGATCACGAGCATCGCGGAGGAAATGTCATGAACGAGAGCATTCCCGATGTCGCCTGGCACATCAGCAGCAAGAGTGACAGCAACGGTGGCAGCTGTGTCGAGGCCGGTCCGGTGCTGGACGGGTCTGGCCGGGTGGCGGTGCGCGACAGCAAGGATCGCGCGGCGGCAACCCTCGTCTACAGCGCCGACCGATGGACCGCGTTCGTCGCCGAGGTGAAGGACGGCGCGTTCGCCCGCACCCAACCCTGATCGACTCGGCTTCCTGCAAACCGGGGCAACCCGGTTGCCAGGACACCCCGCTTTCCAGCGGACATCGAGCGCCGCCAGCGGGACGCGCTTCACAGCCACCTCACAGGGGTGCCGGATAGGGTGCCGTTCGAGTCAACGTCCGACTCCAACCTGGAGCGGTCGGCGTCGCACAGGAGTTCCGATGGTCTTCAAGAAGATGTTGAGCGCGTTCGGTGTGGGCGGTCCCAGCGTGGACACCGTGCTGACCAACCCCAACACCCGGCCCGGCCTGACCCTCGACGGGCAGGTCAACCTCGTCGGCGGCGACGCTGAGGCAGCCATCGAGCAGGTGGTGATCGGCCTGGTCACCCGCGTCGAGGTCGAGGGACACGACACCGAGTACGCGGGCATCATGGAGTTCCACCGCATGGCGGTCAGCGGTGCGCTCCAGCTCGCCCCGAAGCAGCAGCTCTCGATCCCGTTCCAGCTGCCGGTGCCGTGGGAGACCCCGATCACCGACGTGTACGGCCAGCGCCTGCACGGCATGACGATGGGTCTGCGTACCGAGTTGGCGATCGCCCGCGCCGTGGACAAGAGCGACCTGGACCAGGTGGCGGTGCACCCGCTGCCGGTGCACGAGCGGATCCTGGAGGCGTTCCAGCGGCTCGGCTTCCGGTTCAAGCACGCCGACCTGGAGCGTGGCCACATTCGGGGCGTGCAGCAGACGCTGCCGTTCTACCAGGAGATCGAGTTCTTCGCCTCCCCGCAGTACGCGAGCACCATCAACGAGGTCGAGCTGACCTTCGTGACCAGCCAGCGCGGTGTGGAGGTCATCCTGGAGTGCGACAAGCGCGGTGGATTCCTCAGCGCCGGGCACGACGCGTTCGGCCGCTACCAGGTGGCGCACACCGACGCTGACCGGGTGGACTGGGCGCAGGTCGTCGACGGTTGGCTGCGCGAGACCACGTCCCGCTACGGCAGCCTGCGCTCGCAGTACGGCCCGAGCCACGGATACGGCCCGGGTCACGGTCACGGTCACGGCCGCGGCGGGATGGGCGTGGGTGGCGTGGTGGCCGGCGCCGCGCTCGGTGTCGCCGGCGGCATGATCGCCGGCGAGATGATGGAGGACGCGTTCGAGGGCGACTTCGGCGACTTCGGCGGCGACGAGTAACGAGTCCACGCACGACGACAGTGGCCTCCGGGAGAGTCTCCCGGAGGCCACTGTGAGCTAAGGCCGGTCAGTGCCGGGCCTTGCGCTCCTCGCTGCTGCGGTGGTTGCTGCCGGCCTTGGCCAGGCCTCGGCTACCGAGGTAGCCAAGCGTCAGCAGGGTGATCAGGAACCAGGCGTTGTCGGCCCGGAAGATGTCCACCCCAGCGGAGTTCTGCCCGACGACCTGCGACGCGCCCAGTACGGCGGCCACCGCGATCAGGTAGATCCAGAACTCGGTGGTCTTGAACGCCTGCTTTGTCTCCGTACCGGGTGCCTGCATGTCGTTCCGGTGCCCGTCCCGCATGACCGGCATCTGCTGGGTCTGCATGTCCCGCATCTGAGCGGGGTTCTGCGGGTCGTTCATGGGCCGGTTCATCGGCCGGGTGGAAGCAGCCTGCGTGCTCATCTGGTCCTCCTCAGGATGCGATGAGTCGTACCTGCATTCCCTCGCCCCGCTACCGCGTTTCGGCCACGGCACGGTTCGCTTTCGTGGCGGGGACAACCCCCGACTACCCGAGGCCCCGGAGCAGGTAACACCGATCGCCGGCCGGAAAAACCCGGCCGGCGATCGCCTGGTCGGCAGGTCAGCGCAGGCCGTTGCGCATCGCCACGCTCACCAGAAGGCCCGGGTCGTCGGTGATGATGCCGTCGACGCCCAGGTCGATGACCCGCTGCATCACGGTGGCGTCATCGACGGTGTACGGGATCACCTTCAGCTTGTCGCGCGTCTGAAGGGTCCGGACGTCCGGTCCGTGGAAGTATGCCGGGTTCTCCCGCAGGTACCAGTCGGCCGAGGCGACAGTGCCCTGCTTCGGGTCGTGCACCTGCCAGTTGGCGGAGACCGTGCCAGCGCCCGCGGCCCGGGTCAGCTTGCCGAGGTCCTGGTACTTCCACCAGTCCAGCCCACCGGTCCAGGGGCTCTTCACCGACGGGTTGCCGTAGACCGCCTCCAGCGAGCACTCGTCGGCGAGGGTCGCGCACTCGGCCGGGCCGTACTGCCAGACCAGGGCGACAGTGCCGATCCGCCGGTCGAGCTGCCGGGCGTACGTGATGGTGCGCCAGTCGAACGACTGGATGGTGGCCCGGCTGGTGACGCCGGCCCGCTGGATCGCGTCGACGAGCTTGCGGGTGAAGCTGCGGTACGGCTCGGTGTCGTTCACCACCGGGCTGATCTTCGTCTCGATGTTCATGCCAATGTCGGTGCGGCCACTCGCCTTCACCAGGGCGAATACCTCGTCGAGGGTCGGGATCCGGGCACCGGGAGCGGGCATCTGGGCGGGCAGTTCGGGCAGCGTCTTCGTGCCGCAGTCCACTGTTTTGAGCTGTGCCAGGGTCAACTCGTGCACCGGCTTGCCCACGTACGGGAACTTCGGGTCACCGCGGCGCACCGGCTTGGTGTCGACGCAGTGCGACCCGTTGACGGTGCGGTCGTGCAGCACCACGAGCTTGCCGTCGGCCGTCACGTTGGTGTCCAGCTCCAGCGTGGAGATGGCCCGGTTGGACAGCGCGTTCGCGAACGCCGGCAGGGTGTTCTCCGACCGGGTGGCCCGACCGCCCCGGTGCGCCTGGATGTCGAACGGCGCGGCGTACGCCTTCGGCAGCCGGTAACCGCGCTGGGCCAGCACGCCCCGCAACCGGTCCGGGTAGTCGGTGATGAGACCGTCCACACCGTCGTCGATCAGCTTGGTCATGGTCGGCACGTCGTCGACCGTCCACGGGATCACCTTGATCCCGTAGCGGTGCGCCTGGGCGACCATCTCCTTCGTGACGTACGGCTTGTAGCCCGGGTCGGTGACAGTGCCGTTCTGCGGCATGCCGTGCACGGGCGAGAAAGCGCTGGCGCCGAAGCTGCGGATCGCCGTGATCGGGTCGCCGCCGAAGTCGTCGATGTCCAACCCGCCCAGCCACGGCGACGCACCCGGCTGACCGGTCTGGAGGAAGTCGTAGTTGGTCAGCGCGACCAGCGGCAGCTTCGGCTCGACCTGACGCATGCGCATCAGCGCGCCCCAGTCGAAGCTCTGAATGGTGACCTGCTTGAGCAGCCCGGCGGCGCGGATCTCGCCCGCGGTGACCCGGACGAACTGTTCGCGGGGGGCGGTCTCGGTCGGCGCGCCGGCCTCGACCTTGGTCTCGACGTTGAGCGTCACGTCCTTGGCCCGGTAGCGGTTGACCAGCGCGAAGACCTCACGCAGCAGCGGCATCCGGGCACCGGGGACGGCGACCTGACCGGGCTTGTCCGACAGCGTCTTCGACCCGCAGTCGAGCGAACGCACCTGGGCCAGGCTGAGCGTGTTGATGTACTTCCCGACGTACGGGAACTCCGGGTCGCCGGGCGTCACCGGAGCGGTGTCGACGCACTTGGTGCCGGTGACCTTCCGGTCGTGGGTGACCACGGCCTGACCGTCCTCGGTGATCTGCACGTCCAGTTCGAGGGTGCTCACCCCGAGCTGGAGGGCGTTGCCGAAGGAGGCGAGGGTGTTCTCCACCCGCAGCCCGAGGCCGCCCCGGTGGGCCTGCACGTCGAATGTCCGGTCCGGTCGTGGCTTCGCCTGAGCGGGCACCGCGAGCCCGGTCGTCACCGTCGCGGCCACCAGCGCAGCGACGGCGGTACGGTGTACTGTGCGCACGCTGTCATCCCCTCCTGCCGGCGGGCATCTCCCACCGGTCGCGGGACAGCATGGACATCTCGGGCTGCGGGCAGGCGGCCAGCGGACGGCGTGACGGTGAACCGCCGTGGACGACCTCCCGGTCACGCCGGGTTTGGTCGGCCGATGGTCGGGCACGCAGTCAGTTCCACAGCTTCTGCGAGGTGATGGACGTGCGTGAGGACGACATGCGGCAGGACGCCGCCCGCGAGGCCGAGGATCGGATCGCCGGCGGTGTGTACGGCAAGGGCGCCCTCGACGAGGTGACGGTGCCCCGCACCGATGTGGAGAGTCAGATCCAGCGCGATGACCCGTTCGACCCGGCGAAGGAACGGATCGACCCACAGGTGCTGCGCGACGGTGGCCCCGTCGGTGGGCAGGGCGCGGTGACCACCACCGGTGGCACTGCCGGGCCGGCGAGCGTACGGCGGGTGGCCCGGCAACCGGAGCGACACCCGGGCACTGTCGCACCGACCACCACCGGCGATGCCACGACCGGCGGCCTGAGCACCCCGATGGGCGGCGGCACCAGCGACCAGTCAACCTCGGCGACCGCCCCAGCAAAGTCCATCAAGGACAAATCAACCGACTAACCCCACCGACCCACCGCCCCCCTTGGCGGCGTGATCATGAGGTTGACGTGGCTGTGGAAGATCACAGTCCACGTCAACCTCATGATCGACTCAGCGGGTTGGGGCGGGGGTTGGGGTTGGGCGGAGGACTCCTAGGCGTTGGGTGGCGCGGGTCAGGGCCACGTAGAGGTCGCTGCGTCCGCGGGGGGACTCGGCCACCATCCGGTCCGGGTCGACCACCAGCACCGAGTCGAACTCCAACCCCTTGGCCTGGGCGACTGTCAACACCACCACCCGGCTCTCCAGCTCCGGATGCTCGCCGACGGCAGCCTCCGGCAGGGCGGCGGTCACCGCCGCACCCAACTCACCCACCAGGCCGGCCGGCACGAGCACCCCGAGCCGCCCCTCGCTGAACCCGGCCGCCTCCCGGGTGGCCTCGGCGACCAACTCCGCCGCCAACCGACCGTCGGGGACCGCCCGGTCCCACGGCGGTACGCCGCTCTCCCGCACCGAGCGCGGCGGACGCAGTGCCGGGTCGATCTCGGCCAGTACGTCGGCGGCGACCGCCATGATCTCGGCCGGAGTGCGGTAGCTGACCGTCAGCTCGGTGAGCCGCCACCGCTGCTCGACGTACGGGGCGAGGGCGTCCGCCCACGATGGCGTGCCGCTCAGCGCGCCGGTCTGTGCCACATCGCCGACGATCGTCATCGACCGGCTCGGGCAGCGGCGCATCAGCAGCCGCCAGGCCATCGGCGAGAGCTCCTGCGCCTCGTCCACGATCACGTGGCCGAACGCCCAGGTGCGGTCGGCGGCGGCGCGCTGCGCGGTGGTCAGCCGGTCGGCCTCCTCCTGCCGCTCCAACAGTCGATCCGCGTCGATCAGGTCGGTCACGCCGAGGATCTCACCGCCCTCGGCCTCGTCCTCGACGTCGATCGAGCGGGAACCCTTGGCGATCTCGAGCACGCCCTCGGCGTACTCCCGTTCCATCATCCGGATGCGGTCCCGCCGGGCGGCGGCGGCGCGTTCGTCCTCGCCGAGCAGTTCGGCGGCCTCGTCCAGCAGCGGGACATCGGCCGGCGTCCAGCTACCGCGCTCGCGGCGCAGCAGCGCCCGCTCGTCCTCGCCGAGCATCGGCGCGGCGGCGGCGATCCGGTCCCGGTCGGCGTACAGGTCGGCGAGCAGTTGCTGCGGGGTGAGCACCGGCCACAGCCGGTCCAGGGCGGCCTGGATCTCCGTCTCCTCGCGCAGCTCGCGCCGGATCTCGGCGCGGTCGGCCTCGTCGAGGAGGTTGTCCCCGCCGAGCGGGTCGGCGCCGATCCGCTCGGCCACCTGGTCGGCGAGCGCGTGCACGATCTCCACGTCGAACAGCGCGCGGGCCAGGTTGTGCGGTCGGTCGACGCGGCGGACCCGATCCCGGGCCGCGCGAACGATCTCCGGGTCGAGGGTCAGCGTCTCCCGCTCGACCTCGATTTCCAGCGGCTCGTCCGGCACCCACTGCCGATCCCGTACGGCCAGCGCCAACACCTCGGCCAGCACCGCCCGGCCCTTGAGCGCAGCGGTCTCGGCCGGCTCGGTCCGTTGGGCGCTCACCCCGGGAAAGAGATCACCCTGGGTACGCAGCAGCACGCCGGTCTCGGCCAGCGTCGGCAGCACCTGGGAGATGTAGCGCAGGAAGGTCGCGTTCGGGCCGACCAGCAGCACGCCACGGCTGGAGAGTTCCCGCCGGTGCGTGTAGAGCAGGTACGCCGCCCGGTGCAGCGCGACAGCGGTCTTGCCGGTGCCGGGGCCGCCCTGGACCACCATCACGCCCGGAAGTTCCGCGCGGATGACCTCGTCCTGCTCGGCCTGGATGGTCTCGACGATGTCGCGCATCCGGCCGGTACGGCCCGCGTTGAGCGCGGCGAGCAGCGACGCCTCACCGGTCAGCTCCTCGTGGGCGCCGGGGGAGGCGGTGTCGATGTCGAGCACCTCGTCGTTGAGCCCGGTCACCTTGCGCTGCCGGGTACGCAGGTGCCGGCGACGGCGTACGCCCTGCGGGTTCGCGGCGGTGGCGAGGTAGAACGGCCGGGCGGCGGGTGCCCGCCAGTCCATCAGCAGCGGATCGTAGTCACCACTGGTGTCGAAGATGCCGATCCGGCCGATGTAGCGGCGGGAGTCGTCGTCGCCGTCGAGACGGCCGAAGCAGAGCCCGTTCTCCACGGCGGAGAACTGTTCGACCTGATCGGCGTACATCGCTACCGAGCTGTCGCGCTGCGAGCGGTCCTGGAGGGTGCCGCCGGTGTTGTGCAGCTCGGCGGTGAGCCGGTGGGCGGCCTGCTGACGCAGTTGGTCCAGCCGGTTGTAGAGCATCGAGACGTACTCCTGCTCGCGACCGATCTCGTCGTCGAGCGGCAATTCGCCGGAACCGCCGGAGTGCCTTGACAAGCCGTCTCCCTAAAGATTAGAATCCTTTGCAGGAACGGCTTTTAGCCGTTCTTTTTTGTGCCTTCGAACTGTTGAAGATAGCGCGTTCCGCCGGTTCTCACCAAGCCGGGCGGTCCGGCGCGCCGGTGATCGCGAGGTGACGGCAGATGATCCTGCGGACCGGCCAACGGGTGGTCTTCATCGGGGACAGCATCACCGATTGTGGTCGACGTGACGTCGCCGCGCCCTACGGCAGCGGATATGTGAGTCTCGTGCGGGCCCTGGTCGACGCGCGGCACCCGGAGTTGGAGCTGGAATGGGTCAACCGGGGTGTGGGCGGCGACACGGTGCGGGACCTGGCCGCCCGCTGGGACGACGACGCCATCGCCGAGCGCCCCGACTGGCTCGCGGTGCTGATCGGCATCAACGACATCTGGCGGCACTACGGTGACCGGCCCGATGAGGCAGTCGGCATCGAGGAGTACGAGCGCACGCTGCGCGACCTGCTGCGTCGGGCGGTCGACGCGACCGGCTGCCGACTGATCCTCGGTGACCCGTTTTTCATCGAGCCCGACCGGAGCGTCCCGCAGCGCGCTGACACTGACCGGTACGCGGCGGTCATGGCGGGGCTGGCGACCGAGTTCGACGCGGTGCACGTGCCCAACCAGGCGGCGTTCGACCGGGTGCTGGCGGTGAGTCCGGCGACGCGTTGGGCCGACGACCGGGTCCACCCGTACCTGCCCGGCCACGCGGTCCTCGCCGACGCGTATCTCAGCGCCCTCGGCGTCTCCTGACCCGGGCTGACCCACAGCGAAGCGCCGGGCCGACCGTGAGGTCGACCCGGCGCGAACACCGCGGAGATCAGCCGCGCGCGGCCTCGTAGAGCCGCTCCGGAGTCACCGCTCCGGCGAGCACCCGGCCGTCGTCGGTGAGCAGCACGCTGAACAGCTTGCTGGTGAGGAGCCGACCGCTGCCCCAGTCACCACTGACCGCCGGCAACCCGCCGAGCAGCTTCGACATGTCCAGGTCCGGCCCGGCTCCCGCCGGGGGAGTTGCCTGCTTCGGGGCGGGCTTCCGGTCGGCACCGGCCCCGTCGAGGCGGCCGACCAGCACTGTCGTCCAGCCGTCGCCCACAGTGCGGACCTGCGGGTCACCCGCCGGCTCGACGTGACCGGGCTTGCCCGTCGGGCGCTCGGCCTTCTCCTCGTCGACAGTCGCGCCGGGCGGCGGGTTGAAGCGGAACTGGTCGGCGTCCGGGCGGCGGTAGTCGACCTGGGTGAAGGCCACCTCGAACGCCGGCCGGTCGCTGCCCTTCGCGAGCACCTCGAAGCGCAGCGGCACGTGCTGCTTGGCGTCGATGGCGATCCGCAGCTGGTGCACCAGGGAGGCCTGGTCGCGCGGCTGGAGCACCAACTCGTACGCGTCCTGTCCGGCGACGGTCGCCGACCGGCCCACGCTGACCTCGGTGCTCGGGTCGATCGCGTTCAACGCCAGGTCGGCGGCCTGCTGCGGGGTGGAGGGCAGGCTCGCTGCCGGTTCCGGCGCGGGCTTCCAGGCTCCGGCGTCGCCGCCCAGCGTGCGGTGGGTGGCGGTGTTGCTGCGGCTCTGCCACGTCCACAGGTCCTGGCCGTTGCGGATGATGTCCTGCTCGCCCAGCGTGTCCATCAGCGCGACCCGCTGCTTGTCCGGCCCGGAATACCAGACGCGCAGGGTGTGGGTGCCGGTCAGCAGGGTGGTCAGCTCGTTGCCGGGAACCAGCCCGACGAGGGACGGCAGGCCGAGGTCGGCGCGTTGCACGACGGTCCCGGACAGCCCCTCCAGCCGGGATGTCTGCAGGTCGACCAGGAGCTGAGCGGCGTTTCGGGGCGGCAGGCTCGGCTCGGCCTCGGCGGCGAACGTGCCGATCGCCGCGCCACCGCCGATAACGGCGACGGCCGCGGTGGCCGGAACCAGCCAGCGAAGGACGGGACGGCTTCTCAGGACGGACATGGTGGCACCTCCTGCGGCCATCTTGCCTCGTCCGTGCTGTGAACGCGCTGAGGACACCAAACCGCTCCGATTGACCCGGGTGGCACCCTTGAGCTGTGCGGGTGCTGGTGGTGGAGGACGAGGCCCGGTTGGCGGCTGCCCTGCAACGGGGTCTCCAGGCGGAGGGGTTCGCGGTGGACGTGGCGACGACCGGCCCGGCGGGCCTGGACGCGGCCCGGCACGGCGGGTACGACGCCATGATCCTCGACGTGATGCTGCCCGGCCTCTCCGGGTACGAGCTGGTCCGGCGGCTGCGCGCGGAACAGCACTGGCTTCCGGTGTTGATGCTCTCCGCCAAGGACGGCGAGTACGACCAGGCCGACGGCCTCGACTGCGGCGCCGACGACTACCTGACCAAACCCTTCTCGTACGTGGTGCTGCTGGCCCGGCTCCGGGCCCTGCTGCGTCGGGGCGCGCCGGAGCGCCCGACCGTCCTCGCCGTCGGTGACCTGCGGTTGGATCCGGCCCGCCGACGGGTGACCCGGGCGGACACCGAGGTGGCGCTGACCGCGCGGGAGTTCGCGTTGCTGGATTACCTGATGCGCCGGCCGGGCCAGGTCGTCTCCAAGGTCGAGTTGTTGGACCACGTCTGGGACGCCAGCCTGGAGACCGCGCCGAACGCCGTCGAGGTGTACGTCGGCTACCTGCGCCGCAAGCTCGGCCGGGACCGGCTGGAGACGGTCCGGGGTGCCGGCTACCGGCTGGCGACGTGACCGCCGAAGGCCCGGCCACCACCCGTCGGGTCAGGCCCGGCTGGATGCCGGTCCTCGGACTGCGCGGGCGACTCATGGCGATCGGTGTGGTCGGTCTCACCATCGGGCTGGCCGTGGGCGGGGTGGTGCTGCTCGGCGCGCTCGGCTTCGTGCTCCAGCGCACTGTCGACACCGAGGCGTTCCGCACCGCCGACGCGGTCGCCCTGCTCGCCGCCGAGGACGCGCTGCCCGACCCGCTGCCGGTGGCCGGCGGACAGGTCCGCGTGCAGGTCGTCGACGGGCAGGGACGGATCCGGGCGGCCTCGATCGACGCCGACCGTCTGGTGCCGATGGTCCGCCCGGAGCGGCTGAACCGCGACGGTCGGCAGCGGCTTGAGGTGCCGGCCGAGCGGGTCGGGCTCGTCGGCCCGGTCCGGGTGGTCGCCGTACCCGCCGGCACCGCGGCCGACCCGCTCACCGTGCTGGTCGCCCGCTCGATGGCCGACGTGCGGCACAGCACCCACGTGGTCCGGACCATCCTGCTGGTGGCGTTCCCGCTGCTGGTGGCCGTGCTGGCCGGGGTGGCGTGGCGGGTGGTGGGGGCCACCCTGCGGCCGGTCGAGGCGTTACGTCGAGGTGCCGAGGAGATCACCGGGAGGGCCGGCGCCGGCCGGCTGCCGGTGCCGGCGTCGGCCGACGAGATCCACCGTCTGGCGGTCACCCTCAACGGCATGCTGGGCCGGCTGGAGTCCGCCCGCGTCCGGCAGCGGGCCTTCGTCTCCGACGCCGCGCACGAGCTGCGCAGCCCGTTGACCAACATCCGGACGGAGCTGGAGGTGGCCCAGCACCTCGCCGACCGGACGGACTGGACGGCGGTGACGGCCAACCTGCTCGCCGACACCGAGCGGTTGAGCCGCCTGGTCGACGATCTCCTGCTGCTGGCCCGCCTGGACGAGACTCCGCCGATCCGGGGGACCGGCCCGGTGGAGCTGGGCGCGTTGCTGACCGAGGTTGCCGCCCGCTACCCGTCGCCGCCGGTGCGGGTGACGCCGCCGACGGGCCCGCTCTGGACGATCGGCACCGTCGAGGAGTTGCGTCGCGTGCTGGCCAACCTGGTCGACAACGCGGTACGGCACGCGCACGGCAGCGTCGTGCTCGCGGCCGAGGCGACGTCGCTGGGCGAGGCGATGTCGATGGCCGGCGCGATGTCGACGGCGGGGGCGGGGCTCGGGCCCGGCGTCGGGGCGTACCACCTGGTGACGGTGACCGACGACGGCCCGGGGATCGCGGTGGCGGACCGGGAGCGGGTCTTCGACCGGTTCACCCGGCTGGATGACGGACGGGCCCGCGACGACGGGGGCGCTGGCCTGGGGCTGGCCATTGTCCGGGAGCTGGTCCGACGCGCGGGCGGCAGCATCACCCTGACCGACGCGCCGGAGCAGCGAGGCCTGCGGGTGTGCCTGCTGCTGCCAGCGTTGCCAGCCGAGGACGGCCACAGGTAGACGGTCCGTGACGGCGTCCTCCCCCCAACCGCCCACCGATGCCCCTTTGCTCTGCACCCGCGGATGCGACAGCTACGCAACGTGATCATCGCCGATGCGTGTTGTAGCGGCAGTTGCGACGTTTTAGCTGCTCATCCCAAGTGGTGCATATAGGTAAGCAGAGCAAAGCCTGGGCCGGAGTTGTGGGCGGGGCGTCGGGTGTGACGGCGTGTCACGGCGGGCCCGCCAACGGGTAGCCCACGCTGAGTGAGGTCTGCGGGGCGTAGCTGGCGGGGCAGAGGCTGGCGGGTCAGCGGCGGCGGGTGCAGACCTGCTTGGAACGGGCCACGGTGTCGGTGGACCAGGCGACCGCGACGGTGAAGCAGAAGTCGTTCGTGCGGTTGAGCGCGTAGATGACGAAGCTGGTGGTGCCGGCGGGCAGCGTCGCGAAGATGTTGTGGGCCTGGCCGGTGCGGCCGCCCGCGATGACCACCGGACCCTCGCCGCCAGCCGGGTAGGTCCAGTTCAGCGCGATGCTGTCCCGGGTGTCGCGCAGGGTCACCGCGCTGGGTGGAGTGCCGGGCGGGGCCGCGGCAGCAGCCGACGTGGGTGCCGTGCCGCCCGGGGCGGGCGCGGTGCTTGCCGAGGCGCTGGCCGTGGGGGAGGCGCTGGCTGGCGGCGGGGTCGGTTCGTCGTCGCCGTCGACCCGGGCCACCCCGGCGATCACCGCTGCCGCACCGAGGAGCACCACGACCACACCGGCCACCAGCACCGGTACCAGCCGGTTGCGCTGCTCCGGCGGCGCGCGGTGCACGGGCACCGGCAACAGCCGCGACGGCGTGTACGGCTCGACCTGCGCGTACGGGTCGGGCCGGGCGTACGGGTCGGACGGCGGGTTCTGGTCGGACGGCGGGTTCAGGGCGTGCGACCCGTACGGGTCGGCGGTGCGGTGCAGCCGGTACACCCCGGGCTGCTCCTCCGTGCCGCCGGCCAACCCGACCACCGACGGGGGCACCGACGGGTCGGTGGGGTGGGGCGAGGGGTCGTCCGCCGGTTCGGGCGACCACCTGCTGCCGATCGATCCGACCGCCTCGTCGGAGGGCAGCCGGGGGTTCGGCACCGCTCCGGCGTGGTGGGCCGCGGCTGCCTGCGGGTGGTAGCCGGATTCGGCTGGCCCGTCGTCGGGCGGTGGGACGCGGGCGGCCGGCACGACCGGAGTGTCCCGAGCTGTTGGCGGGTTGTCGGCGCAGGCGTGGTCGGGATTGGCCGCCGCCCGGGCCAGGGCCGCCACCTGGGTGGCCAGCGGGTCGTCGGCGGGCAGGTGCTGCCGGCACAGCTCGCGGGCGAGCGCCAGGTTGTCGTGTGCCTCGGCGAACTGCCCGCAGTCGCGCTGCATGGCCCCGAGCCGCGCCAGCATCTTGATGCCGCTGGGGTGGCCGTCGCCGTACACCTCGCGGTGCAACTCCCAGGCGTCCTGGAGGCGGTCGCGGGCCACAGTGCACTGGCCCCGCGCGTATTCGACGGTGGCCAGGTCGGCGTGCGCGGCGAGCACCCGCAGTGACTCCGGGCCGTCCTGTGCGGTCAGCTCGATGATGACTTCCTGGTAGAGCCGCGCCGCCCGGGAGTGGCTGCCGACCCGGTGCAGCACAGCGGCCAGAGTCGCCGCCGCAGCCACCGTGCGCGGGTCGGCGCGGCCGTGCAGGCGGGTGGTGGCCGCGTACGCGAAGGCGGCCCACCCCCGGGCCGAGTGCGGCTCGCCGAGGGCGATCAGCACCCGCGCCTGAAGGCTGGCCGCCTCGGCCAGCTCGGGCGTGGCGTTGGCCGGGCGGGGGTCGGCGTCGGTGAGCGCGTCGGACAGCAGTTGCTGTGCGCCGGCAAGATCGCCGGAGGACACGAGGTGGTGCGCCTGATCAGTCAGTTCACCGAAGCCGGAAGACACGCCCCATCGTGCTCATCCGACGACGGTAAGTACAAGACCCGCGCCGGTGTCGATTGGTCAGGATCCGGTCATATGCTCGGCCAGGGTCTCGCTGATCCGGCGTAGCTGATCGACCTGGGCGGGGCTCAACGCGTCGAACAGGTGTCGGCGTACCCCCTCGACATGGCCGGGTGCGGCGGCCGCGAGGGTGGCGAAACCCTCCTCGGTGAGTAGCGCGATCTGCCCGCGCCGGTCGGTGGGGCAGTCCTCGCGGCGCACCCAGCCGGCGGCCTCCAGCCGGGCCACGGCGTGCGAGAGCCGACTGCGGGACGACCCCGCGGCCTGCGCCAACTGGCTCATGCGCAGTTGACGACCAGGGGCCTCGGAGAGCTGGACCAGGATCTCGTAGTACGCGTGCGGCATGCCCGCGTCGCGTTGCAGCTCGCGGTCGAGAGTGTCCATCAGCACCCTGGAGGCGGTGAGGTACGCGCGCCAGGTGCGCTGCTCGTCGGGGTCCAACCAGCGGGTCATGACCGCCATCATACCCCCGGTAGTTGAATGCTCAACTAAACCGCGCTACTCTCGGGTCATGGGTATCCACCGGCTCAACCACGCGGTCCTCTACGTCAGTGACCTCGCCCGCAGCGTCGCGTTCTACAGCGACGTGCTGGGCTTCCGCCCGGTGGCGATGACCCCGGACGGCTTCCGGGGCGCCACCTTCCTCCAGGCCCCCGACTCCACCAACGACCACGACCTCGGGCTCTTCGAGATCGGCGCCGGCGCCGGTCGGTCCACCGCCGGCCGGTCCACCGTCGGCCTCTACCACCTCGCCTGGGAGGTGGACACGCTCGACGAGCTGGCCGCCACCGCCGAGCGGCTCGCCGCGGCCGGCGCACTGGCCGGCACCTCGGACCACGGCACGACGAAGAGCCTCTACGGCAAGGACCCGGACGGCCTGGAGTTCGAGGTGGTCTGGCTGATCCCGGCCGACCTGCTCGACGACACCGCCCTGGCCGCCCGCAAGCAGATCGGTCGGCTCGACCTGAACGCCGAGCGGCAGCGTTACGGCGGGCAGACCCGGGGCGGGGTGGGGATCTCCGTCCCGGTCTGACCGCTCGTAGGGTAGAACGGACCGATGCCGACCGACCGGACCAATGATTTCCTCCGCGAGCTGCTGGTCCGCCAGTTGACGACCTGGCTGCCCGCGGCCCTGCACCGCTCCCGGCGGGCCACCGTCGCGCTCGCCGGGGTCGACGCGGCAGCCGCCGAGGCCGCGCTCCGGTTGGTCGGCGGACACGGCGACCAGGTGCGCGGCCGGCAGGTGACGGTGCTGGTGCTGGCCGACGGCGCGCCGGAGCTACCGACCCGGCTCGGCCCGATCGAGGCGGAGCTGCCCGCCGAGGTCACCGTGCACCTGCTGCCCGGCGACGCCTACCGGCTGCCGGTCGCGGTGAAGGCCGCCGGGGCGGCCGGCGCGCCGCTGTTCTCCTTCGTGGACCTGCCCGGCGCGGTGACGCCGAAGGTGCTCACCGCCGCAGCCAACGGCCGGACCGGTGAGCTGCTGCTGCACACCGGAGACAGCGCCCGAGACGTGCTCGCCTCCGCCGGCTTTCCCCTGGTCGCCGAGGTGGCGCCGGTGCTGCCCGACGGGGAGGCTGCCGGTGTCGTCGCGTTCGGCAGCCGCTCCGACCGGAGTCTGGAGGCGGTGCGCGACGCGCTCTGGGCGGTCGGCGCGCAGTTCGACGTACGCTTCCGCGACCCACTCGACCCGACCGGCACGACTGTCGACGTGGTTAACGACCCCGACCTCGAACCGCTGGCCCACGAGTTGCTGGCCGAGCTGCGGGCGGGCGGGCCACGGCAGGTCACCGAGCTACGCCGGCACACCCTCGCCGCGACCGTCTACCGTGCCGCCGACGCCAACCGCGCCCTCACCACCCTGCTCGACGCCGGCGTCCTGAGCCGCGACCGCGAAACGGGCCGCCTCGCCGGCGACGAAACCATCAGAGCAACCCCCTAACCCAGGGAACTGGAGGGGGGTGCGCAGACGCCGAGCGGGGTGCCGGTGAATCACCGGCACCCCGCTCGACTCCCGGGATGATTACGACCGGGACTTGTCCTGCTTCCAGGAGAGCGGACCCGGCAGGTCGACCCGGTGCGCACGCGCCTTGGAGTTCCAGGACCAGCGACCGATCTTGATGCTCCACGAGGAGAAGCCGTTCTCGGTGAAGTTCAGGATGATCGGACCGTACTTCTTGCGCTTGCGAAACATGAGGCCCATCGGAGGTCTCCCCTCGTCACCGTTCCCTGCCGTGTCGAGATCGAACATTCCCGAACCGGCGACTGTTGAAACCCTCTCGCCGTCCGTCCTGGACAGTCGCCCAGCGGGCATCGCAATCTCTATCCAACAGATAGGTGTTGCGGCACGGTAAACGCTGGCCGAGGCGCTTCGTAACATCGTCAGCGATAGAAGTCTCATCTTCTGGAAGGCCGTTGACCGCTCGTTCCGATCCCGGGCAGCATGGGGTCATGTCGCAGCGGGATGAGCTTCTCCTCACCGCTCGTGTGCACGTCGACCTGGTCCGGCACGCGAGCGCGCTCTGTTGAGCTGACCGGTCCATCCGGCTCGGCTCCAGCGCCGCACTCCCACCGCCCGCCCGCTCAACGCGGAGCAGCGTGCCCGCACGCCCTCATCCGGGCGTCCCCGCTCCCATCGTGGACAGATCAGGAGACTCCTCATGTCCCCACCCCGTCGTGCCATTCTGCGTACCCTCGCCGCCGTTGCCGCGCTGGTCGTGCTCACCGCCACCGCCGGCTGCGGCGGTGACGCGGCAGCCGACGGCGCCCAGGCCAGCGAGCTGCGCTACCAGGGCTCGGTCGGCCAGGTCACCCTCCCCGAACTCGCCGCCGACCTCGGCTACCTCGGCGACGTCAAGCTCAACTGGATCGGCAACGTCACCGGCGGTCCGCAGGACATCCAGGCCACGGCCACCGGGCAGAGCGACTTCGGCGGCGCGTTCAACGGCGCCATCGTCAAGCTCGCCGCCGCCAACGCCCCGATCACGGCCGTGGTCAGCTACTACGGCTCGGACGCGCAAACCTTCCAGGGCTACTACGTGCTCGACGACAGCCCGGTCCGCGGCCCCCGTGACCTGATCGGCAAGAAGGTCGGCATGAACACCCTCGGCGCGCACGCCGAGGCCGTGCTCAAGACCTGGCTCGCCCGTGGCGGGCTCACCCCCGCCGAGATCAAGCAGGTCGAGCTGGTCGCCCTGCCACCTGTCAACACCGAGCAGTCGCTGCGGCAGCGGCAGATCGACGTCGCCGTGCTCGGTGGGGTGATCCGGGACAAGGCGGTCGCCGGTGGCGGCATCCGCACCATCTTCACCGACTACGAGCTGCTCGGCGCCTTCAGCGGCGGCACCTACGTCTTCCGCGACGACTTCATCAAGCGCAACCCGGAGACCGTCAAGGCGTTCGTCACCGGGGTCGGCAAGGCCATCGAGTGGGCCCGCACCCAACCCCGGGAGACAGTGGTCGCCCGGATGCGGGACATCATCGGCAAGCGCGGCCGCAACGAGGACCCGTCGCTGGTCGCGTACTGGAAGAGCAGTGGCGTCGCCGGCCGTGGCGGTGTGATCGGCGAGCAGGAGTTCGCCACCTGGATCGACTGGCTCGCCGCCGAGGGCGAGCTCAAGGGCGACCGTCCGAAGCCCGGCGACATCTACACCAACCGGTTCAACCCCTTCGTGGACGGGGGGAACGCGTGAGCACCGACAAGATCCTCTTTGATCGCGTGAGCAAGACCTTCCCGGTCCGCGCCAGCCGGCGTGGTGGCGCCGGCGCGGTCACCGCGCTGGACGAGGTCACCCTCGGGGTACGCCCCGGCGAGTTTCTGGTCGTCGTCGGCCCCAGCGGCTGCGGCAAGTCCACGTTGCTCGACCTGCTCGGCGGGCTCACCGAGCCGACCGCGGGACGTGTGCTCGTCGACGGTCGGCCCGTCACCGGTCCCGGCCTGGACCGGGGCATCGTCTTCCAGCAGTACGCGCTGCTGCCCTGGCGCACCGCCGCCGGCAACGTCGCGTTCGGCCTGGAGGCCAAGGGGGTGCCCCGCGCCGATCGCGCCGCCCTGATCGAGCACCACCTCGACCTGGTGGGCCTGCGCGGCTTCGCCGACCGCTACCCGCACGAGCTGTCCGGCGGGATGAAGCAGCGGGTGGCCATCGCCCGCAGCCTCGCGTACGACCCGGACGTGCTGCTGATGGACGAGCCGTTCGCCGCACTGGACGCGCAGACCCGCGACTCGTTGCAGGACGAGTTGGTGCGCATCTGGGCCCGCACCGGCAAGACCATCGTGTTCATCACCCACGGCATCGACGAGGCCGTCTACCTGGGTCAGCGGGTGGCGGTGCTGACGTCCCGGCCCGGGCGGCTCAAACAGGTCATCGACATCGACCTCGGCGACCGGGACGCGGTCGAGGACGTGCGCTCCACCGACGCGTTCCGCCACCACCGCCACCAGATCTGGACCCTGCTGCGTGACGAGGTGCGGGCCGCCCAGGCAGCCGAGAGCGCCACCGGCAGCCGCACCGCCCACACCGGAACAGTTGGTGCTCGTACTCCCGTCGTCGCCGGAGCGGACGCGCGGCGCGCGGCGCCGGCGGCGGCCCACACCGAGGA
This sequence comes from Micromonospora sp. DT15, assembly GCF_049841475.1. Taxonomy (NCBI): domain Bacteria; kingdom Bacillati; phylum Actinomycetota; class Actinomycetes; order Micromonosporales; family Micromonosporaceae; genus Micromonospora; species Micromonospora sp. DT15. Next base: position 617,809 of record NZ_JBNCKJ010000001.1, read on the forward strand.
GGCCCGCGTTGGTTGACATCGCCGAACGTCCCACCCGGCTGGCGGCCCCGACGGCCGTGCCGGACGCGGTGGCCGCCGCCGGACCCGGTGCCGGTGGCCTTGCCGGTCGGCTGCTCGGCGTGGGTGGAAAGGCCCTGCACCGCAGCGTCGCGATTCTCGCGCTGGCCGCGATCTGGGAGGGCGCACCCCGGCTCGGGCTGGTGGACCGGGTCTTCCTGCCGCCGCTGTCGGAGGTGCTGGTGGCCTGGTGGGAGTTGCTGCGCAGCGGGCAGCTCGCCGAGCACGTGGGCGCGAGCCTCACCCGGTCGTTGGCCGGGCTCGGCCTGGCGGTGCTCACCGCCATTCCGCTCGGGCTGCTGATCGGCTGGTACCGGCCGCTCGCCGAGTTGCTCAGCCCGCTGCTGGAGGTGTTCCGCAACACCGCCGCGCTGGCCCTGCTGCCGGTGTTCGTGCTCATCCTCGGCCTGGGGGAGACCTCCAAGATCGCCCTGGTGCTGTACGCGTGCTCCTGTCCGATCCTGCTGAACACCATCGCCGGGGTGAAGGGCGTCGACCCGCTGCTGATCCGGTCGGCCCGCTCGATGGGGCTCAACCACCTGCGGCTCTTCCAGAAGGTGATCCTGCCGGCCGCGGTGCCGACCATCTTCACCGGCGTCCGACTCGCCGGGGCGTACTCGATCCTGGTGCTTGTCGCGGCCGAGATGGTCGGCGCGAAGGCCGGGCTCGGCTACCTCATCAACTACGCGCAGTACAACTTCGCGATCGCCGACATGTACTCCGGGATCATCACGATCTCCGCCATCGGCCTGGTCGTCAACCAGCTCCTCGTCGCCCTCGAACGTCGCTTCTCCACCTGGCGCGTCGACGTCTCTGCCGGATAGGACGGACACCAATGACCCGCACCCTGCACCTCAACGCGTTCCTGATGGGCGTCGGCCACCACGAGGCCGCCTGGCGGCACCCCCGCACCGACCCGCGTCGGGTCACCGACGTTCGTCACTTCCAGGAGCTGGCCCGGATCGCCGAACGCGGCACCCTCGACTCGCTCTTCCTCGCCGACGGTCTCTCGGTCGGGCCGAACCCCCGGCACAACATCCAGGCCGTCTTCGAACCGCTGACCCTGCTGGCGTCGCTCGCCGCGGTGACCGAACACATCGGTCTCATCGCGACGGTCTCCACCACCTACAACGAGCCGTTCCACGTGGCCCGCAAGTTCGCCTCGCTGGACCACCTCAGCGGCGGTCGCGCCGGCTGGAACATCGTCACCTCCGCCCAGGAGCGGGAGGCGGTCAACTTCAACCGGGACAGCCACCCCGAACACGCCGACCGTTACCGGCGGGCCGCCGAGTTCGTCGACGTGGCGATCAAGCTCTGGGACAGCTGGGAGGACGACGCGCTGGTCTTCGACACCGGCGCCGGGGTGTTCGCCGACACCGACCGGGTGCACGAGGTGGCGCACCGCGGGCCGGAGTTCCAGGTCCGCGGCCCGCTGAACATCCCCCGGGGGCCGCAGGGCCGACCGCTGCTGGTGCAGGCCGGCTCGTCGCCGGACGGCATCGCCTTCGCCGCCCGCTACGCCGAGGCGGTCTTCACCGCGCAGCAGACCCTCGCCGACGGGCAGAGCTTCTACGCCGAGCTGCGCCGACAGGTCGCCGCCGCCGGTCGGGACCCGGACCTGGTGAAGGTCCTGCCCGGCATCGCGCCGGTGCTCGGCGGCACCGAGGCCGAGGCGCTGGCGCTCGCCGCCGAGCTGGAGCAGCTGATCGTCCCCGACTACGCCCTCGCCCAGCTCTCCGGGATGCTGGGCATCGACCTGACCGGCCTGCCGCTGGACGGGCCCCTGCCGGAGCTGCCGGCCGCCGGCACCGTGCAGGCCCACCAGAGCCGCTACCAACTCGTCACCGAGCTGGCCCGCCGGGAACAGCTCACCATCCGCCAGCTGATCGGTCGACTCGGCGGCGGTCGGGGTCACCGTGTCGTCGCCGGTACGCCGGAGCAGATCGCCGACCAGATCGAGCTGTGGTTCACCCAGGGTGCCGCCGACGGGTTCAACATCATGCCGCCGCACCTGCCCGGCGGGCTCGCCGACTTCGTCGACCACGTGGTGCCGGTCCTGCGCTCCCGTGGGCTGTTCCGCACCGAGTACACCGGTCGGACGCTGCGCGAGCACTACGGCCTGCCCCGACCGGCCAGCGCGTACGCCGCGTCGACCCTGGTGCCGGCGTGACCACCGTGGAGCGCCCATCGGCGGACATCGCCGAGCTGCGACCGGTGAACCCGGACCTGTTCCGCGCTCTGCTGCGGCGGCAGGCCAGCAGCGTCACGGTGGTCACCGCTGTCGCCCGCGGCACCGACCCCGCCTGCCTGGGTGGGATCGGCGCGCCCATCCGGGCGGGCTTCACAGCGACCTCGTTCACGTCGGTGTCGCTGGACCCGCCGCTGGTCTCGTTCTGCCTCGGGGTGGCGTCGTCGAGCTGGCCGGTGCTCGCCCGCGCCGAGCACGTCGCCGTGCACCTGCTGGGCGCCGGGCAGCGGGAGGCCGCCACTGTCTTCGCGACCAGCGGCATCGACCGGTTCGCCGCGTACCCGGACTGGACGTCCGGGCCGTTCGGGGTGCCGCTGCTCGACGGGGTGCTGGCCCGGCTGCTCTGCCGGGTGGTGCACCGGGTCCCGGCCGGCGACCACACGCTGGTGATCGCCGAGCCGTTGGCGCTCGGCGACGGCGGTGACGGTGCCCCGCTGGTGCACCATCGGGGCGGCTACACCACGGCTGCGCCAGCGTGAGCGCAGCCACCACGGCCGACCTGCTCGCGCTGGACCGGGCCGCCCAGGACCTGCTGTTCCGGGCGGCCCGTACGGCCGACACGTTCACCGACGAGCCGGTCACCGACGCGCAGATCGCGGCGATCCACGACCTGATCCGGTACGGGCCGACCGCGTACAACGGTCAGCCGCTGCGGGTGCTGCTGCTGCGCTCGCCGGAGTCCCGGGCCCTGCTGCTGCCGTACCTGTCCAGCGGCAACCGGGCCAAGACGGCCAGGGCCCCGCTGACCGCGATCCTCACCGCCGACGTGGACTTCCACGAGCGGCTGCCCGAGCTGTACCCACACCGCCCGCAGGCCCGGGACTGGCTGGCGGACCGGGCGGCGCGCGTCGAGCAGGCCCGATTCAGCGCCACTTTGCAGATCGGCTACCTGATCGTCGGTGTCCGCGCGGCGGGTCTCGCCGCCGGCCCGATGGCGGGTTTCGACGTCGCGGGCGTCCAGCGGACGTTCTTCCCCGACGGTCGGCACGAGGTGCTGCTCCTGCTCAACCTCGGGCACCCGGGCCCGCACACCGGGCCGACACGTCTGCCCCGGCTGGACACCTCGGAGGTGATCCGCACCCTCGACGGCTGAGCGGACAACGGGACCGCCCCCGGTGCCGGCGTGGTGCCGGCGCCGGGGGCGGAAGGTTGCCGGTCAGGCCCCCTTGACCCAGTCGAGGGTGAAGCGGGCGAAGAAGATCCCACCGGTGTTGCCCACCTCGTACAGGTTGCCGACCGTCCCGTCGGACAGCACGGCCATCGTCGAGTAGCCCGCACCGCCCGGCTTGACGAGGGCGCGAGCCGGCCAGCTGACGCCGTCGTCGGTGGACAGCCGGACGGTGAGGTCGTTGCGCGCGGCCGGGGCCGCGTTGTTACTGAACAGCGCGGTGCGGGTGCGTACCGGCGCGCCGTTCGTGCCCAGCTCGGACGGGCGCAGGTAGGAGATCTCGTCGGCGTTGCAGAGCGGATCGGTCAGCACCGCGCTGGCCGTGGCCGTGCCGAACGTCACGCCACCGTCGGTCGACGTCGAGTAGAAGCGGCTGCGGGTGCTGTTGTGCCGCATGTTCTGCACGATCGCCCCGGTGCCGCGCTCGATCGCCTTGCTCTCGTTGATGTTCCCGCCGGCCGGTCCGCCGCGCCGCCACGTCACGCCGTGGTCGTCGCTGTAGATGTTGCCGGTCTGGGTGAGGCCGGCCCCGTCCCGGTAGACGAACGGCTGGATGAGACGGCCGGTGCTGCTCTGGATGCCGTGCCCGGAGGAGAAGAACGCCTGCTGCCACGTCGGCAGCTTGATCGTCGGGTTCAGCTCCACCGGGGCGCTCCAGGTGGCGCCGTTGTCCCGGCTGGTGATGTATTGCAGGTGCAGGCTGTTCGGGTCGTTGGCGGTGTTCAGACCCGAGGAGCCGGACCAGAAGCTGATGCCCGGCCTGGGGGAGTAGGTGTAGAAGCAGTAGACGACACCGGTGCTGCGGTCCACCAGCAGGCTGGGGTCACCCGCTCCCTCGCTGATGGTGGCCGGTGCGTGGATGATGCGCGGCTGGTCGAAGCTGCGTCCACCGTCGGTGCTGCGGGTCATCGCGATCTGGATGTTGTTGGTGCCGCCACCCAGGTCGTACGAGCCGTTGACCCGGGCGTCGGCGACGGCGATGACGGTGCCGTTGTTGGTGACGGCCATGCCCGGGATGCGGACCGAGGCGGCCGTTCCGTCGTACCGGCCGTTCGCGCCGTTGAGGTTGCGGATGACGCTCTGGGTGGTCAGCACCGCCGTGCTGTTCATCTGCGGTGTGCCGGCGGTCAGGCCGCACCCGGCGGTGCCGCGCACCGTGGTGTCGAAACCGGGAGCGGTGACCCGCAGGGTGTACGCGGTGCCCGCGCCGACGGTCCAGTAGTGCAGGTAGTTGCCGCCAGCGGCGATGGCGCGGGTCCACGGGGATCCGGTGCGCCCGGCCCAGGTGACGGTGAAGTCCCGGGCGGTGGTGGTGCGGTTCTCCAGCGCGAGCTGGAGACGGCCGGCCGTGCAGTCGTAGCTGCTGAGCGCGGACATGCCGGTGCCACAGTGGAAGATGCCGGCGGAGGTGTCGTCCAGCCCGGTCGGGGTGGTCGTGCGCAGCGTGTAGGCAGTGCCCGCCGGGAGGGTCCAGTACAGCTCGTTGCTGCTGCTGCCGGCTGCGACGGTCCGGGTCCAGGGCGAGTTGGTGCGGCCCGGCCAGGTGACGGTGAAGGTCTGCGCGGTGGTGCTGCCATTGGTGAGCCGCAGGTTGAGCCGGCCGGTCGTGCAGTCGGCGCTGGCCGTCGCGCTCACACCGTCGGGGGCGGCGTGAGCTGGCGTGGTGGGCAGGATCGCGAGCACGCCGAGGACAGCGGCCAGGAGCGCTGTCATTCGGCGCGGTAGTGCTCGGACAGGAGACACAGGATTCCTTCCGGGGGACGGGGGTGCGCACGGGGGATGTCAGGCATAAGACGTCGGATATCTGACGTCTGGACGCTAACCGGACGTCGCACTGGTCGTCAATAGATCGACGCGGAGCGGTGTGGACGCCGCGGTCACGACGCCTGCCCGAAGGAGACTTCGCTCGACGCGCTCTCCGGTTCCACCGCCCGGGCCCGCATCTGGCGCGGTGGCACCCGGAAGGACGCCGTCAACTGGCGGGCACGCCAGGTCGGCGAGCAGCACGGGATGCGGGACGAGCGCCCGGTGGGCGGGCACGGTCAGCATCACCGGGGTACGGCGACAGTCTCATGTGCACTAAGCACAATGGACACTCATTCGCCGTGCGTTCCGCCGAACGTCGACGGCGGTGGCGGTGCCGGTTTCAGGGCTGCGCGATGCGGGCGATGCTCGCCCGTATGGGCGCGTAGTGCTCGGCGATGGCGGCCTGCAGGTCCGCCACGTCGCCGGCGGCGATCGCGTTCACGATCGCCCGGTGACGATGGGCGGTGATCACCCGGTCCTCCGGCTCGGTCCGCAGTGTGGGGGCGACGATGGCCTGTACCTGCCAGAACGCCTCGGTCAGCTGGAGGATCAGGTCGTTGCCGAGGGGTTCCAGCAGCTTCACGTGGAAGGCCCGGTCGACGTCGAGGAAGTCCTTGCCCTGGGCGGCCAGACTCTCCATCTCGTCGGCGAGGGTGGAGAGGGCGGCCTGGTGCTCGCTGTCGAGAACGGCGATGACCTGGGCTGCGAGCCCTTGTTCGAGGGTCTGCCGGACGTCAACGACCTGCCCCAGCACGTGATGGTCCTCCTCGCCGCTGAGCAGCCCGCGGAAGGTCAGGCCCTCCACGAGGGCGGCGAGGGACATGCGGCCGACGAAGGTGCCGTGGCCGTGCCGCACCTCGACGATGTCGAGGGCAGAGAGGATCTTGACGGCCTCGCGGACGCTTGAGCGGCTCGCGCCCACCGCCTCACACAGCTCCGCCTCGGTGGGCAGAATGTCTCCCGGCTTGAGACGGTTGCGCAGGATGTACTCCTTGATCTTGGCCCCCACCTCCTGCCGGCGGGGACCTGGGCGCTCCGCACCGCGTAGCGGGGACGCGTCAATGGTCGTCATCTGCCACTTGCCCTTCGTTCACGGATCTGACACTCTCACCATATCGGCATCAGATGTCTGACGTCAGACCCCATTATCTTCGAATCCCTCAGCGCGAGCGGTAAGCGAGCGCATGAAGAGCCTATGGAGGCAGCTACGTGAGCACCACCGTTGAGCCAAGGGAGAGTCGGCGCCGCCCCCCGCGCCGGTTCCGTTCGTTGGCCGTCGCGTCCACCGCGGCAACCCTCGCTCTCGGACTGGTCGCCTGCAGCGGCGGCCCGGCCTCGACCAACGCCGTCGAGGGAAGCGGGGGGAAGACGTCGATCGAGACCACCCTCGCGTTCACCCTCTCTAGCGGGTTCGACCCGGCGAACGCCTCGTCGGCGGTGGCGACGGCGGTCAACCAGCACACCTTCGAGGGTCTGATCGATCTTGACCCGGTTACCCGGGAACCATACCGCGCACTCGCCAAGGAAGACCCGGTGGCCAGCGCGGACGGGCTCACCTACACCGTGGCGGTGCGTGACGGTGCCAAGTTCTCCGACGGCACCCCCGTCACCGCCGAGGACGTCGCCTGGTCCTTCACCCGCGTGCTGAAGCCGGCCGACCCCAAGGCCCCGCCGCTGATGCAGGGGTTCGTGTCGTTCATCGACTCGGTGACGGCCAAGGACGCGACGACGGCCGAGTTCAAGCTCAAGTACCCGTTCGCCCTGTTCGCGGAGCGGATCGCCGTCATCAAGATCCTGCCGAAGGCGAAGACCGCGGACGCAGCCGCGTCGAAGGCCTTTGACACGGCGCCGATCGGCTCCGGCCCGTTCAAGTTGGACAGCGCGTCCAAGGAGTCGGGTGTCAAGCTCAGCAAGAATCCGAACTACAACGGCCCGCGTCCGGCCAAGGTCGAGACGATGACCTGGAACACCACCTCGGAGGCTTCCGCCCGGGTGTCTGACCTGCAGGGCGGCCGGGTCCAGGCCATCGAGTCGGTGCCGTACCTGAACGTCGACTCGCTCAAGGACAAGTACACGGTCGATGTGAAGCAGGCCTTCAACCAGGTCTTCCTCATGTTCAACTCGTCGGCGGCGCCGTTCAACGACAAGCGGGTGCGACAGGCGCTGCACTACGCGATCAACAAGGACGAGGTCATCAAGACCGCCCTCAACGGCTATGGCAGCCCGGCGACGAGCTACCTGGACGAGGGCAACAAGGACTACCAGAAGGCCGCCACCGTCTACGACTACAACCTGGAGAAGGCCAAGAGCCTGCTCCAGGAGGCCGGTGTCACGAACCTGTCGTTCCAGCTCGACACCACTGACAACTCGGTCGTGAAGGATGTCGCGCCGCTGGTCATCGAGCAGTGGAAGAAGATCGGCGTCACCGCCAGCCTCAACACGGTGCCGTCCTCGGCCATCTACGGCGACATCGTTCCGAAGGACACCTTCCGGGTGCTGATGGCCACCGGTGACCCCAGCGTCTTCGGCGTCGACACCGACCTGCTGATGCGCTGGTTCTACTACGGCGAGACCTGGCCGGGGCAGCGTTACCGGTGGAGCGCCGCGGACCGCAAGGCCATGGCCGACCTGCTCGACAAGGCGGCGCAAACCTCCGACGAGGCGGCCCGCAAGGCTCTGTGGAAGCAGGCCCTGGACAAGGTGGCCGACGAGGCCCCCCTGTACCCGATCCTGCACACCAAGGTCGTCACCGCGTACGACCCCGCGAAGCTCTCCGACTTCTCGGGTGCGTCGACCACCGGCCTGTACTTCCTGGGCTCCAGCCGAAAGGGCTGAGCTCCACCTCGGGGGCCCCACCCTGGCCCCTCCGCGTCCCGCCCGGCCCTCAGTCCCTGGGGCTGGGCGGGACGTCCCGGCGGCCCTCGACGAGAGAAAGACACCATGCTGAGCGTTCTGAGCCTGGTCGCGCGACGACTCCTGACCCTGATACCCCTGGTGCTGGGCATCACGATCTTCGTCTTCGTGATCATGCAGTTCTCCCCGATCGATCCCGCGCTGTCCGTCCTGGGCGATCAGGCGACCCCCGCGCAGGTGGCCGCGTTCAAGGCCGCCAACGGTCTCGACGACCCGCTGCCCCTGCGGTACCTGCACTTCCTGGGCGACCTGCTCCGGGGCGATCTCGGCGTGACCTTCCCGCCGTCCGTCCCGGTCGCCGACAAGATCGCCACCGCGCTGCCGCTGACCATCCAGCTGACCGCCCTCGGTATCGTCGGCGCGCTGGTCATCGCGTTGGCCCTCGGCATCCCCGCCGCGCTGTACCGGGACCGCTGGCCCGACCAGGTCATCCGGTTCGTCTCGATGGCCGGTATCGCCATGCCGTCGTTCTGGCTGGCTCTCCTGCTCATCCAGGAGCTGTCGGTCCGTCGCCCCGTCTTCCCGACCGGCGGGTACGTCAACCCCGGCGACTCGTTCTCCCTCTGGCTGCAGTCCCTCGCCATGCCGGCGCTGGCCCTCGCCGTGCCGGTCGGCTGCTCACTGGCCAGAATCGTGCGGACGTCAATGGTCGAGGAACTCGACAAGGACTACGTGCGGACGGCGATCGGCGCCGGGCTGCCGCCCCGCGTGGTGGTCGGACGCAACGTGCTGCGCAACGCGCTGGTCAACCCGCTCACCGTGCTGGGCCTGCGAATCGGCTACCTGCTGGGCGGCACTGTCGTCATCGAGGCCATCTTCTCGCTGCCCGGCATGGGCACCCAGATCATGAGCGCGGTCCAGCAGAACGACACCGCCCTCGCCCAGGGAACCGTGCTGACGATCGCCATCTGCTTCGTCCTCGTGAACCTGGTGGTCGACATCCTCTACCTCTTCGCCAACCCTCGACTGCGCGGAGCCCACTGATGCGTCGAACACTCACCGCCAGGCTGTCGGCTCCCGGCATCGCCTTCAAACGGCTCAGCGTCACGGCTCGGATCGCACTGAGCTTCGTCCTGCTCATCGTCGTGGTGGGCATCTTCGCGCCGCTGATCCTGCGACACGACCCCGCGCAGGCCGGGCTCGGCCCCGCGCTGACCGGCCCGAACGGCGACTACTGGTTCGGCCTGGACAAGCTCGGACGCGACGTGTTCTCGCGGCTGGTCGCCGGCACCCGGCGTTCGTTGATCGTGGGCTTTGGCAGCGCCGGCATCGCCCTGGTGATCGGCGCGATCCTGGGCGCGCTGGCCGGAACCAGCCGGCCCGCTGTCGACGAGGTGGTGATGCGGTGCCTCGACGTCGTCATGGCCTTCCCCGCCATCGTGCTTTCCGCCCTGCTGATCATCTCGTTCGGCAAGAACAGCCTCCTGGTCCTCGTGGTTGCGATCGGTTTCGTCTTCGTGCCCTCGATCGCGCGCATCGTGCGCGCCAACGTGCTCTCGCAGTACCGCGAGGACTACGTCGCGGCCGAACGGATCATCGGCGCGCGGCGACCGCACATCCTCTGGCGGCACATCCTGCGTAACTGCGCCGCCCCGATCCTCGTCTTCGTCACCGTGATGGTGGCCGACGCCATCGTGTTCGAGGCGTCGCTCTCGTTCATCGGTGGCGGGCTGGCACCCCAGGAAGCCGCCTCCTCGTGGGGCTCGGTCATCGCCTTCGGCAAGGAGATGGTGCAGATCGGTGGCTGGTGGGCCACGTTCTTCCCCGGCCTGCTGATCCTGCTCACCGTGCTCGCCCTGAACGTGCTCTCCGAAGGGATGTCCGACGCCTGGGCCGCCCCGGCGGCGCGACGTGCCACCGCCACGAAGATCGGGGACGCGCAGGAGGAGGCGCAGCCCGGCTCCGGTGAGGTGGTGCAACTGCCCGGCCTGGCCGAGGCCGCGCAGCGGCTGCGCGAGCGCGCCCGCCCCCTCCCGGACGGGGAGCCCGTCCTGGAGGTCCGGAACCTGTCGATCGGGTTCGAGGGACGCCACAGCGGCGTCGACATCGTCGACGACCTGACCTTCGACATCCGCCCCGGCGAGGTCCTCGGCCTGGTGGGGGAGTCCGGCTCCGGTAAGTCGCTGACCTCTCTCGCCGTGATGGGCCTGCTGCCGCAGGGCGCCCGGGTCCGCGGCGAGGTCCGCTTCGCGGGCACCGACCTGCTGACGGTGAGCACCAAACGACGCCGTGCCCTGATGGGGCGCGAGATCGCGATGGTCTACCAGGACGCCCTCTCGGCCCTGAACCCCTCACTGCGCATCGGCCCCCAGCTCGCCCAGATGATCAGCCGTGGCGGCACGCGGTCGGCCCAGGAGCTGATGGAGCTGGTGGGCCTGGACGCGCAGCGCACCCTGTCCGCGTACCCGCACGAACTCTCCGGTGGGCAGCGGCAGCGCGTGGTGATCGCCATGGCGCTGTCGCGGGATCCGCGCCTGATCATCGCTGACGAGCCGACCACCGCGCTGGACGTCACGGTCCAGGCGCAGGTCATGGAGCTGCTGCTGCGGCTGCGCGGGCAGCTCGGCTTCGCGCTGATCCTGGTCAGTCACGATCTCGCGCTGGTCAGCGACGTCGCGGACCGGGTCGTGGTGATGTACGGCGGGCAGATCGTCGAGAGCGGTGTCACCGCCGACGTGGTTGGCGCGCCGGCACACCACTACGCCCGAGGTCTTCTCGGTTCCGTGCTCTCCCTCGAGGCCGGCGCGGAGCGGCTCACCCAGATCCGCGGCGTGGTGCCGTCGCCGGCCGACTTCCCATCGGGCTGCCGGTTCGCTGACCGCTGCCCCATGGCCACCGAGGTCTGCCGGGAGGAGACGCCCCGTCTGGAGGGCGTCCCCGCCCACCGGTACGCCTGCCACCACCCGGCCGTCACCGTCACGGAAGGGGAGCTGGCCCGATGAGCGCGTCAGTCCCACACCAGTCGATCGTCGAACTGCGCGACGTGCACGTGGTGCATCGCACCCGAGGGGGTGGCCTGTTCGGCCGCGAGCGGGTGTATGCCCTCACCGGCGCGGACCTGACCGTGCGTGCCGGCGAGACGATCGGTGTCGTCGGCGAGTCCGGCTGCGGCAAGTCCACGATGGCCAAGGTGCTGGTGGGCCTCCAGCGGCCGACGAGCGGCACCGTTGCCTTCTCCGGCAAGGACGTCTGGTCGATGAGCGCGGCGGAACGCCGACTGCACATCGGCGCCGGCGTCGGCATGATCTTCCAGGATCCGGCCACGTCGCTGAACCGGCGCATGCCGGTCCGCGACATCCTGCGCGACCCGCTCGACGTGCACCGTCACGGCACCCGCAAGGAGCGCGAGGAGCGGGTCAGGGAGCTGATGGCGCTGGTCGGGCTGCCCCGGTCGGTCGCCGACGTGCTGCCGAGCCAGCTCTCCGGCGGCCAACGCCAGCGGGTGTCCATCGCGCGTGCCCTGGCCCTGGAGCCAGGGCTGGTCATCGCCGACGAGCCCACCAGCGCGCTCGACGTGTCGGTCCGGGCGCAGATCCTCAACCTGCTCCTGGACCTCAAGGAGCGTCTGGACCTGGCCATGGTCTTCGTCTCGCACGACATCCAGACGGTCAAGCGGATCAGTGACCGCGTGGTCACCATGTACCTCGGCCGGATCGTGGAGCAGGCGCCCGCCGCCGGGCTCCCCGAGGTCGCCCAGCACCCGTACACCCGGGCGCTCTTCTCCGCCACGCCGGGGCTGCTTTCGCCACTCGACCCGATCCCGCTCGTCGGCCCCGTTCCACTCGCCACGAAACCGCCGACCGGATGCCCGTTCCGCACCCGGTGCTGGAAGGCGACCGACGGCTGCGCCATCGAGATGCCGCCGGTCCGGTCGGGCGACGGCGGTGCCGGTGCCCACGAATTCCGGTGCTACCACCCCGTTCCTGCCGGATCCAGCAACACAGAGCTGGTCGAACTCGCCAGAGCATCGACCGGCCGCACCACCCCCCTACATGTCGAGGAGTCAGCGTGACCACCCCAGCCCCGCGGTTCGCCGGAGTCGTGCCGCCGGTCGTCACCCCCCTGACCGAGGAGGGGGCGGTCGACGTCGCCTCCCTTGAGCGGCTCGTCGAGCGGATGCTCACCGCCGGCGTCGACGGCATCTTCGCCCTCGGCAGCTCCGGCGAGACGGTGTTCCTCACGGACAGTCAGCGGGACCAGGCTCTCGAAACCGTCGTGAAGACCGTCGGCGGGACCGTACCCGTCATCGCGGGCTGCATCGAGCCGACCACCCGCCGGGTCCTCGACCGGGCCGACGCGTCGACGCGCCTGGGTGTCGACGGCCTGGTGGCCACCGCCCCCTTCTACGCCATTGTCGGCCCCCACGAGGTCGAGCGGCACTTCCGGTCCCTCGCCGCTTCGGTCGAACTTCCGCTGCTGGCGTACGACATTCCGGTCTGCGTGCACACCAAGCTGTCGCCGGGCCTGCTGAGCCGACTCGCCGCGGAGGGCGTCCTCGCCGGCGTCAAGGACTCCAGCGGTGACGACGTCTCGTTCCGCCAACTGGTGCTGTCCATCGCGGAACGCGCGCCGAACGCCGGCTTCAGCCTGTTGACCGGCCACGAGGTGGTGGTCGACGCGATGATGCTCGCCGGCGCCTCCGGTTCCGTCCCCGGCCTGGGCAACGTGGACCCGGAGGGCTACGTGCGACTTCACCGGGCCTGCGTGACCGGCGACTGGGAAACCGCCCGCGCGGAGCAGGACCGACTGACCCGGTTGTTCCGGATCGTCGACGCGGCCGACCCGGCTACGGCGGCAGGGGCGACCCGGGGCGTGGGCGCATTCAAGACCGCACTGGCCCTGCTCGGCGTCATCGACAGCAACGCCGTGTCGCTTCCGCTGCGACCGCTCGACGCCGATGAGGCGAGCCGGGTGCGTGCCCAGTTGGAGCTGGCGGGGCTGCTCTAGCCATGTCCGAGGCACCCGAGCCCTCGGTCGTCGACGTGGCGGTGGCCGCGCTTGACATCGGGGGCACCAAGACGGCCGCTGCCATCGTGACCCGCCACGGCGAGGTCATCGACCAGATCACCGTCCCCACCCCCGGCCGGGCCGGGGCGACCGCCATCATCGACACCGCAGCCGACCTCGTCGGTCGGCTGCGGGCTAGGGCGACGGGAACCCGCATCCGTGCCCTCGGCGTCGGTAGCGCCGGGGTGATCGACCACCGGACGGGTCGGGTGCTGTCGGCCACCGACGCCCTGGCCGGTTGGGCCGGCACGGACCTGAGCGGCCGACTGCGGGAACTGCTGGACCTGCCCGTCACAGCCATCAACGACGTGCACGCGCACGCCCTCGGTGAGGCGCGACACGGCGTGGCGGTCGGCCACCAGACGATGCTCTTCATCGCGGTCGGCACCGGTATCGGCGCCTCGTTCGTCGTCGACGGCACCGTGCTGACCGGCGCCCACTCCGCCGCCGGCCACGCCGGCCACCAGCCCTCGCCGTACGCCGGGCAGTTGCCCTGCACCTGCGGCGGGCGGGGGCACCTGGAGGCGATCGCCTCCGGGCCCGCTCTCACCGAGGAGTACGTGCGGCGTACCGGTCAGCCGGTCGGCGACCTGCGCACTGTGGCCGAGCGCGCGGCGGACGGTGACGCCACAGCCCGGGAGGTGGTCCTGCTGGGTGGGGCCGCCGTCGGCTCGGCGGTCGGCGGGCTGGTCAACATGCTCGACCCCGCTGTCGTCGTCATCGGCGGCGGTGTCGCCGGCCTCGGCGACACCTGGTGGCAGGCACTTCGGGGCGCCGTGCGGCGGGAGACGTTGCCCAATCTGGACGGCGTGCCCGTCCTGGCCACGACCCTCGGATCGGACGCCCCACTTCTCGGCGCCGCCGCACTCGCCTGGGAGGGCACCGCATGAACACGCTGATCGCACAGCTCCGCCACCGCCTCGTCGTCTCCTGCCAGGCGTACCCCGGTGAGCCGATGCGCAGCCCGGACACGATGCGCCGGGTGGCCCTCGCCGCCGCCCAGGGCGGTGCCGCCGGCATTCGCGCCCAGGGCCTGGCGGACATCGCGGCCATCCGGGGGGCGGTCGACCTGCCGCTGATCGGTCTGTGGAAGGACGGGGACGACGACGTCTTCATCACCCCCACGCTGGAGCACGCGCTGTCGGTGGCTCGGGCCGGCGCGCACGTCGTGGCCCTTGACGGCACCGCGCGGCCCCGGCCCGACGGCCGAACCCTCGGTGACACCATCGCCGCCGTCCACGACCTGACCGGGGCTCTGGTGATGGCCGACTGCTCCACCCTCGACGAGGGGGTCGCCGCCGCGGCGGCGGGTGCCGACCTGGTCGGCACCACACTGGCCGGCTACACCGCGTACACCACCAAGCAGCCCGGCCCCGACCTGGACCTGGTCGCCCGGCTCTCCAGGTCGATCGACGTGCCGGTGGTGGCGGAGGGTCGGATCCACACACCGGCCCACGCGGCGCAGGCGCTGCGGGCCGGGGCGTGGACGGTGGTGGTGGGCACGGCGATCACCCACCCCAGCACCATCACCGGGTGGTTCGCATCGGCGATGGCGAACGCCGGCCGGTGAGCGGTCGGAGCACGAGCCGTCGGGCCGCGGTTCCGCGTCGCGGGCGACGGTCCACCCCACTGACAACTGACAACCCTGCTGTCCTGGAGGCCAAGCTGTGGCTTTGAGCGATCTCACCGTCGCCGACTGCTGGGCGTACCGACCCGACCTGACTGTTCCGGAGGACCTGGACGCCTTCTGGGGTCGGACGCTGGGTGCCGCCAGTGCCGCAGCGGCGACGTACGAGCCCGTCGACACCGGTCTCACCCAGATCCACACCTTCTCGGTCACCGTCCCCGGCTACGGCGGCGAGCCGGTGCACGGCTGGCTGCACCTGCCGGCGCACGCCACCGAGCCGTTGGCGTGCGTGGTCGAGTACCTCGGGTACGGCCGAGGCCGTGGGCTGCCGCACGAGAAACTCTTCTGGGCCTCGGCGGGCTTCGCGCATCTCATCATGGACACCCGGGGTCAGGGCTGGAGTGCCGCGCCCGGCGGCACCGCCGATGCGCACCCTTACCCAGCAGGCACCGTTCCGGGTTTCCTCACTCGCGGGGTCACCAGCCCGGAGGAGTTCTACTACCGCAGGCTGATCACCGACGCGGTCCGGTTCGCCCAGGCTGCCCAGGAGCATCCCGCCGTCGACCCCGACCGGGTCGTCGTCACCGGCATCAGCCAGGGAGGCGGCCTGTCACTGGCGGTGGCCGCGCTGTTTTCGGGCGTGGCGGCGGCCATGCCCGACGTGCCCTTCCTGTGTGACTTCCCGCGCGCCGTCCGGGTCGCCGCCGAAGGCCCCTACGGCGAGGTCGCCGAGTATCTCGCGCTCCACCGTGACCAGAGCAGTCAGGTGTTCCGTACGTTGTCGTACGTCGACGCCGCCGTGCTCGCATCCGGCGCGACCGCGCCCGCGCTGTTCTCCATCGCGATGATGGACCGGACCTGCCCGCCCTCGACCTGCTTCGCCGCCTACCACCGCTACGGGGGCGACAAGGAGGTGCGCGTGTACGAGTTCAACGACCACGAAGGTGGCGAGGCGCACCAGCAGCTCGAACAACTCGCCTGGCTGCGCAAGCTCTTCGGCTGAAAACAGCACCCGCTGCTGGCGTCAGCGGGGCTCCCACGCATCGGGCAGCGCGGTGAGCTTGCGGACGTGAGCGGGCAGTCGACCGCTGACGATCTCGGCGAGGCTCACCTCGTCGACGACCCGCCGCACGGCGGCGCGGACCGCCACCCACAGGCCGGGCAGGTTTTCCGCCGATCCCTCGTACCGGGTCTCCTCGGGGCGCAGCCCGCGTACCCCGGCCAGTGGGCCCTCGACGGCGCGCAGCACCGCGCCGACGGTCACCTCGCGGGGTGGGCGGGCGAGGGTGTAACCGCCCTCGGCGCCGCGTTGGGCGCGGACGATGCCGGCCCGGCGCAGATCCGCCAGGACCGCCTCCAGGAACTTGCGGGGCATGTCCTGCTCCGCGGCGATGGCCTGGGTGGAGAGCAGCGAGGGGTACGCGGTGGCGAGGCTCAACGCCGCCCGTACCGCGTAGTCGCCGCGCGCGGAGATCTGCACCCTGCCATCATGCCCGGCCGGTGCCGCCCAGCCCTCCGGCGGGCGGCCCGGGTCTCGTGGCGTACCCGCCGTTGGCGGGTTCGCCGAGGGTGCCGGGGCGGAACCAGCCGCTGTTGACGCCCGTCGACTCGGCCGGCGGTCGAGGCCGGACCACCCGGCCGGCCACCGGTTGATCCCGGGCGGCCCGGAACGCGCCGGGGCTGACCCCGACCTCGCGGGTGAAGAAGCGGCCGAAGTTCGTGGGTTCGGAGAAGCCGAGCCGCCGGCCGATCTGGGCGATCGGCTGATCCGTCGCGGCCAGTAACCGGCTGGCCTGCAACGCGACCCGCTCGTCGATGACCTGCTTGGCGCTGCGACCGGTGACGGCGAGGCAGGCTCGGGTCAGGGTCCGCACCGAGCAGCCGAGCTCGGCCGCATAATCCTCCACCCGCCGGGTCCGCGGGTAGCCGTGCTCCACCTCGCGGCGGAACCTGCGGAACGTCTCGTCCTCGGGTCGGGAGGGCGACCGGTCGTCACGGGCCACGGCCAGCCGCAGCAGCAGCACGGCCAGTTGATGCCGGAGCAGCGCGCGGGCGGTGGGGCTGTCGGGGTGCCGCCGGCAGTCCACCGCCAACTGGCTCACCTCGCTGATCACCGCGTCCTCGTCCTCACCTGCCAACTGCCGCCACGTCGCGGTCGTGGTCAGGTCGACGTCGAAGCCGCGCAGCGCCTCGGCGTCCCAGGCGACCACTGTGGCGTCGAACTGGGGGCCGGCGCAGCGCAGCACCTGGCCGGGGCGGACCCGCAGCAGCGTGCCGGGCCGGCACGGCAGCAGGTGAAAGTCGAGTTCCGCGTCGCCGTGCCCACGCGTGGTGAGAAGCAGAAGCTCCCGCTCGACGATCACCGGCCGACGCCAGCCCGGGGCACCGGCAAGATCGGCCAGCGCGAACGTGGCTATCTCGTCGGTGACGGGAGACGCCGTTCCGATCGATGGCGCGGGGGAGGGATCGGTGGAGACCATCGCCTGCGACGGTAGCCCGAACCGCAGGTCACCGCATCCCGATCGACGTTCGCAGCGGAATCCGCGGCAAGCCGCGGGCTTGTCCCGGTCCCGGCGGCCGGGCTACGTTACCCGGCGGTAGCGCCGTCGGTCCGCGGTCCACCCGGTATCCGCCGGTCACCTGACCGGCCGCCGGCACCCGCCGACTCGCGATGGGATGGGCATGACGCAGCTGTTCTCGGTCGAAGGTAAGACGGTCCTGGTCACGGGCGGCTCGCGGGGGATCGGGCTGATGATCGCCCAGGGCTTCGTCCGGGCCGGCGCACACGTGATCATCTCGTCCCGCAAGGCTGACGTCTGCGAGGCGGTCGCCACCACCCTGTCCGCCGAGGGTCGCTGCGAGGCCATCCCCGCCGACCTCGGCGACGAGGCCGGCGCCGAAACGTTGGCCGCCGCAGTGCGCGAGCGCTTCGGCCGCCTCGACGTGCTGGTCAACAACGCCGGAGCGACCTGGGGCGCGCCACTTGAGGACTACCCCGAGGCCGCGTTCGACAAGCTCTGGGCGGTCAACGTCAAGGCCGTCTTCCGGCTCACCACCGCGCTGCTGCCGGCGCTGCGCGCCGCCGCCAGCGCCGACGACCCCGCCCGAGTGATCAACATCGGGTCGATCGACGGCATCCGGGTGCCGATGATGGAGGTGTACGCGTACTCGGCCACCAAGGCCGCCGTGCACATGCTCACCCGCAGCCTCGCCCACCAACTCGCCGGGGAGCAGATCACCGTCAACGCCATAGCGCCCGGCCCGTTCGAGAGCAAGATGATGGCGTTCGCGCTCGACGACCCGGCGAGCCGGGCCGCCATCGAGCAGCAGGTCCCGCTCGGCCGCATCGGGCGCCCCGAGGACATGGCCGGCACGGCCATCTACCTCTCGTCGCGCGCCGGCGCGTACCTGACCGGAGCGGTCATCCCCGTCGACGGCGGCATCACCACGCACGGCTGAGCACCGGCCGACCCGGGGCGGGCACGCCCTGGGCGTGTGCCGGGGCCGCGCGGACTCGGCAGATCCGCGCGGCCCCGGTGTGGCCGATGTTGCCCGTTCGGGCGGTCAGCGACCGGCGAGCAGCCGGTTCACCGCCGTGTCGACGTCCAGGTGCTCGGCCTCGCGGCCGCGCGGGACGACGACGTAGGTCCGTCGAAGGAAACGCACCAGGACGCTGCGCGGCACCTCGAAGAGGGCGTTGCCGTCCGGTGACGAGAGGGCCAGCGCGACGAAGTCGCCGCGCGGTGTGGCCCAGGGCCAGACCCGAACGTCCCCGATGCCGGCCGGCTCGTCCAGGCCGGTGACCAGAAGTTCGCGAGCGAACGACCAACTCACCGCCTCGCCCCCTGCCGATTCGGCATGGAACAGGACATGGACCGCATACGGGTCAGCAGGGTCGTAACGCAGACTGGCACGCACCGGCAAGGCGGTGGCGTCAGGTGCGACGAGCCTTAGCGACGTCTCGACCTCTACGGTCGTCGGTCGGATGACACTCATGGACGTTCTCCCCCCGGCACCGCTGCGGAACGCGCGTGTCCCGCTTTTCCCATACTCAGGTGCTACCTCTGGCTACGCTCCGCCATACGCTGACTTCACCCAGTGGTGGGAAGGGGGACGGAAACGCCGCGTGAATGTGAGCATTCATGTAGGATTTCCGGTTCTGCCCAGTGCGTGATCCCGCCCGGTATCGGGTGGCTCAGTCGTCGACTTACTCCGGTAACGTCCAGTCGGCCGTTGCAGTGACGGGCCCGAGCGACACTGGGGGGTGAAATGGTGACGAAGCAATCCTCAGTGGATCCCGCGGCGGCACCCGGCCCGCCGAAAGTCGCGGTCCGAGCAGCCGAAAAGCGGGGGTACGGAGTGCCGATGGAGCAGCCCGAACGGGCCGGTCGGCCGGCGTCCGACGCCGGACGGTCCGGTGGCGGCGGCGCCGGTGCTGGTCGTGGTGACGACGCTGCCGCCGGTGACGACGCCGCCATTGGTGGTGGCGGAATCGCCGTGCAGGATCCTCCACGCCGGCCTCGCTGGCGTGAACGGATCTCGCTGACCCTCGACCTCATCCGCGCCAACCCCACCGGGCGGATCGCACTCAAGATCTTCATCGCCATCGCCGGGGCGCTCGTGGTGACCATCGGCATCGCCCTCATCCCGCTCCCCGGGCCGGGCTGGCTGCTGGTGATCGCCGGCCTGGGCATCTGGGCCGTCGAATACCACTGGGCTCGACGGCTGCTCGGCTTCACCCGTCGCCACGTCCACGGCTGGACACGCTGGGTGACAAGGCAGTCGCTGTTGGTGCGAATCGTGCTCGGCTCCGTCGGCCTGGTCTTCGTGGCCACTGTTGTCTGGCTGTCCCTCAAGTACAGCCTCGGCATCGACGTCGTCGCCGAGGCGATGCAGTACCTGGCGACGCACTGACCCCGGATTTCCGGTCCGGTTGCACGATCGGGTAGAGTCAGTGTCGCTGAGGGCGATTAGCTCAGTGGGAGAGCGCTTCGTTCACACCGAAGAGGTCGCTGGTTCGATACCAGCATCGCCCACTCTCAGTTATGGCAGTTCAGAGGCCGCTTCCCGGGTTCGGGAGGTGGCCTTTTTGCTGCCTGTACAGCAGCCGGGGTGTGTGGCGCTGCCGGGAGGGCGGTGAACGTGACGGACGTGTTGAGGGCCCAAGACCTCCGCCGGGTGTGCGGCGTGCTGCTGGACATGGTGGAGGAGCGGTTCGGCGCGGAGATCGATCTTTCGGGCGTCGGTGTCGATCTCTACTGGAACGTCGACCTGGAGACCGCGTTCGAGCTGAGAGACGTTCCGGAATCGGGGATCAACGTCGGGCAATGCAGTGACGACGTGGCAGAGCTACATGCACTGCTGCGCCGTCCGGCAGACGCCGTGCCGGTGCTCTGGCACGACCTGCAACACCTCGCCGGTGTCCTGCGGCTGCTGGCCTATCTCGACCTGTCAGGCGTCAACGCTAGCGAGAGCTGAAGGAGCACCAGCGAGCGCGCGCTGGTCGACACGGTGCAGGGTTCGAGGGGCCTGCTCTACGCTTCGGCCGTCAGTCCGAGGTCCGGATCTGCTCCAGGTAGGTCAGAGGCTCCCGGCGGAACTCCATGAGCTCCCGCAGCGCGTCCTTCTCCGCCGTGGTGATCACGACGTCCTCCTCCGACAGGGCGCCGACGAGCTCCGGGATCGCCAGGTCCCAGGCCCCGGCGCTGGCGGCGGTCAGGACGATCGGCCGGTACTTCGTGCTGATCCTGGGTGCGAGCTGGTCGGTGATCTGGTGGCTGCGCCGGTAGAAATCGTTGACTTCCATGGGTCTCCCGTGGGTTCGGTGGCTAGGCCTTCGGGTTGGTGGTGACGCCCTCGCCGCTGAGCGGGAAGCCGCCGGAGATGCTGCCGTCCTTGTCCAGGGTAACGCCGAAGGTGATGCCGTCGCGGGTGCCGGTGACGAGCCAGCCGTCGCCGTGGGAACGTTGCTGAGGGCGGCTGTCGGGGTTGGCGGCGATGCTCTTGAACCAGCCCTCGACCTGCTCCTTGGTGGTGCCGGGCGGGAAGAGCGTCTTGCCGGGCTCGGTGGACGAGGGCTTGTGGTTGCCACTGCCCATGCCGTCGCCGTCCCAGATCTTGTCCATCGCCCCGTCGCCCATCTCACCGAAGCGTTTCATGTCGTACCTGGCGTCGGCGAACTCGGGGTCGTCCCAGGGGTTGGTCCTCTTGGGTACCTCGGGCTCGGATGTGTCGGCGTCCTTCGGGCGACCCTCCCCGGCGCGCTTGATGCCGTGCTGCTGGGCTGGTCCCACGCGCTTGGGCATCATTCCCGGGTTGAACTTGGGACGGTTGGGGCCATCGCCGCCACCGCCGTGCGGTGGGGTGGGGCCTGAGGGGTGTTTGTGGAGAGCCGCCACAGCGAACAGGACCACCAGGACGGCGGTGGTCCGCAGAGCCGCCATGAGTTGTCGCATCAAGGGCCGCCTAGACGTCGAGGAGTGCGCGAAGGGCGGAGAGGCTGGCAATCAGGCCCATCAGCCAGCCGAAGATGCGGCCGGTCCAGCGGACGACGGCGACCGCGAGCTGGGAGGCGACCAGCGGTGTGGCGAAGCCGAGAGAGAAGACCACCTCGGCCAGCCACACCACGACCTTGGCGATGCAGTCGGCGATGAAGGCCCGCACGACCTCGCGCACTATCTGCACCACGGTTCCCGCGCCACGGGTCGCGGCACCCATGCCGGCGGCCGTGCCTGCGAAGATCCCGGCGACGTCGATGTTGATGGTCAGGATGTCGCGGTAGGCGTCGGCGGCGGTGCCCTGCCATCCGTCGAGGTCGCCGACCAGCCGCGCCTTGAGGTCCTCGGCGATGGAGAACAGCTCATTGGCCATGTTGTCCCAGGTCATGGCGTGCGTCTCGATGGTCTGGGGATCACCGGCGAGCCAGTCGAGTGCCTGCTTCAGTGGCTCGACCTGCTCGATGGCCCACTCGATGCCCATCGACAGGAGCGTGCTGAACGGGTCGATGGCGATGGCCGCCCCGTCGAGAGCGGCGCCCAAGCCCGCGATTGAGCCGTCGATCCAGCTGCCGGAGTCGATGGCGTCCTTGATGCCCATGTAGTCGTCGGCAAGCGGCAGGCCGGTCCAGCCGTCGCGGTGCGCGGCGCTGGTCGAGGGGATGTCGGAGGTCGTGGCGACCAGTGGGTTGCTCATGAGATAACGCCGGGCCGGCTCAGGTCGCGGAGTGGAAGGAGTTGAAGCCGTCGGTGGTCGACTCCTCGGTCCGCTCGTAGGCGTCGGCGGTTCTCTTGATTCCCGCGGCGAGCAGCGCGATGTTCTCGGCGAGCATGTCTACGCCCTTGTCCTGGTCCCGGTGGCGTCCTTCCAGGATGGGCGGTAAGAACTGGCAGAGCTGCCCGTAGGCATCGTCGGCCTGGAAGATGGTGCCGCTCGCGGCCTTGACGGCGGCGAAGCGGTCGTGGATGGCCAACATGGCCGTGGCGTGCGCGCGCAGCGCCTCGACGTCGACCTCGAATCCCCCGTGCATCAGTAACGCCCCTCTTCGTCCTCGGTGTCGGCGGTCCGGAATCCGGCCAGCAGGGCCCGGCCGGTCGCCGAGTCGGCGCCGACCGTCTCCCGCACGACCTCGGCGGCGGCCTCGGCGAGCTTGACCCGCGCGTTGCGATAGGCGCCCATGATCGCCTGCTGCGTCTGCTCCAGGCTCATGCGCTGTACCCGCGCGGAGAGCCGGACGTCGGCCATCGCCCCCGTGGAGTCGACGGTGACCTCGACGATCCCGTGGGCGTCGGTGGCCGCGACCCGCAGCGCGCGCAAGCCGGCAGCGGCGGCCTGCGTGTCGGCGGCCCGACGCACGGCATTGGCCTGCCATGCCTCCAGGCGTTCCCGCGCATCCTCGGCGTCCAACAGCGGATTAGCCATCGCGCCTCCGTTTCCGTTGCCGAGCAGGGGATTTAGAGGCGTCAGTGTAGCCACGGCCCGCCACACCAGGTTGCCGAGCGAATGCCGCGTGATCTGATCGATTTGGATCTCAGCGATGTGGATGCTGATGGTCGTCTTTTTTGGACCTGCTCGACCTGGCGGCGGTCAAGGAGCTGGGTCGACGGTTCCGTCGGCGACCGTCAGCCGGTGTGTGGGGCCCGGTCCGAGGCCAGGATGGTGGCGCTGAGTTCGTTCACGAATGCCGGGACGTCGATGGCGCTGCCGTGATCGGTGTCTTGGCCGGAGTTGTACCACCAGTCGCGTGCCCAGATGATGAGGTGTGCCCACCGGGGGCGGGCGCTGACGGTCTCGTCGGCGGCTTGCCGTTTGGACAGTTGCCTGTCGTTCTGGAGGCGTTGGAAGGCGCGGCAGAGGGTGAGCACCGCGTAGGCCTGGGCTCCGGGGGTGGTCATGTGGGTCACCCAGGTCGGCCAGTCGCGGACGTGGTCCAGCAGAGCCGAGCGGACGAGGTCGGGGTCGACGGCGGGTAGCAGTGTGTCGGCTGGGGGTCCCAGCAGTGTGCGGCCGTGGTCGCGGACCGCAGCCCAGGTCACGACGCGGTGGGTGGTGGCGGGTAGCAGGTGCAGCGATTCACCGGGGCTGACCCGGGCAATGACATGGTCGCGGCCGACGCGGCCGTGCGCCGCGTCGCGCGCGGCAGCCAGTGACATGTACTCCACCTCGATCCTGCCGGCCCACTGCGGGTGTCGCCGGTCAAGGTTCGCGTGCAGTCTGGCGAGCAAGTCGAGGAGGTTCTCGTCCGGGTCGGCGTCGAGCACTGCGAGTAGATCAAGGTCACTGCGGTCCGGAGCGAAGTCGCCGACTACCAGCGAGCCGTGCAGGTAAAGGCCCAGAAGCCTGCCGGCCAGCGCAGGACTCCACGCATCACGAAGATCGGACAGGACTGTCTCCGCTGGTGCCACCCGGTCATCCTGCGCTGCCGCCCGCCGGCCACGCCACCGGGTAGACACAGGCAGCCGCTGACACGATCCGCGCCGTGGGTACGCGCGGGCAACTTCAGTCCAGATCCTCGCATCGGACACCGGCGCTGACTATCTCCCCGCTGCGAACGAGTGCTCCGATAGCCGTGTTCTGGTTGGTACGCCCGGTTCCGGCACGATCAGCTGGTCAATGCCCCAGAAGTAACTGCCGCCTTCACCGGTCTCCTTCCAGGTCGCCAGCAGGCGGCGGACCTCGTCGACGGTGAAGATTGTCAGCGCCCAACTGGAGCCGTCAGGGAGGTCGACGAAGGCGTCTACGTGCGGTGGTCGAAGATGGCACTTAGAGACGGTCCTGGGGTGCCAGTCGTGGGTGCAGGCGGCTGGTGCGCATAGATGGACGGTGGTGCTACGGCGCGCCGAGGTCAACCAGTCCGCCGATTCTCGCGACGATGCCGTCTGCGGTGTGTGTCGCGCTGGCGAAGACCGACGATGGGCTCTGGTGCGTGTCGCCCTGGTGGATTTCGATCGCGCTGTTGCCGGATGTGTCGAGCAAATGAGCGACGAGGCAGCCGACACTGTTGGCGTTCGCGATGTCCTCGTCGACGCCGATCGCTGGGGCGAACATCCGGGCGGCGCCCGTTCTTGCGGTCGGGGGCAGCGCGTAGGTGAAGCAGCCGAGATATCCGAGTAGCCGACACTCGGTTGCCAGCCGATCGAAGTCGGGCTGCATGGACAGCAGTGTGCGGCGATCCCGGACGGGAACGAGGAGTCGTGGCATGCCGGGCGAGGCGACCCGTAGGTCGGCGGCGATGTCTGCCCGTTGCAGGCCGAGGGCCGCGATGATGCCACCGCCAGTCGCGTCGGCATGGTCCGACAAGGCGATGACGCCCTGGTCGAACCAGACCTCAATGCCGTCATGGCGCCGGACGGCGGTCGTGGCGAAGGTGCGTCCTCCGCTGCGCTGGCGGCCGTGGTGCTCCTTGGCGCCGCTGCGGGCCAGCAGGACGGCCTGCGCGGCGATGGTGCCGTGCCCGCAGTTCGGGAGCTCCCCGGTGCTGGTGAAGAACCGCACCCTGGGTGCGTCCGCTGTGGTGGTGTCGATGAACGCGGTGTGGGAGGTGCCGGCCCTCAGGGCGATCGCGTGCCGTTCGTCGTCGATGAGCATGGCATCGTCGATCACGACTGTGGTGGGGCTACCGCCTTCGCCGTAGCGGGTGCAGGCGTTGACCACCGCCACGGGTGGGATGCGAGCCATGACCGGACTCCGATGCTTCGGATTCAGAAGCACGGTAGCGATTTCGCTTCCGAAGCGCCAGGGCAGGCGTTTCGCGGGTTCAGGCCTTGTCGTCCACGCTCAACGTCGAGGCCCATGCGTCGGACCAGCGAACGAGCGGGCGCAAGGCCTGGTAGGCGCCGCGGCCGAGGTCGGTGAGCGCATAGGCCGTGTCCGCCTGCTGCGCGACGAGGTGGGCGTCGAGCAGTTCGGTCAGCCGCTGCCGCAGAACGCTGGATGACATGTTGTCGCAGCGCTGCTGGAGCGCGCGGAAGCCGACCGGCCCATGCTGCAACTCCCAGATGATGCGCAGGTTCCAGCGACGCCCGAACAGGTCGAGGGCGGCCATGAGGGGTCGTCCGGTACTCGATCCGCGTACCGGCTTGCCCGGCCTGGGTGCCGTCATCGCCTGCGCCGCCCCTCTTGATGCTTCGATATTCGATACAGTACCGTCCGATGTACTGATTCGATTTCCGAAGCGATCGGGGCTGCTTCGTGAGGCGATTGCGCACTGCCTTGTGTGACCGGTTGGGCATCGATCTGCCAATCATTCAGGCGCCAGTGGGTTCCGCGGCGGTACCGGAACTGGCGGCGGCGGTGTCCGAGGCAGGTGGTCTTGGCATGCTGGCGTTGACGTGGCAGACCCCCGATCAGGCACGGCGGAGCATCCGGCGTACCCGGGAACTCACCACCCGGCCGTTCGGGGCAAACCTGGTACTCGACTTCCCGGTGGACGATCTGCTCACCGTGTGCCTCGAGGAGAAGCTGGGGATCATTTCCACCTTCTGGGGCGACCCGTCGCCGGTGCACGGCCGGATTCACCGGGCCGGCGCGCTGCACCTGCACACGATCGGCGACATCGCCGAGGCCGTGCAGGCTGTGACGGCGGGGGTGGACGTCGTCGTGGCCCAAGGCTGGGAGGCGGGCGGTCACGTCCGCGGCGGCACGACCACGATGTCCCTGGTGCCGGCGATCGTCGACGCGGTCGGGCCGGTGCCGGTGGTGGCTGCGGGAGGAATCGCGGACGGGCGTGGCGTCGCGGCGGTGCTCGCGCTCGGCGCCCAGGGCGCCATGCTGGGCACCCGCTTCCTGGCCGCTGCCGAAGCCGCCACCCACGAGGTGTACCGGCAGCGCCTGATCGCGGCCACCGGAGCGGACACCGTACACACCCTCTGCTTCGACGGCGGATGGCCGAACGCCCCGCATCGCGCGCTACGCAACACGACCCTTCAGCGTTGGCAGGCGGCCGGCTCGCCGCCCGCCCCACTGCGGCCCGGCGAGGATGATGTCGTCGCCATCGACGCGTCTGGCAAGAGCCGACCTCGATACGAGGACCTGATTCCGTTGCCCGGGATGACCGGTGACCTGTCAGCCATGGCCCTGTACGCGGGCCAGTCCGTGAGCCTCGTCCACGACGTCCTGCCCGCTGCCCGCCTGCTTCACGACATCGCCGGTCAGGCCGCCGCCACCGTCGACCTGCTGCAGAGCCAGGCGACGTGATGTCCATTCCATCTGCGGTGTTGTTCGATGTCGACGGCGTGCTGGTCGACTCCTATCCGGCATACCGGCGGATCTGGAGTCGATGGGCGACGCTGCGCCACCTCGACCCGGACCTGGTCTGGTCCCATACCCACAGGTCCGGCGCGGCAAGCCGAGCCCCGAGGGCTATCTGCGCGCGGCGCATCTTCTCGACACCCCAGCAGCGAACTGCCTTGTGATCGAGGACGCTCCCGCCGGAATCGAAGCAGCCCGGCTCGCTGGCATGACTGTCGTCGCCGTCCGCACCACACACCCTGCCGACGAACTGACCGGCGCTCACCACCGTGTCGACACCCTCGGGGACACGATCCCCCTCCTCGCGGACTGGCTGGACGGGCCTCGACCATGAACGAGGCGACCGGACAGATCGATCTGGTGGTCCTCGGGGCAGGTCCAGGCGGCTACGTCAGACCGGCTGTCGCTGGTTATGGAAGTCGTTGGCCCAGCGACAGAAGCGTCCTCGCGCTGTGCCGAACCGCAGGCAGCCTGCCCGCTACCATCCACGCGTGACACGAGCCCGTCGATGGATGCGGTGGATCTTTCTCGTCAGTGGTGCGGTCTTTCTGGCGACGGGCGGGTA
Source organism: Micromonospora sp. DT15 (assembly GCF_049841475.1). Classification (NCBI taxonomy): domain Bacteria; kingdom Bacillati; phylum Actinomycetota; class Actinomycetes; order Micromonosporales; family Micromonosporaceae; genus Micromonospora; species Micromonospora sp. DT15. The sequence goes on from NZ_JBNCKJ010000001.1 coordinate 644,945, forward strand.
CTGGCTCTTCACCACAACCCGGGCTCAGGCCAACGGGCAGGCGGGTTGGACCGGTGGGTTCATCGCGGTAGCTGGGTTGGCGTTCGGGATGGCCCAGGTTGTTCTCGGCGCCTTGGCGCTGCGCCGACAGCAGCCGGCCCGCGGCGTAGCGTCGACCGTGGCACCCCTGGGAACACCAGGGATGATCTCGCTTGCCGTGCCGGAGCCGGCCGCATTCACGCGGGGCCGTGACGAACTGGTCGGCGAGCTCGCCAGGCTCAATCGCGGGTGGTACCAGCCGGCGGCGCGGGTACGGGTGCTGCACGGCATGGGCGGTGCGGGCAAGAGCACTGTGGCTCAGCTGGTGGCCAGGCGATTCGCCGATCGTAAGGGAAAGGTCTGGTGGGTCTCGGCGGCGAACGCCACCGCCCTGCAGACCGGCATGCGGCAGCTCGTCGCCGATCTCGGCGCCTCCGATCACGACATTCAGCGAGCCTGGTCCGGGCTCACCGGCGCTCCGGATCTGCTCTGGAGGCTGCTGTCCGCCGTTCCCGGACGCTGGCTGCTGGTCATCGACAACGCCGACGACACCCGGTTGCTGGGACTGGACGGTGAGCCGGTCACGTCCGCTCGGGGGTGGGTCCGGCCGATACCGAATCGTCGGGGCTTTGTACTGATTACAACTCGCGACGGCGACCCCGAGGTGTGGAACACCTCCTGGTGCCGAATGCACCCCATCCCAATGCTGTCCGCCACCGACGGTGCGGCTGTACTGCTCGAACATGCCGGGAAGCGCGCGGGTGGCGTACGGGAGGCCGTCGCGCTGTCGCAGCGTCTCGGCGGCCTGCCGCTGGCTCTCGGTCTGGCCGGCCGAGCTTTGGCCGACGCACAGCAATTGCGGCTACCCGGCATCGCGACCACCTTCGCGGCCTATCAGGCCGCGATCGATCAGCTCGGCGGGTCCACCATCGGCGAGGCCGTAAGCCGTACCTGGGAAATGTCGCTCGACATGCTCGACAGTCGTGGCCTGCCTGAAGCCCGGTCGCTGATGTGGCTCCTCGCAACCTTCGCCGACGCGCCGATTCCGGCCGGGCTGCTGGGATCACCGTTGAATCCCCGCGATACGCAGGAGTCGCTGCGCGCCCTGGCCACACTTGGCCTGATCACAATCGAGGACGGCGAGCAGGACGCGGCGAGCCTGCGCATTCATCCGCTCATCCGCGCCGCCGCTGATCCGGTGGCTCAGTTGAGCCTGGCGGTCACACTGCTGGCCGGATTCGCCGACGGCGACCCGGACGACTCCGCGCAGTGGCCACAGTGGCAGGCCGCTGCCCCGCATGCCTTCCACCTGCTGAACCAGGCAGCCCGCACCACCGACACCGACCTGATCATCCGTGCCGCTCGCATTGCCGAAGACGCCGCCCGTCACCTCAATGCCACCGGGCTGTACGCCGTAGCCCTCGACCACTTGAGCGCCCTGCGGTCGATCCGGGAACGGGAGCAGGGCGCACACCATCCCGACACCCTCACCATCCGGTACCGCCTGGCGTACACAACCGGATTCGCCGGCGATCCCGCGGCCGCCCGCGATCAGTTCGCCGCGCTGTTGTCCGCTCAGGATCGAGCGCTGGGCGCCGACCACCCGGACACCCTCGACACCCGCAACCAGCTGGCCCGCTGGACCGGAGAGACCGGCGACATCGTGGCGGCCCGTGATCAGTACGCCGCACTGCTGCCCGTCCAGAAGCGCATCCTCGGCCCAGAACATCCGGCCACCCTCGCGTCGTGGCACGGGCTCGCCCAATGGACCGGCCGGGCCGGCGACGCAGCCGCTGCCCGCGATCAGTTCGCCGCGCTGCTACCCGTCCGGGAACGGGTACTGGGCGACGAACACCCGGACACGCTGGCCACCCGGCATCGGCTGGCCCAGTGGACCGGCTGGTCAGGCGACGCCAGGGCGGCCCGCGACCTGCTCATCGGCGTGGCCGACAGTTTCCGCCGGACACTCGGTGCGGAGCACCCGGATTGCCTATACGCCCGACATGACCTGGCGCGCTGGATCGGATACGCGGGCGATGCCGCCGCTGCTCGCGACCAATTTGCCGCGCTGCTGCCCATCCGCGAGCACGTCCTCGGCCCGGAACATCCCAACACCCTGGCCACCCGCCATGGTCTCGCCCTCTGGATCGGTGCCGCCGGCGACGCCGCCGCCGCAAGACATATGTTCGCCGCACTCGTCCCCGTCCGCGAACACGTTCAAGGTCCGGAACACCCGGACACGCTGGGCAGCCAGCACGAACTTGCCTCTTGGACGGGGAAAGCGGGCGACGCCGAGGGCGCCCGTGCGCAATTCGCCGCGCTGCTGCCGGTTCGCGAACGAGTGCTGGGCACCGACCATCCCGACACCACCGACACCCGCCGCAGACTGATCGAGCTTCTGGACGGAACCACCAGGCCCACCCCGAACGGTGGTCGCGGGAGCGACGTCTCAATGACTGACTGAATGACAAGCGTCGCAACCGTGCTGGACGTCCGTGGACGTCAGACGATGTGGGGCGGGGCTCCCGCGCTACGACAACCAACACCACGAGCGATGCCACCAGAGTCGTCGTGCTACCGGCTATCGCGACGAGCAGGATCGGCGGCGGACGGGAGCGGGCGGCACTTGACCTCAATAGGAGCATCGGGATGGCCGGCGGCGAGTCGCATCACCGGCAGGCGTTGAGGGTACGTGCTGTCGATGCGCCTACATCCGGGTGAGGTCGAAGCCGTTGGCTGGCAGGTCGTGACCGTGTTCGACGCCGTCCGGCAGTTACGCGACGCATCACCAGACGTCAGCGGGCGTCCGCGCGTGATCGCCATCGACGGCCGGGGTGGTGCAGGCAAGACGACCCTGGCTGGGAGGCTGCGTCAGGCGGAACCCAACTCGGCCACCGTGCACACCGACGACGTGGCCTGGAACCACGCCTATTTCGACTGGGGCGCGGTACTCACCGAGAACATCCTGCGACCCCTGCACCGGGGGGGAACCGGTGGACTTCCGTCCCGACGCCTGGATCAGTCACGATCGAGCCGGATCGATCACCGTCCCCGCCGACGTCGACTTCGTCTGGGTCGAGGGCACCGGCATCATCCGGGAGGAAGTGGCCCCGTGGCTGGACGCCTCGATATACCTACAAGGCGATCTTGATGAACAGGAGCGCCTGTTGGGCGATCGCGACGGCGACTCTTCCGAACAGCGGGAACACGTGGCGAGTTGGCTGCGGGAGGAACTGCCCTTCATGCTGCGAGAACAGCCGTGGCTCCGAGCCACCCTGATCGTCGCGGGCCCTTCGCCGGTTGATCACGACCCGGACATCGAACTGGTCGTAGCTCGACCGCCGAGCTCCTAGAATCCGAGCGCTGCAGCAGTGCCGGGTCGCAGATCAGGTGAGCCATTGGGCTGGTCGGCGGCGATGTGTCGAGGGCGACTGCGTTGGCCGGCGTCATCGGGCAAGATCGGCGCATGGTCAGCATCAGCCAGGAGTCGAGTGACGAGACCGCGCAGCGGTTGCGGCGGGTCATCGCGGCCGCCGAGCTGGTCATGTTCGATGGTGAGTGGTCATTCTTCGAGGCGCCGCTCACCCAGCCGCCGGCCTTGACGGCCGACCTGCTGGCCGTCGTGCGCGACGAGGACCGGTGGTCCTGGCTGGAGCCGGGTGCCGGGACCGATGGTGAGCGCTTCGCGGTGTTCTCGGTTCACTTCCCGCCCGACGTGGACAACAGCGGGTTCGTCGGATGGCTGGCCACCGAGTTCAAACGCCGGCTGGGCACCGGCGTGTTCGTCATCTGTGGTTACAACAGCGAGCGCGGTGGCATCTACGACTACTGGGGCTGCCCGGCGCAGGTTCGCGCCGAGGCCGTACAGGTCCTTGCTGAGCTGCGCGCTGGTCGGTAGCCGTCCGCACTCGGTGGTCGATGTCTCGTACATCGGGAGGTTGCTGGTCCGATACCAGCACCAACCACCCTCAGTTTCCATGATTCAGAGGCCGTAAGCCGGGATCGCAGGCGGTCGACGGCGGTGACGGCCTCAGTAGGATGCTGAAATGTCTCGGCCGGTGATCTTCGACCTCTTCCATACCCTGGTGCACGGTGCCGATGACGAGCGTGACCGGGTCGTTGGCGAGATGGCGCTCGTGGTCGGGGTGGCGCCGGCCGCGCTGGTCGCCGCCTATCACGCCACTTGGCGTGACCGGCTGGTCCGGTGGGACGTGGAGGGCACCGTCCGCATCCTTGCCGGACGCCTCGGCGGCACGCCAACCGACGAACAGGTGGAACGGGCCGGTGAACATCGCCGTGCCCTCGCGCGCCGGGTGTTGGGCGCTGTTTCGACCGCCACCCTGGGTGTGCTCGACGCGCTGCGCGACGGCGGGCATCCACTCGCCCTCATCAGCAACGCCACCTCCGAGACCGCCGAGGCATGGCCGCAGAGCCCGCTCGCCCGCCGCTTCGACGTCGCGGTCTTCTCGTGCGAAGTCGGGCTTGCCAAGCCCGACCCGGCGATCTACCGCATCGCCGCTGAGCGCTTGGGCGTCGCGCCGGCTGAGTGCGTCTTCGTCGGTGACGGCGCGGACGGCGAACTGGCCGGCGCGGCAGCGGTCGGCATGACCGTGCTTCGTACGACTGAGCACAACGACACCGACCCGAGCTGGGGCGGACGTGCGTTCGCCAGCCTTGGCGACCTGCCGACCCTGCTGCGCGAGTCGACCGTGCTGTCTTCCGCTTCGACGCCTGACGGTCGGCCCGGGTGACCACCTCAGAGAGTGAGACGCCCCCGCCGACCGAAGCCAGCGGGGACGCACCGTTGGCAGCCGGATGAGGCTACTGCTCGGCGCCGACGAGGCTGGGCGAGTCGCCCTCTCCGGAGACCTTCGCACTCACCAGTGAGGTGAGCACCGACAGCACCGCCGCACCGGACGCGATCCCGCCGGCCGCTGCCCAGTCCGCCTGCCAGGCGTTGAACACGACGTCAGCGCCCCAGTAGAGCAGCAGACCCTGTGCGGCGCTCTTCACCGCCCGCTCGGCGGTGGCCTTCCAGAACTTCGTGGTGAACATGTTGATACCTCCAGGGGTAGGTTCATCGGACGGTCCATATGTCAAGAATGCCTGGTCAGAGGCGGTTAGTGCTTGCCGCGCTGTCCGGGCCGCCAGCGGGTACGGCACCGGCAGCGGCCAGAACGCGATCTGGCAGGTCGAATACGCGACCAGCAGGCAGGCACGGGCGATCACCGTCTGCTTGCTGGCGGATAGGCATGACCGTCCACGGCCCGGTCATGCCTATCTGGAACTGCGGTGGCTGCGGCCTGCCCTGGCCCTGCCTGACCCGGAAGAGCGAGATGCGAGCGGAGTATGCGGATGCTCCCGTGTCGCTGGCTCTCTACCTGGGGTCCTACCTCGTTCAGGCTATCCTCACGGGTCGCGCCGCCCCAGATGCCGGCGAAGTCGGTCCCGTGCACCGGCTCCAACCGCCCCGCACTGACGATCCGTCCGCCAGCCCCGGCGACCCACAGCTCCATGCCGTCATTGCGGGCCAGGCGGCGCAGGAGGGCGTCCGCCACGTCGTCGCTCACCGGTGTCGGGTGACCGAGACCGCGCTCGGCGTCTCGGCGCTGCGGCAGCGGGGCCAGAGGTGCAACTGGCTTTCGAACCAATCCACGACCCTGGCCTGCCGCGCTCCCCTGCCGCGATCAGTGCTAGGCAGGTTACTTACGCACCTTGAGGTGCCTACTTCCTGATAGAGAGCAACCCTGTCATCGTGGAGAAGCACCCGGTCAGGTAGCAGGATTACCTGGCTTTACGAGAACGGAGCTATGACATGTCGAATGCTTCTCTGCCTGGAGGTAGGTGGAAGCTGGGGGACTCGACGGTGACCCGGTTCGGTTACGGCGCCATGCAACTGGCCGGCCCCTGGGTCATGGGACCCCCCGCCGACCATGCCGGCGCTGTGGCTGTACTGCGCGAGGTGGTCGAGCTCGGCATCACCCACATCGACACCAGCGGCGCCTACGGACCGCGAGTGACCAACGAGCTGATCCGAGAGGCGCTGCAGCCCTACCCGGAGGGGCTGTTCATCGCCACCAAGGTCGGAGCTGTCCGCGATACTCAGGGCGGTTGGCCCGTCGCCCGGCGGCCCGAAGACCTCCGTAAGCAGGTCCACGAGGACCTCGAGGTCCTCGGTGTCGAGACCCTCGACCTGGTGAACATGCGTATGGGTAATGCCGAAGGTCCCCAGCCCGGATCGCTGGCCGAGGCGTTCGGCACCCTCGTTGAACTGCAGCAGGAAGGCCTGATCCGTCACCTGGGCATCAGCAACGTCACCGCCGAACAGGTCGCCGAGGCGCAGGCCATCGCGCCGATCGTGGGCGTGCAGAACATGTACAACCTCACTCACCGCTACGATGACAAGCTCATCGACCGGCTCGCCGCCGAGAACATCGCGTACGTGCCCTTCTTCCCGCTGGGCGGCTTCTCACCGCTGCAGTCCGAGGCGCTCTCAGCGGTGGCGGCGCGGCTGCAGAGCACGCCCATGTCCGTCGCGCTTGCCTGGCTGCTGCAGAGATCGCCCAACATTCTCCTGATCGCGGGCACCTCGAAGGTCGCCCACCTGCGGGACAACGTCGCGGGCGCGGGCCTTTCCCTGTCCGCCGAGGACCTCGCCGAACTGGATCGGATCAGCCGATGAAGAAGATGCGTCTCTGGCTAACCACCGTCGCGACCGCAATCGCCCTCGCCGCCGGGATAAACGCCTCAGCTCCCTCGCCCGCCGCGGCCCACGAGGGCGACCCGCGCCACAGCTCCATGAGCGTGCGCGTGGCCGTCGGCGTCGACGGGCTGTCCTCGGCGACCATCCACGCCCCCCGCGTCGACGCCGTACTCATCGAGAACGCGGCCCACAACCTGGCAATGCATGGCAATCCCGCGCAGACCACCGACCTCATCAACCAATGGGCGGCAGCCCACTCCTGAACACTGACTGTGCGGATGAGTGGCGCACCGCATCGGCGGGGCCCGCTCATCCGCACGCAGCTGCGAGGCGGAGTAGGCCTGTGATCAACCCCACTGGCACCTGACTGATGCCTGGTCCACCATGAGAGCGCAACTTCCCGGGAGAGAGCAGGCACTACAAGGGGACGTAACATGCCCCGAGGTTCGAGGAGGGCATGATGGCAACGCCGACAGCGGCCCAGCAGCGGAACCACAACAAGAGCAATTACAACGCCTTCCTAGCCGCTTGCCCGAGCCACAAGATGTTGGAACGCATCTCCGGCAAATGGGTCACGCTGATCCTCTCCGCACTCGGCAGCGGCCCCGACTGCACCGGTGAGCCCACCCCCATGCGCTACTCGGAGCTGTCGCGCCTACTGGCCGGCGTCAGCCAGAAAATGCTTACCCAGACCCTGCGCTCCCTGGAACGCGACGGTCTCGTCAGCCGCACCGTGACACCGACCGTGCCCGTCACTGTCAGCTACGAGCTGACCGAGCTGGGCCTGTCCCTGCACCAGATGATGCGCGGCCTCAAGATCTGGGCCGAACTGCACATCGACGAAGTCGCCACCAATCGCGCCAAGTACGACCACGCCACTCCCGCGAACTGAACAGGGAAGCGCGGCGGGCAGCCGAGCCCCTGCGGGTCCACGTCGCCGACGTCCCGGGCCAACGTACCGGTGAGCGTCTCCACCGAGCCCTTCACGTGGCGGCGGGTAGCCAGGTAGGACCGCGAGCACCGCGCACGGCCGCCCGGCGGCACCCTGCTGATCGTCGGGCACCTGCATACCTCACAACCCACCGGCCACGGTCATCCCGCCGAGGCGACTGTCGCCCTTGCCGACATCACCCAACGCGCCAAGGAGAAGCGACCGGCTGAGGTATCGCACGGTGGACGGCTATCCGGCATGTCCTTGACGTAGAAACGGTCGCCCGACGACGACGCCAACGCCGGAAGCGTTCGCTGCCGTTCACCGTTGGGACTGTCAGAATGTGTCGACGGAGCCGGTGCGCGGACGCGGGGAGAATTCATGAGTGACTGGAACGACAAGATCATCGCTGAGTTTCGTGCCAACGGTGGGCAGGTCGGGGGTCAGTTCGCCGGCGCTCCGCTGCTGCTGTTGCACACGGTCGGTGCCAAGAGCGGCCAGCCTCGCCTGAGCCCGATGATGTACCAGACGGTGGACGGCGGCTATGCCGTGTTCGCCTCCAAGGGCGGCGCGCCCAGCAATCCCGATTGGTACTACAACCTGCTGGCCAACCCGAAGGTCCAAGCGGAGATCGGTACGGACAAGGTCGAGTTGGTCGCCAGAGTGGCCGCCGGGGACGAACGTGAAGCGATCTGGAGCGCGCAGAAGGTCGCGTATCCGGGCTTCGCCGACTACGAGCGGAAGACGACCCGGCAGATCCCAGTCGTCGTCCTGGAACCCGCACCCTAGGCAGGGTCGGTACAACCACGTTCAGATCTGACACGTGAGCACGTCGGCGGGGGTGCCCCGCCGACGTGCTCACCAGAAGACGGCGCCTACGGTTTGTGGGCGAGGAGCCCGACGAACGTGTGATAGGTGTCGGTCTGCACCGTAGTCGGTGCGTCCGGCTCTGGGCGCCACTCGGCCAGCGGCACCAGACCCGGCTCCAGCACCGTCAACCCATCGGCGAACGAGAGGATCTCCTCGTCGGTGCGCCAGCGGCCGGTGCCGAGTGATTCGTTGAAGACCCGCTCGACCTCGCGGGCCTTGCGGGAGCCCTCCGGGTCCCGCTCACCCGGGTCGCGGAAGTGCGAGATCGCCACGTAGCTGCCGGAGGGCAGCGCGTCGATCAACGCGGCCGCCACCGCCTTCGGGTCCTCGTCGTCGCCAAGGTGGTGCAGGATGGCGAAGAGCAGCAGGCCGATCGGCCGGTCGAAGTCGAGGAACCGTCGTACGTCAGGGTGGTTGAGGATCTCCTGCGGCTCCCGGATGTCCGCCTGGATCACCGTCGCGGTGCCCTCGGCGGCGAGCAGAGCCCGCCCGTGCGTCAGGACTATCGGGTCGTTGTCCACATAGACCACCTGAGCCTTCGGGTTGTGCTCGGTGGCGACCTCGTGCACGTTGCCCTGGGTGGGCAGCCCCGATCCGATGTCGAGGAACTGATCGATGCCCGCCTCGGTGACCAGGTACCGAATCACTCGACGCAGGAAGGCCCGGTTCGCCTGACCGGCTGCCGGTCCGTCCGGTGTGATCCGCAGGGCGTGCTCGGCGACCTTCCGGTCGACCTCGAAGTTGTCCTTGCCGCCCAGGAAGAAGTCATAGACCCGGGCCACGCTGGGAATGTTGGGGTCGATGCCGGGGGGTGCCGCCTTGTCGCGGGTCACAGGCGTCTCCATTCGATCGGGATTGGCGCGGGCTCGGCTCTGCGGGCGGTGCCGGCGTTGCGGCGAGTCTAGCGATCGGAAGCATTGGATTTTGCCCCACTGGTATCGCTCCCAGCGAATCGCTCGACCGCAACCAATGGCGTCGGTAGCGACACAGTGGATAGTCATCGACGTGCGGCCACACCGCGTCGCGGCGACACGGCCCAGGCGATGGGGGAGAGGAGTGGCGATGACCCGCAATGCGCCGGGTTGATCAGCGGCCGAGGCGTGAGACACGTTGGCGATCATCGATGTGTTGCTGCATCGTCGACGTATGACAGGTGCTCCCTCATCCTCGCTGTTCGGCCGTCCGCGGCCGGGGCTGCTGGCCGCGGTCGTGCTGTCGACGGCGGTGCTCGCCAGCGCTCTGGGCGCCGCGCCGGCGGCCGACGCCGGCACCGTGACGCCCGCCGTGTACCCGTTGGTCGCTCCGGCGCCCGCGGGGGCCGCGGTGTCGGTCGCAGCGCCGGCCGGGACCACCCCGCCACCGCCGACTGCGCCGTCCAGTACGCCGAGCACCTCGCCCGTTCCGCCGAGTGCCCCCACAAACCTGACCGCCAGCGAGGTCCGCAGCGCGTCGGTCACGCTCACCTGGACGGCCGCCACGTCCGGCTGCTGCGCCATCACCGGGTACGACATCACGTACTACCAGGAGTTCGGCGACATCGTCTTCAGCGCCAGCGTCGGGGCCGTCACCAGCACCACGATCACCAGCTACCTTGGGGCGGGCCAGCAGTACACGTTCCGACTGATCGCCCGGGACAGCCTCGGGCAACGCTCGAACTGGTCGAATGCGCTGACGGTGGTCACCCCGGTGACGGACACCGGCCCGGACACCATCCCGCCGAGCGCGCCGCAGAACCTGACAGTCGGCGAGGTGACCGCCTCGACCGGCACGTTGTCCTGGTCGCCGTCGACGGACAACGTCGGCGTGCTCGGCTACAACGTCTACCGGTTCGACGGCTGGTTCACCTCGCAACTGGTCGCCACCGTGCCGGGTACCACGTACACGGCGCCGCTACCTGCGTCGGTGCCGCTGCGCAACCTGTACTACGTGCGGGCCCGGGACGTGGTGGGCAACGTGTCGATCGCGTCCAACACTGTCACCCTGCCCACGACGACGACCACCCCGCCGCCCTCGACCTGCCGGGTGACCTACCGAAACCAGTCCGAGTGGCAGGGCGGTTTCGTGGCCACTGCGACAGTCCACAACGCCGGGACGGCACCGATCGACGGCTGGATCGTCACCTTCAGCTTCCCGGGGGACCAGGAGGTCACCTCGGGGTGGAACGCCACGATCGGCCAGACCGGGGCCGTCGTGACCGCCCGCAACGTCGACTGGAACCGCGTCCTCGCACCAAACAGCTCTGCGACCTTCGGTGTGCAGGGGCGGTGGGGCGTCAGTGACGCGCCGCCGACCGGCTTCTCGCTGAACGGCGCTCCCTGCACGGTGGGCTGAAGGAGTCTCGTGAACACACATTCGGCCACACCCCACCACCGCCGTGCCAGGGCTCTGCTCGCGGCCGTCGCAGTCGGCGTCCTCGGCGTCGCCAGCACGCTCGGCGGCGCGCCCGCGCCCGCCTCCGCCGCGAACACGCTCACCATGCGGGGTGCTGACGTCTCGTCGTTGCAGCGCAGCCTGGATCTGGGCGCCAGGTACTACGACGCCGGTGGCGTCGCCCGCGAGCCACTGGACATCTTGAAGTCCGTCGGCGTCAACTACGTCCGGTTGCGCGTCTGGAACAACCCGGTCAGCGGCTACAACAACAAGAGCGCGGTGCTGGGCCAGGCGAGGGCGGCCAGGGCGAAGGGCCTCAAGGTGCTCATCGACTTCCACTACTCCGACACCTGGGCCGACCCGGGAAAGCAGTACAAGCCGGCCGCCTGGGTCGGCCACAGCCTCAGCCAACTGCGTACCGACGTCTACGCCTTCACCTACGACGTCTGTTCCAGCCTGCGCGGGCAGGGCACCCTGCCGGACAGTGTGCAGATCGGCAACGAGATCAACGTCGGGATGCTGTGGAACGAGGGCAAGGTCGTCAACAACGACTTCGCCCCGCTGGCCGGCCTGCTGAAGCAGGGCTACAACGCGACGAAGGCGTGCGGCAGCGGCATCCCGGTGATGATCCATACCGCCAACGCGGACAGCAACGCCAACGCACGATGGTTCTACGACGGCATCCGAGCGCAGGGTGTGCAGTGGGACATCACCGCGCAGTCGTACTACTGCATGTGGCACGGCAGCCTGGCGAACCTCTACAACAACATCGTCGACCTGCGTGGGCGCTACGGCAAGCCGGTGGTGATCGTGGAGACCGCGTACCCCTTCACCCGGAACAACGCGGACAGCGAACCGAACGCCATCGGCGACGCGACCTGTGACGGCATCAGCGCGACCTGGTCCGGGCAGGCCCAGGAGTTCGACTGGGTGCAGAACACCGCCCGCAACGCGGGGGCCATCGGCGTCTTCTACTGGGAACCGACCTGGTACGCCGTCCGCGGCAACGGCTGGGACCCGGCCAACATCAACGGCACCGGTAATCAGTGGGACAACATGGCGGTCTTCGACTGGTCGGGGCGGGTGAATCCGGGCGTACGGTGGACGCCCTGACCCCGTCGGTCGTGCGGCGACGGCTCCTGGCCACTGCCACGATCGCGAAGCGCTCCTCGACAGCCACCTGCCGATGCTCGACCTGGTCGACAGCCTGGCCAGTCGTACAACGAGCATCCCGACTACCGCAAGGAGTGGCGGCCCTAGCTGTTCGGCGGGCCACCCCTGGTGAGGCAGGTCGAGACGCGCGCGCTGCGTCTCCTGCTGGGTGGCAAGGGGTACGCGCAAAAGCCGGTCGGAACGGAGGGTCTGCCTTGGGGTTGTTCGTCGCTCTCCGGCTATCTCGATCGCGCCGACGCGATCCACGGATGCCCGGGAACAACGGCGCTGTCCAGCGTCCGTGGGTCGATGCTCCACTGACCAGCGAGTGTGAGCACTGTTTCCTCATCCGGCCACGGCGACGTCTCGTCATCGTCGTCGTCCCAGGGTTCGTCCTCGTCAGGGGCCACCCCGACTCCGAGCGCCTGCTCCTCCAGCGTGCGTTCGCCGACGTCGAACAGTGCCTCGCCGCGCTCACCGAGGTAGGCGAATGCTCGCTCCACCACGCCACCCCGGGCGCGCCCCCACCCGTGGTATTCAACGACGCGATGAGTGCCGAAGTACTGCACCTCACCGAGCAGCCGGCTCAGCGCCGCCAGCCAAACGGCGAATCGGTCGTCTTCGGGTGCACAAACGTCTCTCGAAGCGGCGAGCGTCCACCGGGCAAGCGGCGGCGTGAGCAGCCACTGGCCGTGGTCGTCATACGCAGCGGTGACCGCACCACGCCAGGTGGCGGGAGTGGGACGGCTGAGGTTCAGCGCGGCAGCGACGGTATCGGCGTCCCGGTCACGGACGGCGAGCCACTCAAGCTTGTAGCCGAATCCGATCGCGGCATCGGCAACCATCAGCGGTTGAGGTAGGCGGTCAGGCCGCCGAGTTCCTCGCTGGCGATGAACACCGACCGCACGTTGAGGATGGCCTCCTCGACGTGGGCGGGGCAGCCCCACGCCGCGTCACCCCACGAATCGGCGACCTTGACCTCGGCTGGTGCCGTGCACCCGGCGGCGCCGCCGAGCTGGCAGTGCTCGGGGTGCGGCGCGGCGGCCTGCGCGGCTGCGGCGGCGCGCATCTGGGTGGCGAGTTCCGCCGCGACGGCGGCGCGCTGCTCAGCCTCGGCGCGCAGTTCCCGCTCCACGCGCAGCACCTTGGCCAACTCGTCACTGGCGGACTTGGCGCGCGCCTCGGCGGCGAGTTTCGCCTGCTCGATGTGGTGGCGTTCGATGGCCAGGGCTGCGGTGCCGGCGAAGAGCCGGGTGAGGGCGAGATCGGTGTCCTGCGGGACGCGCGGGGTGCGGTGATACATCGCGAAGGTGCCCAACAAGCCGCCGTCGCGGGCCAGGATCGGCGTGGACCAGCAGGCCGCCAACCCGGCCTGGTCGGCCAGCCCTCGGAAGTCGTCCCAGAACGGGTCGGTGGCGATGTCGGTGACGATCACCGGTTCTCGCCGGTGGGCGGCGGTGCCGCACGAACCGACACCTTCGCCGGTCGCGATGCCGTCGATGGCCTGGTTGTAGAAGTCCGGCAGGCTCGGCGCGGCGCCGTGGCGCAGGTGCCGGGCGTCGGGATCGGCGAGCAGTACGGAGACGAGCACCTCCTGCGGTGCGAGGTTCTCGATGCAGCGCGCCATCCCGTCGAGCACCTCGGTCAGGGGCGCCTGGCGGGCGATCTGCTCCAACAGGGCGCGGTGTTCGGCCATCAGCCGTTGGGCGTGCTTGACCTGCGTGGTCTCCACGCCCAGCACACGGATGCCGGTAACGGTGCCGTCTGCGCCCCGGCGCGGTTCGTAGGTGAAGTCGAAGAACGCCTCCCGCGCCTGCGGGCCGCTGCCCAGCACCACCCGGACGTCACGGCCGGTGTAGGGCTCGCCCGTGCGGAGGACCTGGTCCAGGAGTGCGATGAATCCCTGACCGGCCAGTTCAGGCATCAGTTCGGCGAGCGCGACCCCGACCCGGGCCCGCTCCTCGCCGATGGTGGCGAGGAACGCCGGGTTCGCCGTCTCCAGCAGGTGCTCTGGCCCGGCCAGCGAGGCGAAGACGGCGATGGACTGCCCGAACAGCGCCCGCAGGTCCTCCTCCGCTGCTTGCTTGGCAGCGGCCGGACGCGCAGCGGCAGTAGACCGTTGGCCTGGTACCGCGGTCATGGTGGGGGGTTCGCCTCTCGTCTGCGGATACGGGAACGTGTCACCGGTCGGTGCGGGTGGCCACCACTGCCCGGAAGGAGCCACCGCCGGTGCAGCCTACCCAGGTGCCCGACATTCAGGTCTTACCCCATCAACCACACACCGCAACCTGAAGCCCGGCCGACGGCCTGATCCGGTCCGGCGTTCACCGGTGCCGGCTGCGCTCGGCGAGTTGCTTCAGGTTCAGTAACTGCCGTCGCGCCATGATCAGGTCTCCGATGGACAGCCCGGGTGCGGCCCAGCGGGGCGTCTGCATGACGACTTTGAGGAGCAGACGCGTGGTGTTCCGCTCCCAGGCACCAGGACGTAGGACATGAAGGCGCCCATGATGGTGCTCGTGAGCTGCCTGCCGGGGTCGACGTCGAGCCAGTCATACGAGTACGGGGCAAGCCTCACTTGGGCCACCCACGGCCACACCGCTGCGGGGGCGCTGCGACCGACACTCCCCGCCATGCCTGGAGAGCGGGTGAGACGACGAAGTCGTCGCAGGGATAGGACCGCGTCGTCTCGTTCCTGGTCACGCCCCACCGGTCACCGATCACGCATTCATCCTCCCGTCGTGGGATGGGGCTGCTCGTGCCACGGATCACCTGAGGCGCCGGCGGTGAGGTGTCGTTCGTAGCCGGCCACCTTGGCATCGATGAGGTCGAGGCAGTCCTGCAGTTGGGTGAGCTGCTCGGTGACGTGGCGCTGGTGTTCGCGGAGCAGCTCGAGCCGCTCGGCCTCGTTGCCGCTGCCCTCGCGGACGAGTTGGGCCAGGCGGCCGATCGTCGTGAGCGGCATCCCGGAGGCCCGGAACTTCACACAGTTCGTCAGCCACTCGACGTCCCAGGCGCTGTAGACGCGCCTGCCGGACCCGTCGCGGCGCACGTCGCTGGCCAACAGGCCCGCACGCTCGTAGAGCCGCAGAGTGTGCACAGTCAACCCGGTGCGCTGGGCCACCTGCCCGATGCTGAGGCCGCCGTCCGCCATGCCTCGACCGTAGCCATTGACCTAGACCTCGGTCTAGCACCTAGCGTCCGCGGCATGACCTCCACCATGTTCGGTGCCCACAGCACTACTGCGGACGTCCTCACCGGAATCCACCTCACCGGCAGGACCGCCCTCGTCACGGGCGGCTACTCCGGCCTCGGTCTCGCCACGACCCGCGCGCTCACCCAGGCCGGGGCTCGGGTCGTCGTCCCCGCTCGCCGGCCCGACGCGGCGCGGAGGGCACTCGCCGACGTGGCCGGGGTCGAGGTCGACCAACTCGATCTGGCCGACCTCGCTTCCGTCCACGCGTTCGCCGAACGGTTCCTGCGTGACCACCCCGCTCTGGACATCCTGATCGCGGGTGCCGGAGTCATGGCCTGTCCCGAGACGCGGGTGGGGCCGGGCTGGGAAGCGCAATTCGCGATCAACCACCTCGGCCACTACGCGCTGGTGAACCTCCTGTGGCCCGCCCTCACCACCGCCAGGGCGGCTCGTGTCGTCTCGGTGGCCTCCGGGCGCGACCCGGCGTGGCGGATCCGGTGGGACGACGTGCAGTTCGCCCGCGGCTACGACAAGTGGGAGGCGTACACCCAGTCCAAGCTCGCGAACATCCTGTTCGCCCGCCACCTCGACATGCTCGGCGCGACGCACGGCGTCCGCGCCTTCTCCGTGAACCCCGGCTGGATCCTCACCCCTCTGCAACGACACCTCGCGGTCGAGGAAATGGTCGCCGCCGGCTGGATGGACGCGGAGGGGACTCCCGCGCCCGGCCTGTTCAAGACGGTCGAGCAGGGCGCGGCGACCCAGGTGTGGGCCGCCACGTCACCCCATCTCGACGCAAAGGGCGGCGACTACTGCGTGGACTGTCGCACCACCGATGGCAGCCCTACCGACAGCGGCGAAGCAGCTCGCCTCTGGGCGCTGTCGGCCGACCTGACCGGCCTCGACCTCGTCGGGTGAGCCTCAGTGGTGTCGCGGCGCTTCCACCACAGGCATGCCCCGATCGTGCCGCCGGGGTTTCGGAGGTCAGATCAGGGCTGCGGCGAGGGCGCGGAACGCGTCGGCGGGGAACGCCGTGTCGTCGCCTCCGTTGAGCACCTGGATCGCCACCTCGTCCGCGCCGGCCTGGTAGTGCTTCTCCAACCCGGCCACCACCTCTTCGAAAGTGCCCCACGGGATCAGGGCGTCGACGAGGCGATCACTGCCGCCGTCGGCGAAGTCCTCGTCGGTCCAGCCGAACCGCCGTAGGTTGTTGGTGTAGTTCGGCAGCGCGAGATACCCGCTCGTGTACTGGCGGGCGGTGGCGCGCGCGGTGGTGGCGTCCGCGTCGAGGACCACGGCGACCTCGGGGGCGAGCAGCCGGTCGGGCCCGATTGCCGCCCGGGCTTCGGCGGTGTGCTCGACAGGGACGAAGTACGGGTGCGCCCCGGTCGAGCGGTCGCGGGAGAGTTCGAGCATCCGGGGGCCCAGTGCCGCCAGGATGCGCCGCTCGGGCGAAAGCCCGGCCGCGTCGAGGCCGTCGAGGTAATCGACCATTCGTGAGTACGGCTTGCGATAGTCGGTGCCGCCACTTTCCACCACCACCGCGTGGCTGGCGCCGAGACCGAGCAGGAACCGGCCGGGGTGCGCCTGCTCCGCGTCCTGGGCGAACGCCGCTGCCTCGGGTGGCGACGAGTGCCAGATGCTGAGGATCCCGGTCGCGACCCCGATGCGCGTGGTCCCGTCCAGGATCTCCCGGAAGCGGGGGGCGACGTTCTCCCCGAACCCACCGGAGAACCAGATCCGGGAGTAGCCGAGGCCCTCCAACTCCGTCGCGGCGTCGATGGCCGCGCCCTGACTCTCGCTAGCCAGGAAGAACGGTTGCCATACGCTCACGAGTCGTTGTGCCATACCGGAACCCTACGACCCTCAGCCGGGGACCGCTTCGGGTAACGCCGCCAAGGCTGATCCCGACGGCTGACCGCGGTGTGGCCGGGCAGAGTTTGTGGGGCCATGAGCCGAGCACGTCACCCCGGTGGCCATGGTGTTGACCATCGCGTCGGCCCTCGTCATCGCATTCGTGGCGCGGACGAGCTTCGGAGGTTGGCAGGCCAGCCCGGGAAGCCGGCTGGCACCCGCCGGCTCCTGAGTCACGGTGTGAGGCCGGCCTGGATCGCCAGGATGGCGGCTCCTACACGATCGCGGCTGCCGGTCTTGGCCAGCACGTTTGTCACGTGGGTCTTCACGGTGCTCATCGACAGGTAGAGGCGTTCGGCGATCTCGTTGTTGTTGAGCCCGGCGCCGATCAGGGCGAGCACGTCGGTCTCCCGAGCGGTCAGCTGGTAGGCCGCCAACTCCACCTGGGTGGCCGGCCCGGTGGCGCGGACCCGGTCGAGTACGGCGCCGGTGACCTCGGCGGAGAGGACCGCCTCGCCGGCCGCGACGGTACGCACCGCGGCGATGAGGTCGCGCGCGCTGGACCGCTTGAGCAGGAATCCGCGTGCCCCGGCGGCGATGGCGTCCAGGACGTAGGCGTCGTCGTCGAAGGTGGTGACGACGATGACGGCCGGCGAGTGTGGGATTCTGGCCAGCTCACGGGTGGCTTGCAGGCCGTCGAGTACCGGCATGCGGATGTCGACGAGGGCTACGTCGATGCGGGAGTCGCGCCGCACCGCGTCGAGCAACTGCCGCCCGTCGGCCGCCTCGGCCGCGACCTGGATGTCGGCTTGAGATCGCAGGATCAGGCTGAAGCCGTCCCGGACAAGTTCCTGGTCGTCGGCGACCGCGACGCGGATCACGGGTTCACCACCGGAAGATTGGCCTGCACCACTGTGCCTCCGCCGGGGCGCTGGCTCAGCTCCCAGCTCCCGCCGCGCGCGGAGACGCGTTCCCCGATGCCGAGCAGACCCGAGCCTTTCGTGCCTGCGCGGGGTGGGCCGATGCCGTCGTCGCTGACCCGCAGGCGAACATGGTCGCCGACCCGGATCAGCTCGACCCAGGCCGCCGTGGCTCTCGCGTGCCGGGAGATGTTGGTGAGGGCCTCCTGGGCGATGCGGTAGGCGGTCAACACACCGATCTCGTCGAGGCCCGGGTCGGGGTCCAGCTCGACCCGCACCGTCACGCCCTGTTGACGTAGCGGCTGGGCGAGCAGCTCGTCGATGTCGGACAGGCGCGGCGGCGCGCTCACCGCTATCGACGCGGTGGGATCGCGCAGGTGCACGACGAGCGTGTCGAGCTCGCTCAGTGCGGTGCGGCCACTACCCGCGATCGCCCGCAGCGCAGCCCCCGGATCGTCGCTGAGCTGGCCCGCCTCGGCCTGCACCACCATCGCGGTGACATGGTGGCCGACCACGTCATGCAGCTCGCGGGCCAGGTTGGTGCGCTGCTCGCGCCAGGCCGCCTCCTCGCGTAGCTCGCCTGTCTCCCGAGTCAGGGCGAAGCCACGTGACCACGATAGGAACAGGACCGCGAGGAGGTAGCCGGCCGTCACGAAGAAGAGCGGCTGCTCGTACACCCCTCGCTCGTTGAGCAGCGCGATGGTGAGGGCGCCGGCCGCGCCGATCAGGCCAACCACCCACCCCAGCCACGGGTGTCGAGCCGGGTCCTCGCAGACCGAGACGAACACCAGGCCGGCTGCCGCGAGGCCCAGCTGCACCGACTCTCCGGTGCTTACGATCGCCACGAAACCCGCGCAGACCGCGAAGACCAGGGTGCGGTAACGGGGGCGCAGCGCTGTGGCCCCGAGGCCGACCGGCAGCACCAGCCACGCCCAGCCCGCCGGCACGGACACACCGTCCTCGACGGTGGTGACCACGGCCGCGATGATCAAAGCCGCCGCAGCGTACGCGAGCCGGCGCACCCGCCCGGGGTCGCGCAGCCGTTCGCGGATTCCAGTCAGCACCAGCACAGTCTCCGTGACGGGCCGGAAGACCGGCCAGTACCCGGGTACCGGATCGGCCGGCACTCCGGTACCGCCCTCGGAACCAGAACGGCACCGCGGCACGTTCCGCGTGAACGCTCGCCGGACGACTCTGCGGAGGTGACTCTCGTCGACTCCCGCGCCGCCATGACCGTCGGCCCGCTTCGTACGGTTCCCAACTACATCACCGCCGTTCGCACGGTCGCCGCTGTCGCCGTCGGGATCGTGGCCCTCGTCTCCGGGTCGGTGGCATTGATGGCGGTATCGTACGGTATCTACTGGCTCGGTGACGTGCTCGACGGCTGGGTTGCCCGCCGACTCGGCCAGGAGACCCGGGCGGGGGCCGTCTTCGACATCGTGAGCGACCGGGCGTGCACCGCCGTACTCTGCGTCGGCCTGGTGTCCCTCGTGCCGGACGTCGCGGTCGTGGCAGTGGTCTTCCTGCTCTCGTTCCTGGTGCTGGACACCATGCTGTCGCTGGCGTTCCTGTGCTGGCCGGTGCTCAGCCCCAACTACTTCCACCTGGTCGACCGGCGGGTGTGGGCGTTGAACTGGTCGCCCTTGGCCAAGGTCGCCAACACCGCCGGCGTCATCGGCGCCATCGCGTTCGGCCAGTACCTGCTCGCGCTGGGCGTCGCCGTCGCCGTCGTGGCGGTCAAGCTGTGGTCGGTCGCCGCGGTGGTCCGGCTGCTCGAACGGGACGGCCGGGCATGAGCAGCCTCGTCGAGGCCGTGGTGGCGCTCGGCTACGGTGTCGCGTCGGCGCTCGTCCCGATCGTCAACGCCGAGGCCTACGCCGTGGTCGCCGGGCAGCGCGGCGGCCACGCTCTCGTCGCCGTGCTCGCCCTGGCACTCGGGCAGACCGCCGGCAAGCTGCTGCTGTTCGAGTCGGCGCGTCGTGGGTCGGGGCGGCTGGCCCTGAAGATCGCGAAGCGGGCACAGTCAGGTCGGGCGGCGACTCGGGCGGCGCGGTGGACCGAGCCGATCCGACGCTGGCTCTCCCGCCGCCGCACGGCCCTGCCGACCGTGCTCGCCTCCGCTGCGGTCGGAGTTCCACCGCTGGCCGTCGTCAGCATCGCCGCCGGCACTGCGGGCCTTCGACGCTGGGAGTTCGCCGTCGCCTGCCTCTCCGGGCGGGTGATCCGTTTCGCATTGCTCGTGCTGCCAGCGGTGCTGGCCTGACCCCGGCTCCCCGTCAGAGGAGCCGACCGTCGTGGGCGAGCAGGGCGATCTGGGTGCGGTTGTCGAGGTCCAGCTTGGTCAGGATGTGCGAGACGTGGGCCTTCACTGTGGTCACGCTCATCAGCAGCTCGCTGGCGATCTCGGCGTTGGAGCGCCCCTGCGCGATGGCCAGCACGACGTCGCGTTCCCGGGGCGTGAGCAGGGCCAACCGGTCGTGCGCCTGCTCGTAGGATTCGGCCCCCGACGCGACCCGCTGCATGAGGCGGCGCGTCACGCCCGGAGACAGCATCGGGTTGCCGGCCGCCACCGAGCGGACCGCCTGGCTGATCTGCTCGGGCGGGGTGTCCTTGAGCAGGAAGCCGCTCGCGCCGGCTCGGAGCGCCCGCAGCACGTGCTCGTCGGTGTCGAACGTGGTGAGCACGATGATCTCGGGTGGCCGATGACGACGGCGCAGGCGCTCGGTGGCGGTGATGCCGTTGACGCCGGGCATCCTGATGTCCATCAGCACCACGTCGGGCAGGTGCCGATCCACCGCCGTGATCGCCGTGGCGCCGTCGGCGGCCTCGCCCACCACGACGATCCCGTCGGCGCCGTCGAGCATCAGCGTGAGCATTCCCCGTACGAGAGGATCGTCGTCGACGATGACGACCCGGATCGGAGCCGTCACCTCGGCCACGGCAACCACGCGGTGAGGTGGAACCGACCTCCGGCGTCGACGTGGTGGGCGACCCGACCGCCGGCGAGCGCAGCCCGCTCGGCGAGGCCGATCAGGCCGGTGCCGGCGCTGCCGGTGGCGCCGCTGTCGGGCGTCGTCGGGTTGCTCACCGCGATGCTCAGCCCGGAGCCGGGTGCGCCGCCGAGCACCAGCCGGACCGGCTGGCCGGCCGCGTGCTTGCGGGCGTTCGTCAGTGCCTCCTGCGCGATCCGGTACGCGGTGCGGCCAACCGTCGGGGAGATCTCGACCGGCGGGCCGAACGGGTCGTCGACCTCGATCTGTTGCCCGGCGGCCCGCGCCTCGTCGACCAGGCGCGGCAGGTCGGCGAGGGTCTGCCCGGGTGGTGCGTCGGTCGGCGACTCGGTGTCGTCGCTGCGCAGCAGGGTGATGACCTCGCGCAGCTCGTCGAGAGCGTGGTGTGCGCTGGCCCTGATCACCCCGGCGGCGGCGCTGAGCCGCTCCGGCGGCGCGTCCGGCCGGTACTCCATCGCGCCAGCGGCCGCCGCCAGCAGGGACAGCCGGTGGGCCAGCACGTCGTGCATCTCCCGCGCGATCCGGTTGCGCTCTGCCGCCCGCGCCTCGTCGACCCGTCGTTCCTGCTCCCGCTCGGCCCGTCGGGCCCGGTCGCGCAGCGCCGCCAGCAGGGCGTTACGTGCCTGCGCCCAGGTGCCCCAGCCGAGCAGGGCCGCGTAGGCGATCGTCATCAGCACCAGCCGCCACCCGTAGGGCAGGCTGGGCACCGGCCGCCAGAGCGCCTGCACCGCCTCGCCCGCCACGCCGACCGCCGCCACCGCCGCCGCTTGCCGAAACGGCCGGTTGCGCGCGATGAACAGCACCGCGAAGCTGGCCACCGGCGTGGCCACCGGAGACAGCGCGACGAGCAGGCCGGCCAGCACGCCACCGACCCGCGGGCGGCGGACGACCACCGGGACGAGGGCCAGGGAGGCCACCGCCAGCGCGACGTCGAGGCCGACCAGGCCGGCGGAGCTGGAACGGGTGGCGGACCACAGCATGGTCGCGACGAGGACGCCGATCGCCACGGTCGTCACGACCACCGGGACGGAACGCCACGTCCGCGGCGGCCTGACCTCGCACGTCGCCGCATCCACATGGCGCACGCTACTGGGCTCGGGGCCGGCCGGACCACCTCCTTTGGTAGTACGCCGGGCCGCCAGCGGACGTACCCGCCGCGGCGTCTGGACCGACGCGTCCGGCCCGGCCCGGTCCACAGACTCAGGCCATGACAAACAACCTTCTCCTGGGACGGGCCGCGGTGACGGCCGGCGCGATCGTGGTGGCGGTGGTCGAGTTCGCGCTCCTGCGCTCGGCGGCCGGCGTCGACCTGGCGGTCAGGTCGGCGAACTCGACCCGACAGATCACGGTGGCAGCGGTCATCGTGGCCACCGCGGTCGCGGCACTGGCCGGCTGGGCGCTGCTCGCGGTGCTGGAACGCCGCACCAACCGCTCCCGCGTCTGGTGGACCTCGATCGCGGTCGCCGTCCTGCTGCTGTCACTCGTGCTCGGGCCGCCGAGTGGCGTCGGCGGGGGAGCGAAGGCGACCCTCGCGCTGCTGCACGTGAGCGTCGGCGTCATCCTCATCCTCGGCCTGCCCCGGTCGCGCCCGGAAAGGGCGAGCCGATGACCACGCTGACCGTACGCAAACAGGACGGGGTCTTCGTCCTCGACTCCGGGGCGCACGCTTCGCTGCGTACCGGCTGGACCTGGCGGTGCGGCGAGATCCGCACCGGCACCGGCCGCTGGACTGTCGCCCCGACCGACCGCCGACGTATCGGGTTCACCGCCCAGGGCGAGCACGGCGTGCCGGTGCGGCTCGACCCGCGCCGGTCGCACGTGCCAGGGCCCGGCGGGGTGGCCCACTGGGCGCCCGGTCGCTGCGGCGGTGAACTGGTACGCGACGGGCACCGCCTCGCGGTGCGCCTCCCCGGTCGACGCGGCGGGCCGATCCGCGTCGACGTCACCGGTGAGTGGGCCGAGCTGGAGCTGGTGGTGCTCACCGCCTGTTTCGCGCTGACGAGTCAGCGTCGGCGACGCACCCTGATCATGATGGCGGTCGTCAGCGGGGCGAGTGGGTGACCGCCCAGGCGCGTGCTCAGACGAGGCGACGGAGCACTGTCTCCACGGCGTCGATCAGCGGATCACCATCGGTGCGGGGGTGCCGGGCGAGACCGAACTCGACGTCCGGCAGGACGGGCAGGGCATCGGTGTCCCGGCAGATCATGGCCGGTTCGAGGTTCGCGGGCATGAGCGCCGCCACGCCGAGCCCGGCCCGTACTGCGGCGAGCACCCCGACCAGGCTGTTGCTCTCGAAGGCCACCCGCCAACGCCGATCGGCACGCTCCAGGGCGTCCAGCACCGACGTACGCCAGGAGCACGGGTTGGAGAAGAGCACCACCGGCAGCGGGTCGGCGGCCACGTCCACACCCTGCCCGGTCGCCCAGACCAGCGGGGCGCGCACCGTCCAGCGGGGCGGTCCGGGAATGTCCGGCACCGCGTCGAGCACGAGTTGGACGCGTCCCGCGTCGTACGCCTCCCGCATGGCGGCATTGGAGCAGCTGAGCACCTCCAGCGTCGCGCCGGGATGCAGCCGGGCGAGGTCGGCGAGGGCCTGCGGAAGGTGGGACGCGGCGAGGTCTTCGAGCAACCCGACGCCACAGTGGCCGGTGAGCGCCCGGCCGGTCTCGGCGAGTGCCTGTGCGGAGAGCGCGAGGATGCGTTCGGCGTACGGCAGGATCTCTTCGCCCGCCCGGGTCGGTGAGACACCGGACGACGACCGGTGCAGCAGCGGTCGACCGACGACGGTTTCGAGCTTGCGCAGTTGTTGGCTGAGGCCGGGCTGGGTCTGCCCGAGCGCGGTCGCGGCACGGCTGATGCTGCCTTCCCGTACGGCGGCGACGAACGACCGCAGCAGGGCGGTCTCCAGGTCCCTTGCCATAAGGATTCATTATGCCAGCCTCAACAAGATGACGTCTTCTTATGGCGTGTGGGCGGGGCTAGCGTCAGACGGGTGACCAGTTACCGGCAGGTGCTCGCCGTGCCAGGGCTGGCACCGCTGCTGGGCGTCTCACTGCTCGCCCGTACCGCGATAACCGCCGACGTGATGGCGCTGACCCTCTTCGTCGTCCTCGGCCTGGAGCTGAGCTACGCGGCAGCGGGCGGGGTCGCGGCGGCGCTGACCGCCGGAGTGGCACTGGGTGGGCCGCTGCTCGGCCGCATGATCGATTCGCGGGGCCTGCGTCCCGTCCTGCTGGTGACCGTCGGCGCGCAGGTCGTGTTCTGGCTGGGTGTGCCGGTCCTGCCGTACGGGTTCCTGCTGGTCGCCAGCTTCGTGGCGGGCCTGCTGATGGTGCCGGCCCAGGCGGTGAGCAGGCAGGCGATCGCCGCGATGACGACGTCGGAGCAGCGCCGGGCCGCGTTCGCGCTGGAAGCCGTGCAGGGCGAGCTGTCGTACATCGTGGGGCCGGCGGTGGTGATCCTGGGCGCGGCGACGGTGTCCCCCGACGTGGTGGCCTGGGGGGTCGGCGCCGCGATCCTGGCCGGCGGCGTCGGCATCGCCGTGCTCAACCCACCGATGCACGCCCGGGACGAGGCGGAGGCCGCCGCCGCGGAACGACCCCCACGGCGGCAGTGGTTGAGCGCGAGGATGGTCGCCGCGCTGACGATGGCGTTCGGGACGACGACGCTGCTCAGCGGCATCGATCTCGCCATCGTCGCCACGCTGCGGGAGGCGGGTCAGGTGTCCTGGGCCGCCGTGGTCGTCGTGGTGTTCGGCGTGTCGTCGGTCATCGGCGGGCTGGTCTACGGCGCGCTGCCCCGCCCGCTGCCCACCTGGCTGCTGCTCACCCTGCTCGGGCTCGTGACGATTCCCGCCGGACTGGCCCACGACTGGCCCTGGCTGTGCGTGGCCGTCGTGGGAAGCGGCCTCCTCACCGCGCCGACCCTCGGCTCGGTGGCCGACGCGGTGAGCCGTCTGGCGCCGTCCGGCGCACGCGGCGAGGTGACGGGTCTGCAATCGTCGGCGCAGAGCGCCGGTTTCGCGCTCGGATCCCCGCTCATCGGTGTGGCGATCGACCTCTCCGTGCCGGCGGCCGGTTTCGCGGCGGCCGGTCTGGCCGGCCTGGCCGCCGCGGGGACCGGATACCTGCTGTCCCGCCGATCACCCGCGCGACAACGTCGCCGGGCGATGCCGGGGACCACCGCAGGTCTAGGTGTTTTGTCCATGGAGGTCGGAGACACGGCTGGCGGGTGCGGTGCGGTGGCGACGGGCGTCCACGGCGAGCAGCGTGAGCGCGGCCAGCGTCAGCAGTCCGCCGGCGAGCGCCAGCGGGCGTGCCCCCGAGGCGGGCAGGAGGGCACCGCCGAGCAGTGATCCGCCGGCGATGCCGGCGTTGAAGGCGACGCTGACCCCGGCCGACGCGATGTCGGTGCTGCCCGGGGCCAGGTGCAGCATCCGGTTCTGTACGGCGGAGCCGAACGCCGCGTACGCGAGGCCGATCCCGGCGAGAAGCGCGACCA
Organism: Micromonospora sp. DT15; assembly: GCF_049841475.1. NCBI lineage: Bacteria > Bacillati > Actinomycetota > Actinomycetes > Micromonosporales > Micromonosporaceae > Micromonospora > Micromonospora sp. DT15. The sequence continues at coordinate 670,467 of NZ_JBNCKJ010000001.1, forward strand.
CGCCCGGCTTGAGCGTGCCGAGCGCGTGCAGCCCGAGCAGCGAGGCCGTACCGATGCCCAGCGGCGTCAGCAGCGAAGCGATCGGTCGGCTGTCCAGAGTCCGGGCCGCGACCAGGGTGCCGACGACGCCGGCCGCGCCGGAAACGAACAGCAACGGCGCCAGCACCGCGTCGGCGAAGCCGCTGACGTCGAGCAGGAACGGTGTCACGTAGGTCTGCAGGGTCATGAAGCCGCCGATGCCGAGGGCGGTGGCGGTCAGCAGGACGGCAAAGCGCCGGCCGTCCGGTGCGCTTCCCCGGGCAGCGCCGCCGGCGGCCGGGGGATAGGAGGGCAGAAGGAGCAGCACCGCCGCGGCGATCACCACCCCGATCCCGGCCAGCACCGCGAACGCCGCCCGCCAGCCGGCCTGCTGCCCGAGCCAGGTGCCGAGGGGTACGCCGAGCACCGGGGCGAGCGTCGCCCCGGTCGCGAACAGCGCCACCGCCCGACCTCGCACCGCGACTGGGAACGGCCCGATCACGGTCGCCGTGGCGACGGACCAGAACAGCGCCTGGGCGAGGGCGGTCACCAGGCGGGTGCCGGCCAGTACGGCGTACGTCGGCGCGAGCGCGGCGGCGGCGTTCGCGGCGGCGAACAGGAGCATCGTGACGCCGAGCAGGTGCCGCCGGGGGATCCGCTGGGTCAGTCGGGTCAGCGGCACGGACGCCAGCACCACCACGATTGCGTACCCACTGACCAGCAGGCCCACCTGTGAGCGGGACCGGTCCAGATCGGGCGCGATGCGGGTCAGCAGACCGACGGGCAGCAGTTCGGTCGTGATGAACGCGAACGCGGCCAGGGAGAGCGTGACGAGCACGGCCCTTGCCCTTCGTGGCGACATCTCCGGTGCCATGATCCACCCCCCATTTCAGGGGGTCACCGTAATCGAGGGCCCGGCCCCGCTCCGCTCGCGGGTCTCGGCGGCCGGGCGAAATCGGCTGGCCGGGCCGGTCTCCGTGGTCGGCCGCCGGGCCCTTCGATCAGGATCGCGTCCGGAACGGGGCAAGGACGGCGCGGATCTGCTCGGCCGCGCCCCAGTCGTCGTCGAACTGAGCCAGCACGGCGAGGTGTTGTCGCAGCTGGATGACCGGCATCCGGGCCTCCCAGTCGGCGTCGAGCGAGGTCAGCTCCGCGTAGACGTCGAACATCCGTCGTGCCTCGGGCGGAGGCGAGGTGGACCACACGTGCGCGAGGTCGACCTCGGCCCACAGGTACGACACGGCCGGGTCGATCAGCGCAGGCTCTCCGTCCGTGGTGGCCAGGACGTTCTGTGCCCACAGGTCGCCGTGCGTCAGGCACGCCGGACGCTCCGGCAGCAGGTCGGGCAGCCGGTCGCAGAGCCGTTCCAGCGCCGACCGGTCCTCCGCGTCGAGCGCCGCCCCGACGCGGGGCTCGTCGAGCCAACGCAGCAGCCGGTGCTCGGCGAAGAAGGCGAAGCCGTCGTCGTTCCACGTGTTGACCTGACGGCGACGGCCCAGCCAGTTGTCGTGGTGCCAGCCGAAACGGGGATGGGTCGTGCTCAGGTGCAGGCGGGCGAGCAGGTGTGCGAACTGCTCCCAGAAGGTCTCGCTGCGCGGCCTCTCGCTCAACACCGACAACACCAGTACGTCCCGATCCGCCAGGATCACCTCGGGTGTCGCCACGCCGCCCAGGTCGCGCAGTGCGGTCAGCCCTTCGGCCTCGGCGACGAAGACGTCGTCCGCCGGCGGGTCGGCGAACGCCTTGACGAACACCGGCGGGGCATCCCGGCGGGTGGCGATGCCCGCGAGAGCCGCCAGCCCGCCGGTCACCGGCCGCACAGCGACGACCTCGCGCATACCGGCCAGGTGCAGACGTTCCAGCAGGGTCACGGGGACGCTCCTCATCTCCGGCGTACGAGGTCGCCCGATCCTATGTGGCTGATCACGGCTGGCCCGGCCGGCGGCCGGGGTGTTGGACACTGCTGGGCATGGGTGATGTGGCGGTGGATCAGCAACGGCTGGAGCGGACCCTCCAGGAGTTCGGTGTTCGGTGGACCAGAGACGCCGTCGACATCGAGACCTACCTGGCCGCACAGGTCGCCGACGCGAGCCACCGTGAGGTCGTCGGCCCGCTGCGGGCCGCCAGTGGGGCCAGTGGTGTCGTCCGGGTCGGCGGTCGGGAGGTCGCGGCCTGGGGCGACCCGGACGTCCCGGAGATGGCGTTCAGCGTCACCAAGTCGGTCGTGTCGGTGGTGGCCGGCCTGGCCTTCGACGACGGGCTGCTGGTGCCGGACCAACCGGTGCACCAGGTCGTCGACGTACCCGAGTTCCGGGGACCGCACAACGAGCGGATCACCTGGCGTCATCTGCTGCAACAGTCGAGCCAGTGGGAGGGCGAGCTGTGGGGTAAGCCGACGAGCGTCGACGCGCAGAGCTTCCGCGAGCGGACCGAGGTGCACGGCACACCCCCGGGCCAGGGGTGGGCGTACAACGACGTACGGATGAACCTGCTCGCGTACGCGCTGACGCTGCTGTTGCGCAGGGCGCTGCCGGAGGTGCTGCGGGAGCGGGTCATGGACCCGGTGGGCGCCTCGGACCGGTGGTCGTGGCACGGGTACCGGACGAGCGTCGTCGATCTCGACGGTCGCCGGGTCGAGGTGGTCTCCGGCGGCGCGCACTGGGGCGGGGGACTGATCGTCCCGGCCCGGGACCTGGCCCTGATCGGGCAGCTCTTCCTGGACCGCGGGACCCATGCGGGGACCCGGCTGCTCAGCGCCGAATGGGTCGACCAGTCCTGGGCCCCGTGCCCGGTGAAACGGGAGTACGGCTACCTGTGGTGGCTCAACGATGAGCAGGTGCCCTGGCCCGGAGCCCCGTCGACCGGCCGCAGTGCCCGGGGCAACGGCGGGCGACACCTGCTGTGGGTCGATCCGGCCCGGGAACTCGTCCTCGCCTCCCACTGGACCGAGGAACCGCTCGATCTGATCCGAGAAGTCTCTCGTACCGTCACGGTTGCGCAGCTTGACGAGGGTTGAACTGCGTGGGGACCGTATCGGTCAGGGTCGGTTGTGGACGAACCAGGCGTCACCGGCCGGCAGGGCGACGGCCACCTCCCATCGGCTCAGTTCGAGGTTCGGAGCGAGGGCCTTGAGCTGACCGGCGGCAGCCCACGCCTCGTCGCCCGGCGTCGGGCGACGACCCACGTGAAACTGAAGCATGGTGCCCCACGATGCGACCAGGCGGGCGTCCCACCGGTGCCGCCACTGGGCCAGCACCTCGGCGAGTTGCTGCTGATCCTCCTGGGTGAGCGCACCGTAGAAGTCCACCCAGTACGCCGAGCCGCGGACGTCGCTGGGGGGCAGCAACATGAGCAGGACGCTGTCCGGCGTGTACCAGTACTCGGCCTGCGTCACGAGCCGCACGTTGCCAAGCACCTCGGCGTGCAGGTCGGCGTCGGCGAGCAGCCGGTCGTACAGCGCCCGCTCCAGCACCGAGACTGGTGTCGGCAGCACCGCGTCCGGCACCAGGTCGGTCAGATCGACGCCGGTCGTACCCCGCGCGTAGAACCCGATCTCGTCCTCGTCGACCTGTTGGTCCTCGCTGTAGTGGCGGTAGGTCAGCCAGGGCTCGGAAGACGCCGCCGCCTCGACGAACGTGCGCAGCTCCGACTCCGACGGGCCCTGCTCGGGCTCGGACCGGATCGTCAGCGCGTCGTCGAAATCGTCGGTAACCAGGACGGGCCGGCGTCCGATGACCGGGACCAGCGCCTCAGCAGCCTGCCAGACCTCGTGCAGACGGTCGGGGTCGACGTCGGCGACGAGGATGGTGCCCGACGGGCCGTGCCCGATCGGCAGGCCGGCCAGGGGTGTGCCCCGGAAGGCCGCTTCGATCTGGTTGAGGTCGTCTCGCAGGCCGGCAGCTTTGCCGATCACCCGAACTGGTCGGCAAGCTTCGTCAGCTTGCTGACATACGCCGGCCAGTCGTAGTCGTCGGGGATGTTGCTGTTGTTCCGCCCGAGGCCGACCACCGTGTCGTGCTGTTCGCGCATGATGTCGGCGTGCCCGGCGTGGCGGGCGAGGTCGCAGGTCACGTGGATGATGATCCGCTGTAGCGTCACGTCCTGCCGACCTGGCTGCCACCACGGCACCTGCCCCGGCGCGTCGAGCGGCAGCTGCTCGATCGTCTGGTCGGCGAACGCCCCGACCCGGCGGTACAGGTCGATCAGCCCGTCCTTCGTCTCGTCCTCACGGGCGTACCAGTCGGCCTGCGGGTCCTCGTCGAACGCCGCCAGCGGGACCAGCTCGTCGGGCGTCGGGAACTCGCGGCCGAAGGTGGGCCCGAAGTAGCCGGCCTCGACGTTGAGGCAGTGCTTGGCCACGCCCAGCAGGTTGTTTCCGGTCGCCGTGCGGGGCAGCCTGACCTCCCGTTCGCTGAGCCCGTCGAGCTTCCAGATGAGGTCTTCGCGGTTGCCCCGGAGGTAGTGGTGCAGGGCGGCCTTCGCATCGCTCAGATCAGCCATGCGCGCCAGTCTTCCCTATCCGCTGAGCCTCGGCGGGCCGGTGCCGGTGCACCGGCACCGGCCCGCCGAACGACTCGACGTGTCCGGGTGTCAGCTTCCGGCGCAACTCGCTGTGGTTCCGCTGCCGCTGCCGGTGCCCTGGAAGCCGAAACTGGTGGCCTGACCTGCGGCCAGTCGCCCGTTGTAGCTCTGGTTGGCGACCGTGATGGTTCCGCTGGTGCCGCTGCTGACCCCGTTCCAGAGCGAGCTGACCGACGCGCCGCCCGGCAGGGTGAGTGTGACCCGCCAGCCGGTCAGTGGGGCGTTCCCCGCGGTGACGCTGACGTTGGCGACGAAGCCGCCGTTCCACTGGTCCTGGACAGCGAAGACAGCGGTGCAGCCAGGCGTGCCGGTCGGCGGCGGCGTCGTGGGCGGCGGCGTGGTGGGCGGGGGCGTGGTGGGTGGCGTGCCGTCGTCGAGCGTCAGGTTCTTCTGCTGGACGCTCCACTGGGTGCCGCACAGACCGCAGTCGGCGCCGACGAAGGTGCGGCCGGCGGTGGTGTCACCCTTCAGGCGCCACTTGAAGTAGAGGGTCGCCACCCGGCCGAACTCCCCGCCGTTGGCCTGGTCGTAGGTGCCGCCGTGCCCGACGTTCAGGTTGCCCATGAAGGCGGGCAGGCCGGCGGGCAGCTTGCCCCAGTCGTCCATGGCGTTCGGGTAGGCGATGTCGCTGGGCCCGCCGACGAAGTAGGCGATCGGCTTGGTCAGTCTCCTGAGCTGGTAGTCGTCGGCGTCGTTGAGCAGACCACTGCTGAAGATGCCGGTCGTGGTGACGCGCGGGTCGTTCGAGACGGCGTACGCCTCCACGCCTCCACAGGAGAAGCCCGCGACGGCGACCTTGCTCGTGTCGATCTTGTTGTAGTACTTGCTGCCCTGCCGGGAATTCTCCGTGACCGCCCAGTCGATGGACTGGGTGAGCATCTGGGAGTTGGTGGAGCCGGATCCGTTCGGGGCTCCGTTGGCGATGGCGAGGAAGCCGTGGGAGGCGATCTCGCGGAGGAAGTTGCCCTGGGAGAGCCCGTTGGCCGAGCAGCCGCCGTTGCCCCACACGACGATGGGCAGGCGTTCGGAGGGGAGGGTCTGCGGCCGGAAGATGGTGTGGTTGGCCAGGGTGGCTGAGGTTTCGTAGTCGGCAGGGTAGGGGCCGGAACCGCCGATGGCGGCGGACGCCGGTGTCCCGCCGAGCGCCATGATCACCGAGGTGACCGGGACGATGGCGGCCGCCAGTCCCGCGTAGATCTTTGCTCGCCTTCTCATTGAGTCCTCCAGGAACAGTCACGGTGGCGCTCCCTGCGGCGGCGGGTGTGTCACTCGCGCCCCGACGAGAGGTGGTCAGCGCTGGCCACGGGTCTGGTCGACGTGTGCGCGTCGCGGCCCGCGTGGCGGCCGTGCCCCCGGTCGCCACTGCCCGCTCATTCAGCGCCGGCGACCGCCCGGCCGCGGTCCCTACAGGCGCTCCGATGGGAGCTGTACGCAGTTACTATCACTGTCGCAGTGAAAGGTGTCAATTTCTGGTTGACTCTGATCAGACTGCCGCACCCGGATGGCCGAGGCTTGTCAGGTGAGGCGGGGCAAGGCGCTTTCCCGGGCGGGCGGAGGCACTATCGTTCTGGCGTGCAGATCCGTTTCGACGTCCCCGCCGATCCCGCCTACCCGAGCCGGGTGGCCGCGGCGCTCGGCAACGTCCGGCTACGCAGATTCGGCTACATCGGGGCGGTCCTGACGGCGGTCGGGGTCATCGGTCTCGTCGCCTCGCGAGGGCTCGGGTGGGGCGAGCGGAGTTCGCCGCTGTGGACCGCGCTCGTCGTGGGCGGCGTGCTGTCGATGCTGTACCGGCCGTGGGTGCTGGCCCGCGCCCGACGCCGTTCCGGTAACTACGCCGTCGAGGGCGCCTACGACATCACCGAAGACAACATCATGATGCGCAGCGGCTCGGAGTCCGGCGGCATCGCCTGGGACGGGGTCGCCCAGGTGCGCGAGGCCGGAGATTTCTGGGTCGTGTACGTCGGCCGAATGCCGGCGACCGTGATCCCCCGCTGGCTGATGTCCCCCGAGGATGCGGACACGTTGCGCGCGTACATGTCCGAACGAGGGCTGCTGCCCCGTCGGTGAACTCGGCTGCCGCCCCGTGTCGGCATCCCCGCCCCTGATCGCCCGTGGCTACCTATTCTCGACTGGGATGCACCAGTTCGAGTAATGGCCGTCGGTCCGGCGGCTCACAGGAGGCCGTCATGAGCACCAAGGACCGACCTGCGGGGATCAGCCCCACAGCGGTGGAGTCAGCACCAGGGCTGTGGCGGATCGATCTGCAACGGCACGACCTCAGCATCCCGGGGCGTGAGGTCATTCAGACTCGGGTGGAGTTCACGCCGGATTCGCCTCCGTTCAAGCATTTCCACCCCGGCGAGGAGATCATCTGCGTTCTTCAGGGAACGCTCGAATACCGGCTGGACGGGCAGCCACCCATGGTGTGCAATCCCGGCGACGCGCTCACGGTCCCGTACGGTGTGCACCACGAGGCCCGCAACGTTGGCGACGGAATCGCTGTCGAACTGGCCACGTACGTCGTCGAGAAGGGGAAACCACTTCTCACCAAGGTGGAGTGAGCACCCACGGTCGGTCATCGATCACCGCCGTTTGCGCGATCGGCGCGCTGGGCAGAAGGCACACCATGACGAGTGAACGGGTGAAGTCTGTCGGTCGTTACACGATGCGGATCCTCGGCGTACTGGCGATCGTCGTGGGTGTGCTGGGGGTCGTCTCCAGCCTGACCCAGAGCAACCTCGTCGGGGTGATCCTCGGCGTCATCTTCGTCGCCGGCGGAGCGGTCCTGGTCAAGCGCTCTGGCGCGGCGGCGACACCGAGGACGCGGAGCACGCACTGACGCCTGCGGGGTTCATGGTCGCCGTGGTCGTCGCGCGTATGACGTCGTCGGCGCCCCGGGTGTGATGCGCCCCCCTGGCGCCTGGGGTGAGAGCACAGCGGCGGCAGCGCGACTCATAAGGTGAGCGGATGTCGGTCAAGCAGGTACAAGTGACATTCGACTGCGCCGAGCCGGTGCGCGTCGGCCTCTTCTGGTGTGAGGTGCTGGGGTACGTCCCGCCACCGGCCCCGGAAGGGTCCGCCTCCTGGGAGGATGTCAATTCCGAGCAGGGTTCCTGGTTCGCGTGCAGTGACCCGTCCGGGGTGGGCCCGCGCCTGTACTTCCAGCGGGTGCCCGAGGGCAAGGTCGTCAAGAACCGGGTGCACCTCGACGTGCGGGTCGGCACCGGGCTGGTGGGCGAGGAGCGCCTGGCCGCCCTCGAGGCCGAATGCGCGCGGCTGATCCCGCTCGGCGCGGTACGCGGGCAGTTGTTGCTCGCCGACGGCGAGAACGAGTCGTGCCTCAACATGCAGGACGTCGAGGGCAACGAGTTCTGCCTCGACTAGTGCCGCCCGCCGCGCGTCTCCTGAGCGCGGCCGAGCCTGCCGGGGGCCGGGCGGTTCGCCCGGCCCCCACATTCGGGCTCGCTCAGCCCAGGTACTTCTCCCAAGGGCCGGTGATGGCCAGGGTGAGGCCCGGGTCCTGCATGTTGACGAAGAGCACCTTGCCGTCCGCGCTGAAGGTCGGCCCGCAGAACTCCGAGTCGTTGAGCTGGTTACGGGCGATCGCGTACGTGGGCCCGCCCGGGATCGTGCTGAGCACGTGCGACGCGCCGGACCCGTCCTCGGCGAGCACGAGGCTTCCCCACGGGGTGACCGTCACGTTGTCCGGGCCGTCGAAGGTGATGTCGGTGTACCTGACCGGCGTGCCCTCCTCGGACTGGGTCTGGTGCGGGAAGTACGTCACGAGCTGGATGGTCTGGTCCTTGAAGTTGTAGAACCAGACCATTCCGTCGTGCGGTGCCGCGTCCGCCGGCAGGTCACCCTCGTCCCAGGCGTACGAGTTGACCACGTACACGCCCTCGTCGGTGGCCCACACGCCCTCGAACTTGCGTCCGCGGGTGACCTGGCCGTCGGCGAACTGCTCGCGTACCGACCTGGTGCGCGCGTCGCGGTCCGGCACCTCGATCCAGCGGACCGGGAAGGGGCGGCCCAGCTGGGCGGAGGTCAGGTAGGCGACGTCCGGCAGCACCGAACCGTCATCCATGATGATCTGCATCGCGGCGAGGACGCCGGCGTTCGGTGCGAGGCGGGTGAGCACGCCCGGGCCCAGCTTGACGCCGTGCGGTGCCGTCCAGCGGTAGAAGAGGCCGTTGGGCTCGTCGGCGTCCTCGGAGAGGTAGACCCGGGTGCGGTCCTTATCGACGGCCACTGCCTCGTGGGAGTAGCGGCCCAGGCACTTGATCGGCTTCGGGTCGGCGCTGCCGTCGGCCCACACCTCGAAGACGTAGCCGTGGTCCTTCTGGTAGACGCCGGACCGGCTGCCCTCTTCCCACGTGTCGCCGGCGCGGTCCTCGGCCTCCTCGCAGGTCAGCCAGGTGCCCCAGGGGGTCGGCCCGCCGGCGCAGTTGGAGATGGTGCCGGAGAGCGCCACGAACTCGCCCAGGTTGCGGCCCGCGAAGTCCGTCTTGATCACGGTGCAACCGCCGGCGTCAACGGCGCCCGCGTCGTAGACAGTGCCCTTGACGTGCGGCACGCCGAACTCGGCGCCCGGGTCGATCTCGTGGTTCTGGATCAGGGTGTACCGGCCGTGACCGCCGTCGTAGACGGCCATGCCGTCATGGTCCGACGGGGTGGTGCCCTGGCCGCGGTCGAGCCGGGTGACACCGGTCCGGGTGACCACCGTGTAACGGAAGCCCTTGGGCAGGGCAAGAATCCCCTTGGGATCGTCCACGAGCGGCGGGAAGGGCACAGTGCCGGGCTTCACCGGCGGGTGCGGCCGGGCCGGGCTGGCCTGGGCCAGGGACGGCAGGCCGCCCGCGACGGCAATGCCGACGCCGGCGGCGGCGCCACTGGCGAGGAAGGTACGACGAGACGAAGGCACGTGGATCAACTCCTGGTCCAGACAAGTGCGACGACTGGCAGCCAACTCCTTCGGGTGGACAGCGACACGTCACCAGTGGGATCGGGTGGTGACATCGGAGTTAAGAGTCAGGGTCGCGCACGCGTCGCCGGGCCATCGGGCTTGACCTTGACGCTGCGTCAACCCTCCATGCTGCCGCCATGAGCAATTCGCACACAACAGCTCAGACCGAGCAGGCCGCGATCCACGTGCTTGGTCTGGAGAAGTCGTTCAAGCAGCTCAAAGTGCTGCGTGGCGTCGACATCGACGTCGCGCGGGGCAGCATCTTCGCCCTGCTCGGCTCGAACGGTGCCGGCAAGACCACGGTCGTGAGGATCCTGGCCACGCTCCTGCGGGCCGACGGCGGGACGGCCCGGGCCGCCGGCTTCGACGTGGCGACCCAGGCTGCCGAGGTACGGCAGTCGGTCAGTCTCACCGGGCAGTTCGCGGCGGTCGACGAGATCCTCACCGGGCGGGAGAACCTGATCCTGGTCGCCCGACTGCGCCACCTCAAGGAGCCCGGTTCGATCGCGGACGACCTGCTGAGGCGCTTCTCGCTGACCGAAGCGGGCACCCGGCGGGTACGGACCTACTCCGGCGGTATGCGTCGTCGCCTCGACATCGCGATGAGCCTGATCGGGAACCCGCCGGTCATCTTCCTCGACGAGCCGACGACCGGGCTGGACCCGGAGGCGCGCATCGAGGTGTGGCAGGCCGTGAAGGAACTCGCCAGTGGCGGCACGACGGTGCTGCTCACCACCCAGTACCTCGACGAGGCCGAACAACTCGCCGACCGGATCGGGATCCTCCACGAGGGACGGATCATCGTGAACGGCACCCTCGACGAGCTCAAGCAGCTCCTGCCACCCGCCGAGATCGAGTACGTCGAGAAGCAGCCGACCCTCGAGGACGTCTTCCTCACCCTCGTTGGCGCCAAGACCGAGAAGGAACAACGATGAACAGGCACTTCCTCGGCGACACCACGGTTCTGCTGGGACGCTCACTGCGCCACATCGCCCGCAGCCCGGACACCATCATCACCACCGCCGTCATGCCGATCGCCTTCATGTTGCTGTTCGTCTACGTCTTCGGCGGCGCGATCGAGACCGGCTCCGACTCGTACGTGAACTATCTGCTCCCCGGCATCCTGCTCATCACCGTCGCCTCGGGCATCTCGTACACCGCCTTCCGGCTCTTCCTGGACATGCAGGGCGGCATCTTCGAACGGTTCCAGTCCATGCCGATCGCACGATCCGCGGTGCTCTGGGCGCACGTGTTGACCTCACTGGTCGCCAACCTGATCTCGTTGGTCGTCGTCGTCCTCGTCGCCCTGCTCATGGGCTTCCGCACCGGGACGAGCGTGCTGGGGTGGCTCGCCGTGGCCGGCATCCTGGTGCTGTTCACCCTGGCGCTGACCTGGATCGCCATCATTCCCGGCCTGACCGCCCAGTCGGTGGACGGCGCGAGCGCCTTCTCGTACCCCCTGGTCTTCCTGCCGTTCGTCAGCTCGGCCTTCGTGCCCACCGCGTCGATGCCCGGCCCGGTGCGCGCCTTCGCGGAGCACCAGCCGGTGACCGCCATCGTCAACGCGATCCGCGACCTCTTCGCGCAGAAGCCTGTCGGATCGGGCATCTGGACCGCCCTCGCCTGGTGCGTCGGCATCCTCGTGGTGGCCTACCTCTTCGCCAACCTGACCTACCGTCGCAAGATCTCCTGAGCGCGATTCGAGGGGGCCGAGCGACTCGAGGGGCAGGATCAGGAGATGCTGACGATCAGCCAACTAGCGGCGTACGCCGGAGTCACGGTGCGGGCGGTACGGCACTACCACCAGATCGGCCTGCTGCCGGAGCCCGAGAGGGACGCCTCGGGCTACCGGCGGTACAGCGCAGGGGCGGTGGTGTCCCTCATCCGGATCCGAATTCTCGCCAACGCCGGCGTGCCGCTGTCCCAGATCGGTCAGATGCTGGAGGCCGACGCGTCGACCTTCGCGGCCGCGGTCGAGGAGATCGACAGGCAACTGGGCGACGAGATCGCACGACTGGAGACCAGCCGGAGGCAGATCGCGCACCTCGCCGCCGGGGATCGTCTGGCGCTCGCGCCGGAGGTGACCGCCTACCTCGACCGGCTCCGGGACATTGGCGTCTCCGAGCGGGTGGTGGCGGGTGAGCGGGACAGCTGGATCCTGATGTCGGCCCGCTGGCCCGATCGGGTCCGCGAATGGATGCCCAGCAAGATCGCGCAGCTCGACGACCCGCAACTCATTCGGCTCTATCGGATCCTGTCGGAGATCTTCGACAGCGACACCAGCGACGACGCGTCTCTGGTGGAGGCCGCCGACATCCTGGCGAGCCTCGCCGAGCAGGCATACCGCTCCGGCGAGATCGACCTCGGTGAGGTGGCGAAGGACGACCTGCCGTTCGACCTTCTGGACGCGCTGGCCGTCGAGGCGGACCCGCGGGTGAAGCGACTGCTGAGTCTGATGCGCGAGCGCGGCTGGGATGGTCTGGCGCGGCTGGAGCGGCTGGCAGAGCCGTCCACCTGATCGGCTGTCAGCGCTGTTGGTGGTTCACCGCGGGCGAACCCACAGGGCTGGTGCAGGTGTCGCGCCACCAGCGGCGGGACGCCAGCGCGGCCAGCCCAGCGCCGGCGGTAGTGCCGCCCCCGGCGGTTGGGCGGGGGCGGCACTGCCGATCAATCGTGCGATGGGTCAGCTACGGGTGGACCACTGCTGGTTGGTGCCGCCGTTGCAGGCCCAAAGAATGATTTTGGTGCCGTTGGCGGTGCCGGCGGCGTTGGCGTCGAGGCACAGCCCGGACAGCACACTGGTGATGGTGCCGTTGCTGTTGACGTTCCACTGCTGGTTGTTCTGACCGTTGCAGTCCCAGATGATCACCTGGGTGCCGTTGGTGGTGCCGCGGCCGGAGGCGTCCAGGCACTTGTTGCCGTACACCTGGAGTTGTTTGCCAGCGGTGTAGGTCCAGCGCTGCGCGGTGCTGTTGCCGATGCAGTCCCAGAGCTGGACCTGGGTGCCGTTCGTGGTGCTGGCGTTCGGCACGTCGATGCAGCGGCTGGACTGGCCGCCCACGACCTGGACGTTCTGTTGTGGGTTGCCGCCGCCGGTCGGCGCGTAGGCTGCGGCGTTGATGTTGGCCTGGACGGCGTTCTCGGTGGCCGCCGTCGGGTAGCCGGAGGTCAGTACGCCCTCGAAGAAGGTGCCGCGACCGGTGATGCTGTTGTCACCGCCGATGCCGAGCAGGATGGCGCCCTCCTTCTTCATCGGGTGGTAGCCGTTGGGGCGTGGCCCGTCGAAGTAGGTCGTCAGGCTGCCCGACTGGGCGTTGCCGCCCCGGATCGCCCAGTGGTTCGGCTCGCCCTTGACCATGGCGGTGACGAAGCGGTGGTTGATCGACGCGATGTTGTTGTAGCCAGCGTTGACGCCGGAGAACAGCCCCCACTCCAGGTCGGCCATGATCCAGGGGCCGGCCCCGGCCCCGTAGCCCCACTGCTTGTTGGCGCCGAAGTAGACGGTCTCCATGATGGCGCGTTCGTCGGCGAGGCTGTTGGTCTGCGCGTTGCCGTAGTCGAAGCAGCACCACTGGTTGTAGTGCGTGCCGTCGACGACCGCGTAGATGCCCTCGGGCTGGTCGCCGGTCGCGACACCGTTGGTGTTGTTGTTGCGGTAGCCGGTGCCGGGGGCGATGTAGACGCCGTACGCCTTCTGCCCGCCGACGGTGACCGGGGCCGCCTTCGCGTCGGCGAGGTTGTCCCAACCGCCGGGGGCGGGGCCGGCGAAGCCGCCGGGGGGCGCCTGGGTGAGGCGGTTGTTGCGGCCGGACTGGTCGTAGATGATCGTGATGACGCAGGTGGTGTTGGCGCAGAACGTGTCCTGGGTGGCGGCATTGGCGTAGCCGCCCTCGCTGAGCACGCCGACGTCCCGGGTGGTGTTGTCCGACGATCGCCGGACCTGGTAGAGCGGGCCGTTGTACGCGCCGTACAGCGCACGGGTGGTGCTGTGCGCGGCCACGCACGGCGTGCCGCCGGAGGCGTAGATGTCACACGGACCGGTGCCGGCGGCGTGGGCGACGCCAGGGGCGTCCGAGACCACATAGGCGCTGGCGCCGACGACGAGGACCAACAGGGTCCCGGCGGCGGCCATCAGGCGACCCAGCTTTCTCTGCACGTTCATCGGATCCTTTCGGGTGCGTGGTGGGGGTGGGGTGTGGCGATGGAATTGACGTCACACGTCATACCTGTGACATTAATGGTCGTCCATCTATTGACGCTAGTTGGCACACGTTGGTCATCGATCGATGAGGCTGAGGACGGATATGCTGGTCAGCGGAGCAAGGTGCGTCCCCGTGTCGGGGCAAAAGTCGATTCGAGGGCGATTGATGAACATCGGGGAGATCGCTCGCCGGGCGGGGGTGTCCCGCAGCACCGTTTCCTACGTGCTCAGCGGAAAACGCAGCGTGTCGGCGGCGACCCGGCAACGGATCCAGTCGGTCATCGACGAGTTGGACTACCGCCCGAACGCCAGCGCCCGTGCTCTCAAGGAGGGGCGCACCCGCACCCTCGGGCTGGTTATCCCGCCGGCGAGCCAGCGGTTGACCGACATGCAGCTCGGCTTCGTCGCCAGCGTCGTCGAAGCCGCCGCCCGCCACGACCTCGACGTGCTGCTGTCCCCCTCCGGTGGCGACCATGACCGGTCGTTCGAGCGGATCGTCACCGGGCGCCGGGTGGACGGCGTGGTCCTCATGGAGATCCGGTTGGCGGATGACCGGGTGACCCGGCTGACCAAGGCCGGGCTGCCGTTCGTCACCATCGGGCGGACCGCCGAGCCGCACGGGATGAGCTGGATCGACATCGACTACGCCGGGCTGATCGCCCGGTGCGTGCAGCACCTGGCCGACCTGGGGCACCGGCACGTGGCACTCGTGAACCGGTCCGCCGAGTTGGTGGCCGCCGGGTACGGCCCCAGTCATCGCGCGCTGACCGGCTTCCGTACTGCGGCGGCCGAGCGAGGGCTGACCGGCGTGGAGGTTTGCAGCGGCGACGACACCGCCTCCGGCGAGGCGTGTATGGAGCAACTGCTCGCGACGCACCCCGAGGTCACGGCGGTGGCCACCATCAACGAGGCCGCACTGCCCGGAATGCAGCGGGCGTTGACCGGCGCCGGGCTGTCCGTGCCACGCGACTTCTCCGTCACCGGAGTCGCCGCGCAGCACTGGGCGGAGGATTTCCGCCCGCCGCTGACCGCCGCCGACGTGCCGATGGTCGAGATGGGCGCCGAGGCGGTGTCGCTACTTCTGGAGATCATCGCGGCTCCCGGCGCCGTGCCACGACACCGCCTCTACAGCCCGCCCATCTCGTTGCGGTCCAGCACCGGCCCGGTCCGGGGCCGCTGATCCGACCCGGCTACCCGCCCCTGACACGCCGCTCCTCCTGGGCGGCGGCGAGGATGAGATAGCTGCTGGCGGTCCAGGTGTAGGCGCGGTCCCGCAGCCCGGTGCCGGTCTCGGCGTCGAAGTTCTCCGCGAAGCCGGACTTCTCACACAGCGCGAGGAACCGCCGACTGATGTCGTCGGCGATCCTGGTCTGCCCGGCCCGGCGCAGGCCGTCCTCGACCAGGACGGTGGAGGGCGCCCAGATTGGGCCCCGCCAGTAGCCGTCGGCGAGGTAGTGGGCCGAGTCGGTCGGCTCGGTGGCCAGACCGTGCGTGGTCAGGTGGGTCTCGACGCCGCGCGCCAGCGCGGCGGCGACCGGGGCCGGCAGGTCGGCCCCGAGCGCGACGGGCATCAGGTCGAGCAGGCTGCGGCTGGCTCGCCGGTGCCCGGTGTGGGGGTCCCGGGCGTGGAAGCGTTCGCCGTCCCACAGGTCGCGCAGCATGGCCCCGTGGATCCGGTCGGCCTCCTGCCACCAGCGGTCGGCGGGCTCACCCAGCTCGGTGGCGAGGTCGGCGAGGCAGCGAAGCTGCGAGACCAGGAACGCGGCGAGGTCGGCCGTCTCCAGGACCCGGTTCTCGTCGAAGGTGGTGGCGTTGTCCCAACCGCTGTCGTTGCCGTGCTGATAGTGCGGCAGGTCGTGGCCGGGGGCCCGCCGCGCGTCCAGCCAGAACTCGGTCCAGCGGGCGAGCCGGTCGTACGTCTGCGCCAGCGCCAGCCGGCTCGGCGGCTGGGGAAGGCGTCGGCGCAGGTGACGGAGGGCCCAGCCGTGGATGGGGGGCTTCACGTAGTTGTGCAGGACCTCGGAATGGGTGACCGAGTCGGGGAGCGCGCCGGTCTCGTCCTGGTGGTCGAAGGGCAATTGGAACTGGTGCCAGGCCAGCTCCGGCTCGCCGGCCGCCAGGGCGATCGCGTTGAAGCAGTGGTCCCAGCTCCACACCTTGTCCATCCAGTGCTTGGACATCAGGACGGCCGGCCGGGTGACGAAGCCCGCCGGGGCGACAGTGGCCGACCACAGGACGTACGCGGCCAGCTCGGCGGCCGGGGTCTCCGGGCCGCGCCAGGGCGCGATCGCGTCGACGAACGCGGTGAACTCCGCGAACCGGTCGCGGCGCAACTGCTCGAAGGTGACGGATCCGGCGTACGGGCGGCGGGCGGTGGCGTACTCCTCGATTGCGATCTCCCACGGCTGGTCGCCGGAAAGGTCAAGGGAGCGGTCGGCGGTGCCGAGCGCCTGCGCACCCCGGGTCCGCGACAGAGCGCCGGAGAGCACCGTGACCCGGTAGCGGCGACCGGTCTCGTACGAGGTGAACACATGTGATCCGTCGACCGGGTCGGCGTACAGGTAGGTGCCGCTGAACGGGGTGAGGGTGTGCGCGGCGGCGGCCACCCGCAGGCCGAGACGGTGGCCCCGGATCCGCAGGGTGTCCGGCCCGTCGTAGACGGCCTCGATCCGGTCGGCCCCGTTGTGCCAGGTCAGCAGCGCGGGCGTGGCGACGACGGTGGTGCCGGCGACAGTGGGGGTGAGTCGCAGCACGGGGTGCATCCCGGTCTGGTGGGAGACCAGGTGCAGGTCGTCGGCGTACGTCTTCTCGGCTACCACCGGGGAGATGTTGAACCAGGATCCGCGGTAGCTGAACGGGATGTCCTGGATTCCGAACTCCGGACCGGACGGGACGACGGTCATGGGTGGCGGGTGCCTTTCTGTGGTGCGGGTGGTCGGTCCTGGACCGCGGCGGTTGGTCAGTCCTTGACGGCGCCGGAGGTCACGCCCATCGAGACGTACCGCTGGGCCAGGATCAGCAGGACGGCGGCGGGGATCGAGGCGACGACGGCGGTGGCCATGATGGCGTTCCACTGCTGGTTGTTGTTGCCGATGTAGTGGTAGATGCCGAGGGTGATCGGCTGGTAGTCGCCGCCTCCGGCCAGGGTCGAGGCGAAGATGAAGTCCGACCAGGACCACAGGAACGCGAAGAGCGACACCGTGACGATCGAGTTGCGGCTGACCGGCAGCACGACCGACCAGAAGGTCCGCAGCCGACCGGCGCCGTCGACCACGGCGGCCTGGAGCAGCTCGTCGGGGATGCCGGACATGAAGGCCGTGAAGATCAGGACAGCGAACGGCACCGCGAGCGTCGTGTCGGCCAGGATCAGGCCGGGCAGCGTGTTGAGGACGCCGAGGGTGAGGTAGATGGCGTAGAAGCCCATCGCCATGATGATCCCCGGGATCATCTGCGCGATCAGCAGCAGGAAACTCAGCGCCGGGCCGCCGGGTGGCCGGAGCTTCGCCAGCGCGTAGCCGGCGGGGGCCGCCAGCGCCACGGTCAGCACCACGGTGCCGAGACCGACCAGGAAGCTGGTGCCGAGGTACGGCAGTTGCTGGTCGAGTACCGCCCGGTAGCCGTCCAGGGTGCCGTTGATGGGGAACAGGTGCGGAGGGCTGGCCCGCATGTCCTGGTCCCGGGTGAAGGACACATTGATCATCCAGTAGACGGGGAAGAGCATCAGCCCGGTCAGCACCAGGCCGACGCCGGTCTTCCACCAGGCCCGAGGCGTCGAGGTGGTCATCGCAGCTGCTGCCTCCGCTCGATCCGGATGTAGACCAGGCCGGCGATCAGCGCCAGCACGATGAGCAGGTTTCCGATGGCCGCGCCCGGGCCGAAGTCGGGCAGCAGGTTGCCGAAGCCGAGCCGGTACGACCAGGTGGCCAGCGTTGCCGAGGAGCCGGTCGGACCGCCCTTCGTCATGATCCAGATGATGTCGAAGACCTTCAGCGTGTAGATCAGCCCCAGCAGCAGCGTGATCAGGGAGACGGGACGCAGCAGCGGGAAGGTGATCCCCCAGAACCGCTGCCACCCCGTCGCGCCGTCGAGCGCGGACGCCTCGTACATCTCGGTCGGGATCGCCTGCAGGCCGCTGTAGAGCACCACCAGGTTGAACGGGATGCCGATCCAGACGTTCGCGATGATCACCGAGGTGAGTGACCAGCCCGGCGAGGTGAGCCAGTTGACCGGGTCGATCCCGACGACGCCGAGCGCCGCGTTGACCAGGCCCGAGTCGCTGTTGAGCAGCCACGACCAGGTCGACGCCGAGACGATCAGTGGCAGCAGCCACGGTACGAGGATCAGTGCCCGCAGCGTGCGTGACAGCGGGAAGTGCTGGTGGAAGAAGAGGGCCAGCGCCATGCCGATGGTGAACTGGAAGGCGAGCGAGGCCGCCGTGAAGACCACCGTGTGGGTCAGCGTCGGCCCGAAGGCCGGGTCGGTCAGGACCGTCCGGTAGTTGTCGAGGCCGGCGAAGGGCGCTCCGCCCTGCACGAACGAGCGGACTGTGTACTCGCGCAGGCTCAACTCGACGTTGCGGTAGAGCGGGTAGGCGTAGAAGGCCGCCAGGTAGATCGTCACGGGTGCCAGGAAGCCCCACGCCATCCATCGGTTGGGCCGGCGGGCACGGGACGGGGGAGGCCCGGATGGGGCGGCGGTCGCCGCCCCATCCTGGTCTCGTACGGCAGTGGTCTCGGTGGTGAAGGGCATGGTGTCGGTTCGGATCGCTTACCTGGAGGCGGCGGCGGTCTGCGCGGCGGCCAGGGCCTCCTGTGGCGACTTCCCGCCGCTGAGGGCCGACTGCACAGCGGTCCACAGCGCCTCGGAGATCTTCGGGTACTTGGTGCCGAGGTTGTCACCCGTGCGGCCCTTGGCTGCCCGGACCGCCTCCACCCAGACCTTGAGCTTGGGGTCCGCTGTGGCCTGTCGTTCCTGCACGGCGGCGACGGGTGCGACGTAGGACAGCGTGGTGTCCGTGGTGAGGAGGTTGTCAGCGTTGGTCAGGCAGGTCACGAGCTTCTGCGACGTCGCGTACCGGCCGGTCGTCTTCTGCACCGGAATGGAGACGAACTCACCGCCGGTGGGCGCCGGGGCCGGGCCGCCCGCGCTGGCCGGGATCGGGATCGTGCCGTACGAGAAGCCGAGCTTCTCCGCGTTGGCCAGCTGCCAGGTGCCGTTCTCGGCGAACGCGTAGTCGCCGGTGGCGAACTCCTGCCAACTCGTGGTCTGGGTGTTGTTGATGATGGAGTTCGGGGCGTGGCCCTGCTTGAGCCAGTCGGTCCAGAGCGTCAGCGCGGAGACCGCCTGCGGTGAGTCCAGACTCGTCAGTTGGGCGCCCGATCCCCAGAACCAGGGCAGGAACTGGAAGCTGCCCTCCTCGGTGCCGATCGCGGAGAAGGTGATGCCCTTCTTCCCCTTGGCCTTCACCTTGGTCAGTGCCGCGGTCAGTGAGGCCCAGTCCTTGACGGCGGCGGGATCGACGCCGGCGGCGGCGAGCAGATCCTTGTTGTAGTAGAGGGCGAGGGTGTTCGCCCCGATCGGCACCCCGTAGGTCTTTCCGTCGCTCTGGCCGGCGCCGAGCAGGTTCTTCTCCATCGCCGAGACGTCGAGCTTGTTGTCGTCGGTGGTGGTGAGCGCACCGGCTTCGGCCAGGGTGGAGATGACCGGGTTGTCGACGATCAGGACGTCCGGTGAGTTTCCCTGCTGGGCGGCGAGCAGCGCCTTGTTGGTCAGGTCGGTGGTGTCGTATCCGGTCCGCTCGACCGTCACCCCCGCGTCGGTGCCGCACTTCTTGAGCAGTGCCACCCACTCGGAGTCGTCGGCGAACTGTGGATACGGGTCCCAGACGAGGTAGGCGCCGCCGCTGTCGGCGGGGCCGTCGGCGGACGACGAGCAGGCGCTGCCTGTCACTGCGGCGAGAGCTATCACGGCGACGGCGGCCAGGCGCCGCCGACGACTGAATCCGGTCATGTGGTGCCTCACTTCAATCGATCGTCAGGTGGGGTGTGTCGGTTGATCGTCGCGGGTTGGAGCAGCCCAACCATGAGGCGAACCGATTCGACGAATCGGTTCGCCCGAAGATAGGTCTGGCTATGCCCGGGGGTCAAGGGCCAGTTGGGCGCGTCAGAGAGATCGCTGAGAAACACGGGCTTCACCGGGGCGTCACTTCATTGACATCGTTCAGTCCCCGGTCCTACGATCCGTGCGAATCGATTCGGAAGCGCTGCCCTCCGGAGAGCGTCCCCCGCGCCCCACCAAGGAGCCGCCCGTGAAAACCCCGTCCCCCGGCCGGTCACGACGAGCCCGCGTGTCCGTGGCCCGACTCGTCGTCGGCCTGCTCGCCGCCGCTGCCGCCGTCACCGTCGTCCCGTCCCCCGCCCAGGCCGCCGACGAGTCGATCAGCGTCAACTTCGCCACCACGAACGGTGCGCCGACCTACCGCGCCTCCGGCTGGATCTACGGCATGACCGAGAACGCCAGCGGTCCGGCCGACCACTTCTACCGGGACGTCAAGTTCCAGTACATGCGCGCCGGTGGCGCGCAGTTGCCGGGCAGTGGCTGGGTCGGTGGCACCTACGACCGTCGCTGGAACTCCACACTCGCCCAGGCACGTCGCACCACAGCCCTCGGCGGGAAGTTCATCATCCTGCCGCACGACCTCTGGGGTGCCGACGGCGCCGGGATCTCCCGCTTCCCCGGAGACAACGGCAACTGGACCGACTACGACAACTTCCTGACCCGCCTGATCAGCGACGTCCGGGCGTCCGGGCTGTCGGTGCAGTGGGACATCTGGAACGAACCCAACATCACCATCTTCTGGAACCGGCCGATCTCCCAGTACCTGGAGCTGTGGCGGCGCACCTACCAGCGCATCCGGGCGGAGTTCCCCAGTCAGCTCATCGTCGGGCCGAGCTGCGCCTGCGTACCGTCGACCAACCACGCCTTCTGGAACCAGTACCTGGACTTCGTCCGCTCGACGAACACGGTGCCGGACATCATCAGCTGGCACTCGCTGCCCGGTGACCCGGTCGCCAACGTTGCCGCCGCCAACGCCACCCTCGACCCGCGCGGCATCGCCCACCCGCGCCCGTACCAGATCAACGAGTACGGCGCGCCCGACGAGCAGAACCCGGCCGACGGCGCCTGGTACATCGCGCGCCTGGAACGGGCCCGGGCCGACGGTCTGCGGGCGAACTGGGCCAGCGGCGGCAGCCTGCACAACGACCTCGGCAACCTGCTGATCCGCAACTCGGCCGGCCAGCACCAGCCCAAGGGGGAGTGGTGGAACTACCGCTACTACGCCTCCCAGGTCGGGGAGATCGTCGCGGTGACCCCCAGTCAGTCGTACGACGCGTACGCCACGAAGACGGCCGGAGTGGCGAAGGTGCTGGTCGGCGCTGGTCGTACCACCGGGAACCTGACCGTCAACCTGCAACGCCTGGACACCACCAGCGGCATCGTGCAGAACAACCAGGTCCGGGTCGTCACCCAACGCATCCCGCACAACGGTGGCGGTGCCGTGGCGGGTCCGGTCACTGTCTCGAACAGCGTGGTCGGGGTGTCCAACAACAACGCCACGGTGACCGTGCCGTACTCCAACCAGACCGACACGTACACCGTCACGCTGCTGCCCCCCTCGGACGGTGGCTTCCAGTCGGTGGCGGTGGCCCAGCACTCGCAGCAGTGTTTGAACAACGCCGGTCTGAGCACCGCCGACGGCAACGTCCAACAGCAGAATTACTGCGACGGCGGTGACCAGCAGCTCTGGAACTTCGTCCCGGTCGCTGGCGTGGCCAACACCTACACAGTGGTCAACCAGCAGAGTGGCAAGTGTCTCGACGTCAGCGGTGTGTCCACCGCCGACGGCGCGGCGGTGCACCAGTGGACCTGCCTCAACAGCTCCAACCAGCAGTTTGCTCTGCGCAAGGTGACCTACTCGGGCAACGACTCGCACGACTACCAACTCGTCGCCCGGCACAGTGGCAAGTGCGTCGATGTCAACGCGGTCTCCACGGCGGCCGGCGCGCTGGTCCACCAGTGGACGTGCAGGGCGGTCAACCAGAACAGCCCGTTGAACCAGACCTGGCGGCTCCTGGGGCGGTAGTCGTCTCGGGGCAGGTGACGCGCTGGCTGTCGGCCCTGGCAGTCAGCGCGCCACCGGACACCACATTCATTGACATGAATTAAACAAAGGTCCTACCATTCGCAGCGATTCGCCATCGCCACCACCCGCCCGTGGCGCGTCGACGATCTCCCGCGCTTCCACGACTCCGAGGAGCCACCTCGTGCGAACCCCGTCCCGCAGTGGGTCAGGAACAGCCCGCGACCTCATCCCGAAACGCCAACGCGTCCGACGTCTGACCCTCCTGGCCGGTGCGCTGGCCGGGGTGCTCGTCGTCGTCGGCATCGGCGTCGGCACCACCCCCGCCAGTTCGCCCTTCGCCGCCAGGGCCGCCGCGGCGGCCACCATCCCACCCGGGCAGAGCACCCCCATCGTCGGCACGCCGTCCGGCCGCTGCCTCGAAGTGCCCAACTCCAGCACCACGAACGGCACCCAGACACAACTCTGGGACTGCAACGGTGCCGCCGGCCAGACCTGGACGTGGACGTCGAGCAAGCAGATCCAGGTGTACGGCAACAAGTGCCTGGACGCCTCCGGCCGCGGCACCACCAACGGCACCCAGGCGATCATCTGGGACTGCAACGGTCAGAACAACCAGCAGTGGAACGTCAACAGCAACGGCACCATCACCGGCGTGCAGTCCGGGCTGTGCCTCGACGCCAACGCCGCCGGCACCGCCAACGGCACCAAAATCATTCTTTGGGCCTGCAACGGCGGCACCAACCAGCAGTGGGCCTCGCCGACCACCACCACCCCGCCGCCGACCAACCCACCGACCGGCGCGCGCCCGTGCGACATCTACGCCTCCGGCGGCACCCCGTGCATCGCGGCGCACAGCACCACGCGGGCGCTCTACGAGGCGTACGCCGGCAACCTCTACCAGGTCCGACGCTCGTCGGACAACACGACCCGCAACATCGGGCTCACGGGCACCGGCGGCACTGCCAACGCGGCGACGCAGGACTCGTTCTGCACCGGCACGACCTGCGTGATCACGGTGGTCTTCGACCAGTCCGGGCGCGGCAACGACCTGTGGTACCAGGGGTCGAGCGTCGTTCCGGGCTCCCCGCAGAGCAAGCCGGCGATCGCCACCTCGGAGTCGCTGACAGTGGGCGGCGCGAAGGCGTACTCGCTCTACATCAACCCGGGCAACAGCTACTGGCGCGACGGGCACCTCACCGGAGTGCCGACCGGCGCGGCGCCCGAGGGCATGTACATGGTCACCAGCGGCACCCACGTCAACAGCGGGTGCTGCTTCGACTACGGCAACAGTGAGACCACCCGCAAGGCCGACGCCGCCGGGGCGATGGACGCCATCAACTTCAGCAAGCAGTGCTGGTTCGGCGGCTGCTCCGGCAGTGGTCCGTGGGTGCAGGCGGACCTGGAGTGGGGTCTCTTCCCGGGCGGCAGCAGCTCCTGGAACCCGAACCAACGCTCGTTCGCCAGCAAGTTCGTCACCGCGACGCTGAAGAACAACGGCACCACCCGGTTCGCCATCAAGGGCAGCGACGCGCAGGCCGGCAGCCTCTACACGCTGTACGACGGCTCGCTCCCGCCGGGATACAGCCCGATGAAGAAGCAGGGCGCGATCATCCTGGGCAGTGGTGGTGACTGCTGCAAGCCCGACGGCGGCGCCAACCTGAGCGCCGGCACCTTCTACGAGGGGGCGATGGTCGCCGGCTACCCGTCCGACGCGGTCGAGAACGCCGTGCAGGCCAGCGTGGTGACCGCCGGATACCGCTGATCCTGACCACGCCGTACGAGTCGTGCGCCGGTCACCACCTCGTGGTGACCGGCGCACGCTCGCGTGGACGTCGACCCGGTCTCAGGCGACGGTGCAGGTCGCGCCGTTGAGGGTGAACGAGGACGGGCGGGCGTTGTTACCGCTGTGGTTGGCCTGGAAGCCGAAGCTCACCGAGCCGTTGGCGGGGATGCCGCCGTTGTAGGCGACGTTGCGGGCTGTCACCTGCCCCGAGTTGGGCGAGTAGGTGGCGTTCCAACCCGAGGTGATGGTCTGACCGCTGGGCAGGGTGAAGACCACGGACCAGCCGTTGACGGCGCTGGTGCTGGTGTTCGTGACAGTGATGTTCTCGGTCAGGCCGGTGTTCCAGGCGTTGATGGCGACCGTCACCCGGCAGGCGCCGGAGGCCGGCGGCGGCGTGGTCGGGGGCGGCGTGGTGGGCGGCGGGGTGGTGGGCGGCGGGGTGGTCGGGGGCGGGGTCGTGGTGTTTGTCAGTCCGAAGAACGCGATGGCGGACGCGGCCATCCCTCCGGAGGGCAGGCTGTGCCCGGCACCCTGGATGCTGTACGCCTCCACCTGGACGGTGCCGCTGCTGTCGGCGTACCGCCGCCGGTTCCAGTTGGCCTGGGGCGTGTCGGTGGAGGTGGGTGTCTGGCTCAGCCCGAACACGTTGGTCCACTGCTCGATCGTCTCCTGCAACAGCGAGTACGGCACGAGCGTGTCGCTGGTGCCGTGCCACAGCTGCACCCGCGGCCGTGGCCCGGAGTAGCCGGGGTACGCCTGGCGCACCGCGTCACCCCACTGCTGGGGAGTCCGGTTCATGTTCCCGCCGGTGCACTGGCTGCTGCCGGGCGGGTAGTCCGCCGCGTTGGCGAAGCAGTTGTACGGCACGCCCATGAACGCGGCGCCGGCCTTGAACACGTCGGGATAGAGGGCCAGCATGTGGTTCGTCATCATGCCGCCGGATGAGCTGCCGGTCGCGTAGACCCGCTCCGGGTCGGCCGAGTACTGCTGTTGCACGTACCGGATCATGCTGATGATCGACACCGGGTCGCTGCCCCCACCACGCCGCTTGGCGGCGTCCGACCAGGTGTCGAAGCAGTTGCCGAAGCCGGCCTGCTGGGTCGCGGACGGGTAGATCACGATGTATCCGTACCGGTCGGCCTGGCTGGCGAACTCGCTTCCGGAGTAGAACCCGGGGCCGGACCCGCCGCAGCCGTGCATCGCCACCACGACCGCCGGCCGGGCGGGGCGGTTGTCCGGCACGTAGACGTGCATGCGCATCCGGCCCGGGTTGTCGCCGAAGCTGGTCACCTCGGTCAGTGACGCCGCGTACGCGGGCCCGACCGTGGGGGCCACCAGGCCGGCCGCGACCAGTGACGCGGCCAGCGTGAGTAGCAGTTTCCTTCTGATTTTCACCGCACGACTCCTTCGATTGCCTGTGCAGGCTGGATTGGTCGTGCGATCCGGTTGCGGGTCTGCCCGACTCCCGCGGTGATCGCACGATGCCCGCTACCTGTGGTTCGCCCAGCCCGGCTTCGGATGGCGTCGCGTGGCAATTAGTGTTCCCCCCGGACCAACAAGTGTCAATCGAGGAATCTCTATTTGCGGCGGGTCGCGCCCGTCCGTCTACAGTCGTCATACCGTCCCCGAGGAGCACGGAGCGCCTGTGGCAAGCCTCTTCGACATCGACGAGATCTATCCGGACGATGGCGACCACCCACTCCGGCTGCCCCGCCGGCAGGTCGGCAACTCACCCCAGGGCGTCGCGGTGACCCTGTTGGCCGACTACACGCTGCGGACCCGGGTCGCCCTCCCGTCCGCTGCCATCGTCGCGTTGCTCGCCGAGACCGGCGTGACGACGGCCGGAGCGCGGACCGCGATCAGCCGGTTGGCCCGCCGTGGCGTGTTGGAGGGCAGTCGACTGGGGCGACGCAGCTCCTACCGGCTCAGCCGCGCGGCCGCCGCCAATCTCTCCGCCGGAGGGCACTGGATTCTCGCCTCCACCACCTCGACGGGCCGGTGGGACGGTAGCTGGACGATCGTCGCCTTCTCGCTGCCGCAGGACCGCAGTACGCAGCGCCGGGCGCTGCGGGCGCAACTTCGGTGGCTCGGTTACGCGCCGCTGTACGACGGGCTGTGGATCTCGCCGCAGACGTTGACCCCTGCGGCTCGGGCCCAGCTCGACCAGCTCACCCTCGGCGCGGTCACGGTGTTTCGTGGGCGGCAGACCGCGATCGCCTCGACCATTCACCGTGCGCCGATCGAGGCCTGGGACATCGAGGCGATCAGCCGGAGCTACGACGCGTTCCTGCGTCGTTGGACGCCCCTGTTGCCCGCCGTGGCGTCCGGGCAGGTCGACGGTGCCGCAGCGGTGCGGGCCCGGACAGAGGTCATGGACACCTTCCGACGTTTCCCGGTCCTCGACCCGCAGCTGCCGGTGGAACTCCTTCCACGGGAGTGGCTCAGGCAGCCGGCGCGGGAGCTGTTCGAGGCCGTCTACGACGGCCTCGCCGCACCTGCCGAACGACACGTCCGGGCGGTCGTCGAGCGGTTCGCCGACGCCGCGCAGCCCGGCATCGAGGCGCACACCACCGCCGACCTCGTCGCCGGCATACGCGCCGATGCCGACCCGGCGCAGCCGTCTGCGAGTGCCACGGCCACCGGGTGTTCGTGAGCCGTTGGGCAGCCGCTGTCGGGTGACGACTGTGAGCGATAACAGGATCGCCCTCTGAAGCGGTCCCGGTGGCGCGGTGGTGAGACTCGTCAGCTGGTCGCGCGGCGGTTGAGCACTGTCACCCAGGGCGTTTGGTACCGGGCGAAACGCGGCGTTCCGGGAGATCGGCGTGAACGGCCCGTTACGTCTTGACGAACGGCATGTTATCGCTCACTCTCGATATAGAGGACGATCGCTGTCTCGGCTCACCGGGCGAGCCGCACCGATCGGCCCACCGATCACGACGTCCGCAAGGGCATGCGGACGTCACCTCGGGACCCGGCAGGCGCCGGCGACAGCCCTCTCGGACTGTGCGTGCTGATGCCGGGCGGCCAGGAGGACCGCCCCGATCAGCTGTTCCGAGCGAAGTGGCACATCACCACCACCGATGCAACCACTGAAAAGGAACGCCATGAAACCCATGAGAACGATGCTGGCGGCGGCGACCATGGCCGTCGCCCTCACCACCGGTATGACGGTGGCGCTGACCCCCGCGTCCGGTGCCGGCACGACCCTGAAGGCGGCCGCCGCCGAGAAGGGCCGCTACTTCGGCGCGGCTGTCGCCGTCGGCAAGCTGTCGACTAGCGCATACACGACGATTTTGAACCGTGAGTTCAACAGTGTCGTGGCCGAGAACGAGATGAAGTGGAGCTCCACCGAGCCGCAGCAGGGCACCTTCACCTACTCCAGTGGTGACCGCCTGGTCAGTCACGCGCAGGCCAACGGCATGAGCGTGCGGGGTCACACCCTGTTGTGGCACGCGCAGCAGCCGGGCTGGGCGCAGGGCATGTCGGGCAGCGCGTTGCGTAACGCGATGATCAACCACGTCACCCAGGTCGCCACGCACTACCGGGGAAAGATCTACGCCTGGGACGTGGTGAACGAGGCGTTCGCCGACGGTGGTTCCGGTGGGCGGCGTGACTCCAACATGCAGCGCACCGGCAACGACTGGATCGAGGCGGCGTTCCGGGCGGCGCGGGCGGCGGATCCGGGTGCGAAGTTGTGTTATAACGACTACAACACCGACGGGGTCAACGCGAAGTCGACCGGGATCTACAACATGGTGCGGGACTTCAAGTCCCGTGGCGTGCCGATCGACTGCGTGGGTTTCCAGTCGCACCTGGGCACCTCGCTGGCCGGTGACTACCAGGCCAACCTGCAGCGGTTCGCCGACCTCGGCGTGGACGTCCAGATCACCGAGCTGGACGTGATGACCGGCGGCAACCAGGCCAACATCTACGGTGCCGTCACCCGCGCTTGCCTGGCCGTCTCGCGCTGCACCGGCATCACCACCTGGGGTGTACGGGACTGCGACTCGTGGCGTGGCTCGGACAACGCGCTGCTGTTCGACTGCAACGGCAACAAGAAGGCCGCGTACACCGCCGTCCTGGACGCCCTCAACGGCGGCTCGACCCCGCCCACCACGCCCCCGCCGGGCTCCGGCGTGGACACCAGCGCCTGGTACGTGTTGTTGAACCGCAACAGCGGCAAGGCGCTGGACGTGTACGCCTCGGCCACGAACGACGGGGCGCGGATCAGCCAGTGGACGCGCAACAACGGCGTCAACCAGCAGTGGCAGTTCGTCGACTCGGGGAGTGGCTACTACCGGGTGAAGTCCCGCAACTCCAGCAAGGTGCTCGACGTCAGTGGTTTCTCCACCGCTGACGGCGGCGCGATCGTGCAGTGGTCCGACCTCAACGGCACGAACCAGCAGTTCCGACTCGCGAACTCGGCCGACGGCTACGTACGTCTGATCAACCGCAACAGCAACAAGGCGGTCGAGGTGCAGGGTTCCTCCACCGCCGACGGCGGAAACATCGTCCAGTACGCCGACTGGGGCGGCAACAACCAGCAGTGGCAACTGGTCCGGATCGGCTGACGACCGGCGCCATCGACCGGGGGAGCGGGAGCTGCCGGCTGCTCGGGATCCGGCCGGCGCCCGCCTCCGGCGAGGTGTGACCAGTGGCGGCCCGCCCCATCCGGGGCGGGCCGCCCTGACCGTCAGGTCGCCGCTTGGCGTGATCGCGCAGATCGATAGCAATCATTTGACGTATGACGTATCACCCGCTAATTTTCACCCCGCGGGCCACCCGGCCACCGGGAGCCAGGACGTCGTACCGCGCAGTTCGGCGCGGCCTGCCACGAAGCCCGGATCGTGGCATCGCCATCGACGTATGCCTTTGGCCGCGGGTTGCCCGCACACAACACCCAGACGTGCTGCCGCCACCACCAGGACGCCGGTACGCACGCCACGGCACGCGCGGGCGCCTCCGCTCGTGGGTGACCCCGATCGAAGGAGTGGACCATGAAAGCCCTCGTAGAGGCTCGTCCCGCCTCTCGGCACAGATCTCGCTGGCGCTCAGGGTTGGCCGCGGCGGCGGCCGCGGCCATGGCAGCCAGCGCACTCGTCGCGGTCAACGCGGCGCCGGCGGCCGCAGCCACAGTGGACACCAACGCCTCCTATGTGTTGGTGAACCGCAACAGCGGCAAGGCGCTGGACCTGTACGCCTCGGCCACGAACGACGGGGCGCGGATCAGCCAGTGGACGCGCAACAACGGCGTCAACCAGCAGTGGCAGTTCGTCGACTCCGGGGGTGGCTACTACCGGATCAAGTCGCGGCTCTCGGGCAAGGTGCTCGACGTCAGTGGTTTCTCCACCGCTGACGGCGGCGCGATCGTGCAGTGGTCCGACCTCAACGGGACGAACCAGCAGTTCAGGCTGGCCGACTCGGACGGCGGCTACGTTCGGCTGATCAACCGCAACAGCAACAAGGCAGTCGAGGTGCAGGGCTCTTCCACCGCCGACGGCGGAAACATCGTCCAGTACGCCGACTGGGGCGGCACCAACCAGCAGTGGCAGCTCGTCGCCGTCGGCGGTGGCACCACCCCTCCACCGTCGGGTGGCAGCGGGTGCGGCAAGGCACCGGCGCTGGCCAGCGGCACGCACACGATCCAGAGCAACGGCAAGAGCCGGACCTTCATCCTCCGGGTGCCCGCCAACTACAACAACAGCAACCCCTACCGGCTGATCTTCGCCTTCCACTGGCGGGGCGGCACCATGCAGGAGATCTCCTCCGGCGGCACCAGCGGGACCGCCTGGTCCTACTACGGGCAGCAGGAGCAGTCGAACAACAGCGCCATCCTGGTGGCGCCCCAGGGGTTCGGCAACGGCTGGGGCAACTCCGGCGGTGAGGACATCACCTTCGTCGACGACATGATCAGCCGGATCGAGAGCAGCCTCTGCGTCAACCCGAGGCAGCGGTTCGCGCTCGGCTTCAGTTGGGGTGGCGGCATGAGCTACGCCGTCGCCTGCGCCCGAGCCAACGTCTTCCGGGCCGTCGCGGTCATCTCCGGCGCGCAGATCAGCGGGTGCAGTGGCGGTACGCAGCCGATCGCGTACTTCGGGCTGCACGGCATCACTGACAACGTCCTGAACATCTCCCAGGGCAGGGCGCTGCGCGACACCTTCGTCCGCAACAACGGTTGCACCGCGCAGAGCCCGCGCGAGCCGACCGGCGGCAGCCGCACCCACATCACCACCGTCTACTCCGGCTGCAGGTCCGGGTACCCGGTGCAGTGGGCCGCGTACGACAACGGCCACATGCCCGGCCCGGTGGACGGCACCTACGCCGAGAGTGGCATCACGACCTGGACCAAGGGTGAGATCTGGAGGTTCTTCGCCCAGTTCTCGTGACTCGTGTCGGCCTCAGCTGGCGGCGCCTGCTCCCGTTCCTCGGGGGCGGGCGCCGTCCGTTGCCCGTGGCGATCAGCGTTCGAGGCGGTCGGGGCTCCCCGAGCCGCTGCGGCGGACCAGCCAGGCCTCGGTGATGTGGGTGAACATCGCCTCGGCGGCGCCGTTCGAGTCGTGGGCGGCGATGCGCTCGTAGATGCGTCGGTGACCCTGGTTGGACGCCACGCACAGCGCCCGCTCGGTCCGGCCCATGTAGCGGGCGGTGTTGATGACCTGGCTCTCCAGCGCCCGTACGACGCCCCGAGCGATGCGGTTGCCGGATGCCTGCATGATCGTGTCGTGGAAGGCCCGGTCGTGGTCGTGGTAGGTGACGTGGTCGTCGACGAGTTCGTCCATCCGGTCCACCATGGCCCGCAGCCGATCGACGGTCTCGGCGTCGGCGTGGCGGGCGGCGACGTTCGCCATGTCGGACTCCAGCACCCGCCGGGTGACGACCAGGTCGTCGAGGATGGCGAGGCTGTCGTCCACCGCGATGGTCGCCGCGAGGACCAGCTCGTCGAGCATGTCCCAGTGCGCCGGTGGGGTCACCATGGTGCCGGCGCCCTGGCGGACCTGCACCAGCCCCTTCTCCTGGAGGATCTTCACTGCTTCCCGGACGACGGTCCGGCTCACGCCGAAGGTCTCGCAGAGGATCGGCTCGGGGGGTAGGGACGACCCGGACGGGTGTACGCCGCGGACAATGCGCTCCACCAGTTCGGCGGTGACCGCCCTGGCGAGGTTGGTCGGCCGACGCACCCATGCCGGGGTCCCCGGGCTGTTCAGGGCTGTTTCCTGCGGTGGCGTCATGTCCCCCTCCGATGGCTCGCCGTGGCACGACGTCCGGATCAGTGTACGGCCGACCGTTGACGTAACACGTCATACGAGTTACCTTCCGGTCAACATTTGGCTAGCGGGGCACCCGCCGGCCACCCCCCATATAGAGGTGACAACTGATGAGACAGCGCGCAATGTGGTCGGCCGTCCTCGTTGTGGGCCTGGCCCTGGCCGGTTGTGGAAGTGCTAGCGATTCGGGCAAATCGACCAGCTCCGATGGCAAGTTGGTCGTGTGGGACTGGAAATCCGGCGAGCCATTCGCCAAATCCTATCTGGACAAGGCCAAGGCCGACTTCAAGAAGAAGCACGCCGACGTCGAGGTCGAGTTCGTCGCGCAGCCGTTCGACCAGTACTACACCCTGCTCGGCGCGGCAATTCAGTCCGGCAAGGGCCCCGACGTCATGATGTTCAACGGCGGTGGCCAGATCCGCGACCGGGTGGACGCGTTGGTGCCGATCACCGACTACGTCGCCGAGGACAAGCAGCGGCTGGCCGGATGGGACGCGTTCACCAAGGACGGCAAGGTCTACGGCAGCCCGGTGACGCTGCAGGGCTACCCGATCTACTACAACAAGGAGATCTACCGGAAGGCCGGCCTCGACCCGGCCAGCCCGGCCACCACCTGGGACAAGTTCGTCGCGGACTGCGCCGCCATCGCCAAGGCCAACTCCAAGTGCTTCGCCCTCGGCAACAAGGAAGGCGTCGGCATCCAGTTCTGGCTCTCCAGCATGGGGTCGGTGACCCTCACCGCCGCGGAGTACGACGCCTGGATCACCGGCAAGCGCGACTGGACCTCGCCCAACGTGAAGCGGATCTTCGAGCTCTGGAAGGAGACCGGAGTCAAGAAGATGAACACGGACGGGGCCAACTCGACCGCGATGTTCAACGACTCCTTCGCAGCCTTCCAGTCCGGCAAGGCCGCCCACGTCATGGGCCTCATGTCCGACGTCGGGCACTGGAAGTCCTTCAACGAGTTCCTCACCGCGGAGAAGCTCGGCGTCATGAAGGCCCCGGTCGTCACCGCCGGCACCACCCCGAGCCTGCCGTATGACGGTGGCATCGGCTACGCCGTGGCCAAGTGGACGAAGGACCCGAAGGTGGCCGCCGACCTGGTGCGCTCCCTGACCGCGGCCGACGCGTTGAAGGCGTTCTACGCTGACGCCGGCGCGATCGCCGCCGACATCACGATCGACGTCTCGCAGGCCGGCCCGGCTGCCTCCACGATCGTCGCCGAGCTGAAGACCGGCAAGCCGGCTCTGCACGTCGCGCTCGACTCGAAGACGATCGACCTGATGGGGCGCCTCTCCCAGCAGCTGCTCAGCGGTTCGATCACCGTCGACGAGGTGGTGAAGCAGTTGGCCGCTTCCGACCAGGCGGGCTGACCTCGTGCCGATCGGAAACACGCAACCGTCGGTCCGCCTGGCTTCGGCCGGGCGGGCCGGCGGCCCGGCGGCCACCTCCCCCGCGCACCGCGGTGGCACCCGTCCCCGTCGCACCCGTGGCGGCCTGGGGGCCGAACGCTACGCCCCCTACATACTGGTCGCTCCGGCCGTCCTGATCATCGTGGCGCTGCGGCTCTACCCGCTGATCCTCGGGGTCAACTTCTCCTTCACCGGCGACGGTGACCGGAACGGAGAAGCGGTCGGGTTCGGCAACTACCAGGAACTGTTCGCTGATCCGCTGTTCCGCACCGCGCTGGGCAACGTCGGCCTGTTGGTGTTGCTGCTTCCGGTGGCGGTGGCGATCCCCGGTCTCCTCGCCACGTTCATCTTCCTCCGCGTGCCGGGCCACCGCTTCTACCGCAGCGTCTACTTCTTCCCGGCGGTGCTCTCGCCGGTCATCGTCGGGGCGATCTTCAACCTGCTGCTCGCCTTCGACGGCCCCCTGAACGCCGTGCTCGGGTCGATCGGTGTCGGTCCGGTGGACTGGCTCGGGGACCCGGACGTCGCGATGTTCATGGTGGTGGGCGTGCACATCTGGGCCACCTTCGGGATGGCGCTGGTGGTGTTCCTCGCCGGCTTCGCCACGCTGGACGCCGCGCTGCTGGACGCCGCCCGGGTGGACGGCGCCTCGCTGCGCCAGGTCGTCTGGCACGTCATCATCCCGAGCCTCGCCCGGACGATCCAGTTCGTCTTCGTGACCACGATGATCGGGATGCTGACCTCGATGTTCGGGCTGCTCTTCGTGATGACCAGCGGCGGCCCGGAGGGCTCGACATACCTGCCGGAGTACTACATCTGGATCCAGCAGGGCCAGATGAACCGCCCGGCTCTCGCGTCCGCCGCGTCCACAATCCTCTTCGCGATCATGCTCGTGGTGGGAATGTTGCAGATCAAACTGCTCGAACGATCGGGAAAGGTGGACTGATGTCCCGCGTCCGACTGGGACGGTGGATGATCGCCATCCCGATGTCACTGCTCGCGGTGGCGACGATCTACCCCCTGCTCTTCACAGCGAACGTCGCGTTGAAGACCCGCCGGGACTACATCCTGGACCGGTTCGGCCTGACCAGCACTCTGCAATGGGAGAACATCAGCACGGCGTGGACCAGCGTCGGCATGGGCCGCTACTTCGTCAACTCGCTGGTCGTGGTGACGTCGTCGGTGTTGCTGCTGCTCCTGCTCGGGTCGATGGCCGGCTTCGCGCTGAGCCAGTTGCGGTTCCGTGGCTCGTCGGCGTTGTTCCTGGGCTGCCTCGCGGGGCTCTTCATCCCGTTCCAGGTCATCATGGTGCCGCTCGCCCGGATCATGGCCGACACCGCGCTGATCGACACGTACCCGGGTCTGATCCTCGTCTACGTGGCCCAGTTCCTGCCCTTCACCGTCTTCCTGATGACGAGCTACTACAAGGGCATCCCACCGGAGATCGTCGACGCCGCCCGGATCGACGGCAACACCGTGTACGGCGTGTATCGCCGGATCATGCTGCCACTGGGCACCCCGGCGCTGCTGTCGGTCGGCATCCTCAACGCCCTGTTCTGCTGGAACGACGTCCTCATGGCGTTGGTGATGATGCCCTCGGCGGAGAACCGGACGCTCATGATCGGGGTGACCTCGTTGCGAGGGCAGTACAGCGACAACATCCCCACCTTCGCGTCCGGGGTGCTGATCGCCGCCATACCCGTCCTATTGGTCTACCTGTTCCTCCAGCGCCAAATTGCCGACGGCGTCGCCGCCGGTTCCACGAAGGGTTGACATGCGGATCACGGGATATCGGACGCTCACCACGGTCCAGGAATGGGGGCGCCCCGTCGGCGACGCCAACGGCGTGTTTTCCGACGGGGTGGTCCCGGTCTCGATCGTCCTCGTCGACACCGACGAGGGCATCACGGGCGTCGGCCTCGGGCCGCACGTCGAGATCGAGCGGATCTTTCCAGCCATCGAGGGCGAAGACCCCCGTGCCGTGACGTCCCTGTATGACCGCATGTTGCGGCACACCTTCAAGGCCGGCCACGCCGGCCCGGTGTTCGGCACCATCGGCGCTCTGGACACCGCGCTGTGGGACATCAAGGCGCAGGCCGCCGGCGAGCCGCTGTGGCGACTGCTGGGCGGACGGGACCGGCGGGTCACCGCCTACGCCTCCGGCCTGGACATCGGGCTCACCGACGACGAACTCGTGGCCGAGTACGAGGTCTACGCGAGCCACGGCCTTCGGGCGGCAAAGCTCAAGGGCGGCCTCGACATCGAGCGCGACCGACACCGCCTCAGCCTGGTCAGGGAGGTTCTGACCGAGGCCGGGCACGGCCGGCGGCCCGGCCTGATGCTCGACGTCAACGAGGCGTGGACCCGCAAGCAGGCCGTCCGACACGTCTGCGAGCTGGAACGCACCCTGGACCTCATCTGGATCGAGGAGCCGGTCCGGCGCTGGGACGCCGAGGGTCTCGCCGCGGTCAGCCGAGGCGTCTCCGCGTCGGTCGCCACCGGTGAGAACCTGACCGGGCTCGAACAGTACCGTCCGCTGATCGCCGCCGGTGCTGTCGACATCGTCCAGATGGCGGCCGTCTGGGGGGTCACCCACTTCCTGCGGGCGTCCGCCCTGGCCCATGCCCACGACCTGCCGGTCAGCCCGATCGGCAACAGCCCCGTCGGGCTGCTGCACGCCGCGACCTCGGTGCCGAACCACCTGACCAGCGAGTTGCAGGACCTGCACACACCCGTTGGTGTCTCCATCGACCTGCACGTCGAGGATGGCGCCTTCATCCTCGGCGACGCACCCGGTCTCGGGGTCCGGGTGGACGAGGAGCGGATCCGGGCGGTCAACCGCCGCCCGCAGGCGCAGACGGCCGACAGCCCCAACGTCCGGCCGGAGCGGGCCGGACGACGGCTGCTGGCCGGAGTCGACGGGGTGATCCCCACCCGCCAGGTGCCTGTCGTGTCGCTGAACTCCCGCAACGAGGTGTCGCCGACCGTACGGCACTGAGCTGAGCACCAGAGAAGGAAGGGCGTGGGTGCATCGCGACGGCGATGCACCCACGACCATGCCCGGTCGGCACGACCGACGTACCGACCGTCGAGACGGAGGAACGATGAAGGCAGTCGTCTACCGGGGAGCGCGACACCTCGGAATCGAGAACCGCGACCCGGAGCCACCGGGCCCCGGCCAGGTACGGATCGAGGTGGCCTACACCGGCATCTGCGGTACGGATCTGCACATCTACCACGGGGACATGGACGCCCGGGTTGGTGACTCCGCGATCATCGGGCACGAGATGTCCGGGCGGATCGCGGCCGTCGGCGACGGCGTGACCGGCTGGAACATCGGTCAGGCCGTCACCGTGATGCCGACCCGGCCCTGCGGACGCTGCGCCGCCTGCCAGCGGGGCAACTCACACGTCTGCCACGCGATGAACTTCCTCGGCATCGACTCACCGGGTGCCATGCAGTCCTCCTGGACGGTGCCGGTGGAACTGGTCCTGCCGCTTCCCGAGGAGTTGCCCCTCGACCACGCGGCGCTCGTCGAGCCGGTGGCGGTCGCCGTGCACGACGTACGTCGGGGGAACGTGACCGCCGACGACCAGGTCGTCGTGGTCGGTGGTGGGCCGGTCGGTGTCCTCATCGCCACCGTCGCCCGGGGCCGTGGCGCGCGGGTGCTCCTCGTCGAGCCGGACCCGTTCCGACGCGAGGTGGCGGAGGGGGTCGGGATCGAGGCCGTCGACCCGCGAGCGACCGACGTCGTGGCGCTGGTCAACGAGCGTACCGATGGCGCGGGCGCCGACATCGCCTTCGAGGTGTCCGGCGCACCGGCCGGCGTCACCACTGCTGTCGACGTCCTGACCACCCGTGGGCGGCTGGTCATGGTGGCGATCCATCCTCAGCCCCGCGAGGTCAACCTGCACCGGTTCTTCTGGCGTGAGCTGGAACTCCTGGGTGCCCGGCTGTATCAGCGCGACGACATGGTGGAGGCGATCCGGTTGGTCGCCTCGGGTGCCATCCCGGCACAGCGGCTGATCTCCCGGGTCGAGCCGGTCGAGGCGGCCAGCGCGGCCTTCGAGGCGCTGGAGGGTGGCGGCGTCATGAAGGTGCTGCTCGATGTGCGGGAGGGGAACCAGTGACGGCGTTGTTCGACCTGTCCGGCCAGACCGCCGTCGTGACCGGGGCGCGGCGCGGTATCGGCCTCGCCATGGCCGAGGCACTGGCCCTGGCGGGCGCCGACATCGTGGGGGTCTCCGCCCAGCTCGAAGCGGAGGGCAGCGAGGTCGAACGCCGGGTGCGCGCCACCGGCCGCCGGTTCACCGGGCTGCGGGCGGACCTGGGCGACCGGGCGGCCGTGCACCGGTTGGCCAGTGACATCACCGCTCTCGGGCCGGTCGACATCCTGGTGAACAACGGTGGCACGATCGCCCGGACCCCGGCCGCCGAGCACCCGGACGAGATGTGGGACCAGGTGATCGAGGTCAACCTCAGCAGCCAGTTCGTCCTCAGCCGGGAGATCGGCCGGACGATGGTCGAGCGCGGCCGAGGAAAGATCATCTTCACCGCGTCGCTGTTGAGCTTCCAGGGCGGCATCACCGTCCCCGGTTACGCCGCCTCGAAGTCGGGCGTGGCCGGCCTGACCAAGGCGCTGGCGAACGAGTGGGCGGCCCACGGGGTGAACGTCAACGCCATCGCGCCCGGCTACATCGCCACCGACAACACCCAGGCGCTGCGCGACGACCCCGACCGCAACCAGGCGATCCTCGGCCGGATTCCGGCCGGGCGGTGGGGCCGGGCCGACGATCTCGGCGGTGCCACAGTGTTCCTGGCGTCGACAGCGTCGGACTACGTCAACGGCGTGGTGCTGCCCGTCGACGGCGGCTGGTTGGGCCGATGACGGGCGCGCAGGAGCACGGGCGGGCCGGGATCGTCGACGCACACCACCACCTCTGGGTCCGGGCACGGCACCCGCAGCCGTGGATCGACCCGGTGACCATGGCGGCCATCGACGCCGACTTCGAACCCACCGATCTCGCGCCGCCGGCCCGGGCGGCCGGGGTCACAGCGACAGTGGTGGTGCAGTCCATCGCCTCCGTCACGGAGACGGTCGACCTGCTGGGAGTGGCCGCCGAGGACACCCTGGTCCGTGGGGTCGTCGGCTGGGTGGACCTGACCGCGGCCGACGTCGCGGAGCACCTCGACGGTCTGCGGGCAGCCCGAGGTGGGGAACGCCTCGTCGGCATCCGCCACCTCGTGCAGTCCGAGACCGACCCGGCCTACCTGGACCGTCCCGACGTCCGTCGGGGGATCGCGGCGGTGGGCGCCGCCGGCCTCGTCTTCGACCTGCTGGTACGCCAGCACCAACTCCCCGTGGCCGCGCGTCTCACACGCGACCTGCCGGAGGTCAGCTTCGTCCTCGACCACCTCGGCAAGCCCGCGCTCGGCAGTCCGGACATGGCCGAGTGGAGCCGGGACCTGCGGTCGTTGGCGGCCTCGCCCAACACGACGGCGAAGCTCTCCGGGCTGGTGACCGAGGTGCCGCACTCGCACTGGACGCCGGCCGACCTTCGACCCGCCGTCGAGGACGCCCTCGACGCGTTCGGGCCGGAGCGACTGATGTTCGGCTCGGACTGGCCGGTCTGCCTGCTCGCCAGTTCGTACCAGCGGTGGGTCGACACCCTGGCCGAGTTGCTGGAGGGCAGGGACGGGGCCGACCAGGCGTCGGTCTGGGGTGGGACGGCACGCCGCGTCTACGGGTTGGAGCCCTCATGATGGCGCGCTCACTGCCACGCCGCCCGCAGCTACGGCTCACCGAGCTGGGCTTCGGCGCGGCCCAGGGGGGCAACCTGTACCGGGCGACGACGGACGAGGAGTTCGCCTCGGCGGTCGACGCCGCGTGGGAGGCGGGCGTCCGGTACTTCGACACCGCGCCGCACTACGGTCTCGGGCTGTCCGAACGCCGCCTCGGCGTCGCGTTGCGCCAACGGCCGCGCGACGAGTACGTGGTGTCGACGAAGGTCGGGCGACTTCTGGTGCCGTCGCCTGGGGACGCGCACCTGCGGGACTCCGACGGGTTCGACGTGCCCGCCACCCACCGGCGGGTGTGGGACTTCAGCCGCGACGGCGTGCTGCGCTCCATCGAGGCCAGCCTGGAGCGGACCGGGCTGGACCGGATCGACGTCGTCTACCTGCACGACCCGGACGACCACTGGGAGCAGGCCGCGCACGAGGCCGTACCCGCCCTGGTCGACCTGCGTGACCAGGGCGTCGTGGGCGCGATCGGCGCCGGGATGAACCAGTCGGCGATGCTGGCCCGGTTCGTCCGGGAGACCGACGTCGACGTGATGATGTGCGCCGGGCGGTACACCCTGCTCGAACAGGGCGCCGCCGCCGATCTGCTGCCGGCCGCCGAGAGCCGGGGGGTGGGCGTCGTCATCGCGGGCGTCTACAACTCGGGCCTGCTCTCGCGGGACCGGCCGCCGGCCGACGCCGTCTACAACTACGAGCAGGCCCCGGCGGCGATGATCGAGCGGGCGCGGCGGATCGCCACCGTCTGTGAGAAGTACGGGGTGACACTGCCGCAGGCGGCGCTCGTCTTCGTCCGCCGGCACCCGGCCGTGGTGTCGACGGTGGTCGGCGTCCGCACCGAGGCGCAGGTGACCGAGACGGTACGACGCTCCGATGTCGCCGTACCCGAGGAGCTGTGGGGCGCCCTGGCGGCGGCCGGGCTGCTGGACGTGCCGCCTGGTCTGCCTGCCTGATCGACGACGACGTCCCGGCCGGGACCGGCTCCGTTACTCGGATACCGGTCCCGACCGGGACGTCATCTGTTACCGCGACAGCCGCAGGTCAGAGCGCGGTGAAGCGCCACTGCTGGTTCGTCGCGTTGCTGCAGGTCCACTGCAACACCCGGGCGCCGTCGGCCGTGGACGCGCCGTTGACGTCCAGGCAGAGCCCGCTCAGCACACTCTTCACCGAGTACACGCCGGAGGTTCCGGTCGCGGTGGCGGTGAACTTCTGCTGGTTGCCGTTGTTGCAGGTGGCCTGCTGGAGGAAGGCACCCGCCGCGGTCGAGCTGCCAGTGACCTCGACGCACTTGCCGCTGTGCACCGCCTTGAGGTAGAGCGCGCCGTTACCGGCGTCGACGGCCTGCCACTTCTGGTTGTTGCCACCGGTGGACGCCCACTGGGTGATCTGGGCGCCGTCGGCGGTGGAGACACCGCTGACGTCCATCAGCTTGTTGCTGTGCTGCGCCGTGACCGTGTAGGTCTTGCCGGCCAGGCCGGTGCCGGTGCCGGTGCCGGGTGTCCCGACGCCGTTGCCGCCGAAGGTGTGCGCGTCCAGATCGAACGAGTTGTTGCTGTTCTTGAACACCATGTAGAGCGTGTGCGTACCGCCGAGGGCGGCGACGCTCACCGGCGTCGTGGACTGGTAGTTGTCCCAGCCACCCGTGCTGGGCACCGTGGTGGTGGCCAGCAGGGTGCCGGTCGGCGAGTCGGCCCGCAGCTCGATCGAGCCGCCGCCGGACGGCGACGACAGCCGGTAGCTGACCGTCGAGATCCCCGACAGGTTCATCGGGTTGAACGCGATCCAGTCGTTGCTGGAGATGTCACCGACGCGCTTGGTGCTCTCCGCGGCCGCCTGGTCGACCACCCGGATGCCGGACTGGCTGCTGAAGTACTCGGACTGCTTGTGCTTCGGTTGCAGGATCGCCTGTGCGGTGCCGGTGAGCGGGGACCCGCCACCCGAGCCGCCGTTGTCGGTGTACCGCGCGTTCAGCACGTAGAACAGGTTGGCGCCATCGGGGTGCCCACCGAGCAGGTCGGTGGAGATGGTGCCCGAGCAGCCCGGGTACTCGGTGGTCTCGTGGGCGTGGTCGTCGTGACCCAGCGCCGGGTTGAGGAACACCTTCGAGCAGTCGACGGTTCCGCCGTCCGGATCGGTCACTGTGATCTGGTACGACACCTTGTCACCGAAGGTCAGCATGCCGCCGTTGCCCGGTGTGGTGATGGTGACCACCGGGGCGCTGTTGCCGACGGTGATCGGAACGTTGGCGAAGCCGGTCTTGCCGGCGCTGTTGGTGACCTTCAACTGGGCGGTGTAGTTGCCGTTGGAGGTGTACACCTTCGACGGGTTGGCCGCCGTCGAGGTGGTGCCGTCGCCGAACGTCCACAGGTAGCTCAGCGCGTTGCCGTCCGGGTCGGACGTGCCAGCGCTGCTGAACTGGACGGTCAGCGGTGCGCTGCCGCTGGTGGGCGTGCCGGTGGCCTTGACGATCGGTGACCGGCCGCCCTGGTTGTAGTCGATCCGGTAGAGCCCGGAGTCGCTGTTGCCGCCGCCGAAGTTGGTGCCCCACTCCAGCAGGTAGAGCGAGCCGTCCTTGCCGAACTCCATGTCCATCGGCTTGTTGAACCGCACGTTGGGCAGGAACGGGTTGGTGCGGGTGACCGCCGAGGAGGAGTCGAAGTGCACCTCCTTGACGTAGTTGCGCGCCCACTCGTAGAAGAAGTGCACACCGTCGTAGTAGGGCGGGAACTTCGTCGCGGAGGGGTTCGACGCGTCGTACCGGTAGACCGGGCCACCCATCGGCGCCGAGCCGCCGGAGCCCAACTCTGTGAAGGTCGGCGAGGTGCCGTAGCCATACCAGATGTTGGGTGCGACTACCGGCTTCAGGCTGGTCAGACCGGTGTTGTTCGGCGAGTTGTTGACCGGCGAGCTGCAGTTGAACTTGGAGCCGACGACGCCGGTGTCCGGGTTGAACGGCGCGTAGGGCTGGTTGTCGCCGTGGCAGAACGGCCAGCCGTAGTTACCGGCCTGCTTGATGACGTTCAGCTCGACCAGGCCCTCGGGCCCGCGGTTGGTGGTGGGCGGGTTCCGGTCCGGGCCGTAGTCGGCCAGGTAGACCCAGCCGTTGGCCGGGTCGATGGAGAAGCGGAACGGGTTGCGGAAGCCCATCGCGTAGACCTCGGGCTTGGTCTGCGCGGTGCCCTGGGGGTAGAGGTTGCCCGACGGGATGGTGTAGCCACCGCTGGCCGAGGGCCGGATGCGCAGCAGCTTGCCGCGCAGGTCGTTGGTGTTACCGGCGCTGCGGGCGGCATCGAGGTTGGACTTGCCCGACCGCCAGTCCAGCGGGGCGTAGCCCTGCCAGTTCGGGTCCAGGTTCGGCGGTGTGTCGTCGCCGGTGCCGATGAAGAGGTTGCCGTCCGGGCCGAACTTGATGTACCCGCCGGTGTGGCCGGGCTCGGGGAACGTGCGGTCCCGGTACGCCGGAATGTCGATGATCGTCACGCCGCTCGACGTGTTCAGCGTGTCACCGCTGACCGTGTAGCGGGAGACCCGGTTGACGTCGGTGCTGCTGCTGGCCGGCGAGTGGTAGAGGTAGATGTAGCCGTTGGTGGCGAAGTTGGGGTCCAGCGCCATACCGGTGAGGCCGTCCTCACCGCCGGTGTAGACGCTGAGCGTGCCGGCGGTGACGGTGCTGTTGGTGGAGGGCTTGAAGATCTTCACCTGGCCGCCGCGCTGGACGTAGAAGACCCGGCCGTCCGGTGCCACACCCAGCGCCATCGGGTCGACTGTGTTGTCGTCGAGGGTGCGCTTCTCGAAGTTGCCCCAGACGGTGCCGCCGCAGTCACCGGCGGCGTTACCGGCCGCCCACTTGATGCCACCGAGCACGTGATTCTGGAAGTTCGCCTCGCTGTAGGAACCGATCGCGTGGCCCATCGCGGTGGCCCACACCCGCCCGCCATTGGTGTTGCGGCACCAGGAGATCGGATGATCCGGGCCCATCGCCCGGGATCCCGGGTTGTACGTGCGCTCGTCGGCGGTCACCAGCACGTGCACGTTGCCGCGCGGGTTGGCGTCGAAGTTGTACCACTCTTCGCTGCGGGTCCACCGATCCGGCAGGCTGGCCGTGGACGGGTGCTTCTTGTCGGCGACGATGGCGGTGCCCTGGAGCACGCCGGGGGAGTGCTCTGGCATGTGGGCGCCACCGTTGATGGTCTGGTCCCACCACGGGTATTCGCTCTCGATGCCCATGTCGAGGGCGTTGTGGATGCCCACGATGCCCTTGCCGCTGGCGAGGTAACCCTCCACCGCCTGGCGCTGCGCCGCCGAGGTCCAGACCATGCCGGAGGTCTGGAGCATGACGATCACGTCGAAGGTGGCCAGGTTGCTGGCCGTGAAGACGCTGGAGTCCTCGGTGGCCACCACCTCGAAGTTGTTCGCGGTGGCCTGCTGCTGGATCATGCTGATCCCGGCGGCGATCGAGTCGTGGCGGTAGCCGGTGGTCTTACTGAACACCAGGGCGCGGAAGGCGGGGGCCGCCGACGCGGGTGGGGCGAGGCCGAGCGCCAGTAACAGGCCGGCGATCACCGAGATGAGCAATGTGTTACGACGCATGCCGTCTCCTAGGTTGGGCGGGCGTAGGGATTGCGACCACGGGCCCTCCGACGCGTCAGGTTGACCCTGGACACGTGAGGGGACGCGGGCGCGCTTGTCTGCCTCATGCCGTTCGCCGCAACGGCAGTCAGACCTGCGAGACGTCACACAGCGTGATCGTGGCTGTGGTTCTCGTCCCGGGGTCCACGAGGTCAGGATGAGCTAGAGATCGATGGCTGTCAATCCGCAAAGTAACGTCCGACGTCCTGCCCGGTGGACGGCGTCCGTGCCCGGCTTCCTCACTGCGGTGCCGCCTGTCGATCCCGGCCCGACCTGGCAGTCAGGCTTGATCGAGGATTGCGGACCCGCATCCAAACATCTATCTTCATACGTGTGATGTTTCGTCGGTGTCAAGGGAATGTTTGCACCGCAAGAACGTAAGTCGTGGTTGTCGCCACGAAAGCTTGTTGTTCAGTGCCTCAAAGCCGCCGTAGTGTGGCATCTAAACGTGTCTATGACTACTGTCTGTGAGGGCTTTCGGGATGTCAGATCCGCCGCCGACGCCGCTTCTCACCCTCCGGGGCATCGGCAAGTCCTTCCTCGGAGTCCGCGTTCTCGACGGTGTCGACCTCGATGTCGCGCCGGGCGAGGTGCACGCCGTTGTCGGTGAGAACGGTGCCGGGAAGTCGACCCTCATGAAGATCGTCTCGGGCGGGCACGCCCCGGACGGTGGCACTGTCGAGTTCGCCGGTGCGACGCGTACGTTCCGTGGCCCGCGCGACGCGCAGCGGGCCGGCATCGGCATCATCCACCAGGAATTCAACCTGCTCCCGGAGCGCACCGTCGCGGAGAACGTCTACCTGGGGCACGAGCCGGTCCGACGCGGGCTCGTCGACCGTCGGGGGATGATCGACCGCACCACGCGGCTGCTCGCCTCGATCGGTGAGACCACGTTGCCGGCCGACGCCCGGGTGGGGCAGCTGGGCGTCGCGCAGCAGCAGGTCGTCGAGATCGCCAAGGCGCTCGCCCTGGACGCGCGGCTGCTCATCATGGACGAGCCGACCGCCGCGTTGGCCGACCACGAGGTCGAGCTGCTCTACGGGCTGGTGCGCCGACTCCAGGAGCGGGGCATCGGGCTGCTGTACGTCTCGCACCGGCTCGCCGAGGTCTTCGACCTGTCCGGGCGGATCACAGTGCTCAAGGACGGCCGTCACGTCACCACAGTGGACACCGCTGACACCACCGCCGACGAGTTGGTACGGCACATGGTCGGCCGGGAACTGTCCAGCTACTACCCGGACCGGGCCGCCCCCGAGGACCGGGGCCCGGTGCGGCTCAACCTTCGCGACGCGGGCAACCGGAAGCTGCGCGACATCAACCTCCAGTTGCGCGCCGGCGAGGTGCTCGGCATCGGCGGCCTCCAGGGTTCCGGGCGCTCGGCGCTGGCCCGCGCGATCTTCGGGGTGTCGCCGTTCACGACCGGCGACATCACACTCGACGACCGGCCGGTCCGCCTGCGCTCACCCCGCACCGCCATGCGGGCCGGCATCGCCTACGTCACCGAGGACCGCAAGGGCGAGGGGATCGTCCCCCGGCAGTCGGTGCTGGACAACG
This sequence comes from Micromonospora sp. DT15, assembly GCF_049841475.1. Taxonomy (NCBI): domain Bacteria; kingdom Bacillati; phylum Actinomycetota; class Actinomycetes; order Micromonosporales; family Micromonosporaceae; genus Micromonospora; species Micromonospora sp. DT15. The sequence continues at coordinate 714,818 of NZ_JBNCKJ010000001.1, forward strand.
CGCTGCTCGCCAGCCGGGCCGTCTTCGCCGCCCGGTCCGGCCGGGCGGCGAGGACCGCCCGGGTACGCGAGTTGCTGGCCGCCGTGGAGATCCGCGGCGCCGGCGACGACCAGGAGATCCGTTTCCTGTCCGGGGGCAACCAGCAGAAGGTCGTGCTGGCCCGATGGCTCGCGCTCAACCCGCGGATCCTGCTCTTCGACGAGCCGACCCGGGGCATCGACGTGGGCGCGAAATCAGCCATCCACGATCTCGTCCGCCGCCTCGCCCGCGATGGCGCGGCCGTGCTGATGATCTCGTCCGATCTACCGGAGCTGCTGGGAATGAGTGACCGGATCGTCGTCATGCGGGACGGCCACGTCGCGGGTGAGCTGCCCGCCGGCGCGACCGAGGAGGAGGTCGTCGCGCTGGCGGTCGGCACGACACGTGAGGTTGCCGCATGAGCGCTCTGTCGCTGCTGCCGGCCCGGCGTTCCGTACCGGGCGTGTTCGTGGCCCTGACCCTGACCCTGACGATCGGTTGGCTGGTCGTCCTGCTCGACGGTGGTCAACTCTTCAACCAGTCCACGACCGTCAGTCTGCTGCATGTCGCGGCCGGCCTCGGGCTGGTCGCGGTGGGCCAGACCCTTGTCATCCTGGGAGGCTCGCTCGACCTCTCGGTGGCGTACGTGATCAGTCTCAGCACCCTCGTCGCGGCCGAGACGATGAACGGCAGCGACGGCGCGGTGCTGCCGGCGATCGGCCTGGTGCTCGTCGTCAGCGCCGGTGTCGGGTTGCTCAACGGGCTCCTCGTCACCAGGTTCCGGGTCAACGCGTTCATCGCGACCCTGGGCGTCGGGTTGCTGCTCAAGGGTTACCTCGACAACGGCTACGACGGCCCGGCCGGCACCACCGCACCCTCGCTCGTGCAGGCGCTCGGCTATCAGCGGGTCGGGCCCGTGCCGGTGTCGTTCCTGCTGTTGATAGCGGTCACCGCGGCGGCCTGGTTCGCGCTGTCGCGAACCCGCTTCGGCCACCACCTGGTCGCCGTCGGCGGGGACCCGGAGGTGGCACGGCTCTCCGGCGTCCGCAACGACCGGGTCCTCGTCACCGCCCACGTCCTGTGTTCGATGTGCGCGGGGCTGGCCGGCATCTACCTCGCCAGTCGGCTCGGCTCGGGCGCACCCCGGGTCGGCACCGAGGGCCTCTACGACCTGGAGTCGATCGCCGCGGTGGTGATCGGCGGAACCGCCCTCGCCGGTGGGCGCGGCGGCGTCATCGGCACGGTCGGCGGGGTGCTGCTGCTGGCCAGCATCGACGCCATCTTCAACCAGCTCGAGGTCGACGCCTTCTTCAAGCAGGTGATCCGGGGCGTCATCATCATCGCCGCGGTCGCCGTCTACGCCCGCCGGGCCATGCGAAAGGCGGCCTAGCCATGCAGACCGTCCAGCCCCGTTCCCTGCCACTGCGTCTGCCGCGGCTGCGTCCCGGTGGCGTCCTGCCGATCCTCGCGATCCTCGCGGTGCTGTTGGTGCTCGTCGGCATTCGTCAGCCCGACTTCCTGGCCCCGCAGTCGCTGATGTCCTTCCTCGGCCGTTCGGCCCCGATCATCCTGCTCGCCGCCGGCCAGTACTTCGTGATCGTGTCCGGCGAATTCGACCTGTCGGTCGGTTCCCTGGTCACCGCCCAGGTGGTGGTGGCCGCCCGGCTGATCGACAGCGACCCGTCGCGTACCTGGCCGGTGGTGCTGCTCCTGCTCGCCTTCGGCGCACTGGTCGGGCTGGTCAACGGCCTGATCACGACACGGCTGCGGGTGCCGTCTTTCATCACCACCCTCGGCATGTTCCTGATCCTCGTCGGCGCTGTCTACCTGTGGTCCGACGGCGCACCGAAGGGTGGGCTCTCCGAGGAGTTCCGGCGGTTCGGCCGGCGGGCCTTCGAGGACGTGCCGGTGCTGGGCCGCGTGCCGTACGCGCTGTTGGTCCTGGTGGTCCTGGCGGTGGCGGCCGTGCTGCTGATGCGCTCGGACTTCGGCCGGACGCTGGTCGCCGTCGGCGACAACCCGCGTACCGCCGAGCTCAGCGGCGTACGCGTCTGGCGTACCCGGACCTTCGCCTTCATCCTCAGCGGGCTCGCGGCGGCGGTGGCGGCAATCCTCCTGGGCGGCTACAGCGGCGTGTCGTTCCAGGCCGGCGCGGGCCTGGAGTTCGGTGCGATCACCGCTGTCGTCCTTGGTGGAGTGGCGCTCGGCGGAGGTCGCGGCGCGGTCGTCGGGGCGATGCTCGGCGCGCTGACCCTCGAACTGCTGTTCGCCCTCATGAATTTCTACGGCGTCTCCGGCGCCCTCAGGTCGACCGTCCAGGGCGCGATCATTCTGCTCGCCGTGGCGGTCTCGGCAACCCGTTCTTCGTCGAGATAAAGGGGAAACCATAGTGCGACGTTCCATGGCGGCCATTGCCGCTGTCACCCTGCTGTCCCTTGCCGCCTGTGCCACCGACGAGCCGGCCGCGAGCCCGTCGGGAAGCGCGTCCGCCGCCACTGGTTCCGGCACCGGAGACCAGTCGAAGTTCTTCGTGCAGGCCGACTACGACGCCGAGTTGGCGCTGCTCGACGCGGCACCGACGGGCCCGGCCGACAAGCCGTGGGAGCAGGTGCTCAACCCCACGATGGTCGACACCGCCAAGTTCAAGAAGAACGGCCCGCACAAGATCTGCTTCTCGAACGCGGCGCTGAACAACCCCTGGCGGCAGGTCGGGTTCAAGACCATGCAGGCCGAGGTCGAGGCGCAGAAGAGCCGCATCAAGGAGTTCGTGCACGTCGACGCCGAAGGTAAGGACCAGAAGCAGATCGCTGACATCAACGACCTGCTCGGCAAGGGCTGCGACGCGCTGATCGTCTCGCCGAACACCACCGCCACGCTCACCCCGGCCGTCGAGGCCGCCTGCAAGGCGGGGCTGCCGGTCGTCGTCTTCGACCGCGGTGTCAACACGAAGTGCCCGGTGACGTTCATCAACCCCATCGGCGGTTACGGGTTCGGCCACGTCGGGGCCGAGTTCGTCAGCCAGAAGATGAAGCCCGGTGGCAAGGTCCTCGCCCTGCGGATCCTGCCGGGCGTGGACGTCCTGGAGACCCGCTGGTCGGCGGCGAAGGTGGCGTTCGACAAGGCGAAGGTCGACGTCGTGGGCGTCGAGTTCACCGACGGTGACCCGGCCAAGACCAAGAAGATCGTCGACGACTACATCCAGCGGTACGGCACGATCGACGGTGTCTGGATGGACGCCGGGGCGACGGCCGTCGCGGCGGTCGAGGCGTTCCAGGACGCGGGCAAGCCCGTTCCGCCGATGAACGGCGAGGACCAGCTCGACTTCCTGAAGATCTGGAAGGACAAGAACCTCACCGCTATCGCACCGACCTACCCGACCTACCAGTGGCGGACGCCGATTCTGGCGGTGCTGCAGATCCTCGACGGCAAGCAGGTGTCCAGCCCGTGGAAGCTGCCACAGCCGACCGTCACGCAGGACAACCTCGACAAGTACCTCGACCCGAGCATGCCGCCGCTGCACTACGCGATGTGCGGCTGCACCGACCTGCCCGGCTACCCGCAGCGCTGGAAGTAGGAACCGATGTACGCCATCGGCGTCAACCCGTGGGTGTGGGCCTCGCCGGTCGACGACAAGGCCCTGGCCGAGCTGATCCCGCGGATCGCGTCGTTCGGCTTCGACGCGGTCGAGTTGCCGATCGAGCAGCCCGGTGACTGGGATCCGGTCCGCACCCGGGACCTGCTGGCCGAGCACGGTCTCGTCGCCGCCGGCGTCTGCGCGGTCACCCCGCCCGGACGGGACCTGGTGGACGCCGCGCCAGCGGTCGTCGAGTCGACGGTGGCGTACCTGATGAATTGTGTGGAGAACGCGGCGGCCGTCGGCGCTGGATGCGTCGGCGGCCCCGTGTACGCCTCGGTCGGCCGTACCTGGCGGATGTCGCCAACGGCCCGCGCGGCCTGCTACGCGGAATTCCGGCGGGCCCTGGCACCGGTGGCCGAGCAGGCCGGCGAGTTGGGCGTGAGCATCGGTGTCGAGGCGTTGAACCGCTACGAGACGAGCGTCGTCAACACGATCGAGCAGACGATCGAGTTGATCGACGGGCTACCGCCGAACGTCGGCATCATGATCGATACCTACCACATGAACATCGAGGAGGCCGACCCCTACGCGGCCCTCGCCGTCGCCGGCCGGCACATCAAGCACGTCCAGGTCAGCGGCACCAACCGGGGCGCTCCGGGTGCCGACCACTTCGACTGGCCCCGGTTCTTCACCGTCCTGCGGGACACCGGTTACCAGGGCTCGATCTGCATCGAGTCGTTCACCGCGGAGAACGAAACCATCGCCACCGCCGCGGCGATCTGGCGTCCGTTGGCCCCCTCGCAGGACCGTCTCGCCACGGACGGCCTGCGCTATCTCCGGGAGATCCTCGGATAACTGCCCGACCCGTCACCCCCGCGCTGGTCGAGGCCGCTCCGCCACCCCCACCCCGTTCTCATGTCAGGAGTACCGTCCCGTGTCCTCGTCCCTTTCGCCGCTGCGCCGACTGCTGGCCGGCGCCGCCGCGACAGCGGTGACCGCGCTGGTCGCGGTAACCGCCTCGGCGTCCCCGGCCTCCGCGGCCACCACCACCCTCTACGCGTCGCCCTCCGGCACCGGCACCGCGTGTTCCGCCAGCCAACCGTGTTCGCTGACCGCCGCCCAGACCGCGGTACGGGCGATCAACAGCGCGATGTCCGGTGACATCGTCGTGGAGTTGGCCAACGGGGCGTACCGGCTCTCGTCACCGCTGCGGTTCACCGCGGCCGACTCGGGCAACAACGGCTATCAGGTGATCTGGCGGGCGGCCTCCGGCGCGCGTCCGACGATCACCGGCGCCCGGGCGGTCACCGGCTGGTCGCTCGTCGACTCCGGAAAGAACATCTGGCGGGCCAACGTCGGCGCAGGGCTCGACTCCCGTCAGCTCTACGTCAACGGGACCGTCGCCACCCGGGCACGCACCGCCGTGAACCGCTCCGACTTCACCTTCACCACGTCCGGCATGCGGTTCACCAACACTGCGCTGAACTACCTGAACAACCTCGGCAACCAGAACCGGGTCGAGGTGGAGAGCGTCGGCTCGTTCACCGACCGGTACTCGCCGGTGCAGAGCATCAGCGGAAACTTCCTGACGATGCAGCAGCCAGCGTGGAACAACAACACCTTCGGGTTCGACACCCTCTCCAGCCCGCACCGCGCCGGTCCCTTCTACCTGACCAACGCGTACGAGTTCCTGGACTCGGCGGGGGAGTGGTACCTCAACCCGAGCAACGGCCAGCTCAACTACATCCCCCTCGCCGGGCAGAACATGAGCTCGGTCAGCGTCGAGTTGCCACAGCTACAGTCCCTGGTCAACGTCGGCGGCACCCTCAGCGCGCCGGCGCACCACATCTCGTTCAGCGGCATCACCTTCACCGGCACCAGCTGGCTCGGCCCGAGCAGCAGCAACGGTTTCGCCGACCAGCAGACCGGTGCCCACATCACCGGCACCTGGTCCCGGCCCTCCGACGCGCTGACCTCCTGCCAGGCCGGCTGCCCCCAGTTCGAGGCCACCCGGCCGAACTGGAACCAGATGCCCGCCGCCGTGCAGGTCTCCGCTGCCAACACCATCACCTTCAGCGACTCCCAGTTCGTCAACCTCGGGCAGACCGCGATCGGCATCGGCAACGACGCCAACGCCCACGCCAGCGGTGTCGGCCTGGGCGCCAGCGACATCACCGTCACCCGCTCCGAGATCGCCCGTAACTCCGCCGGTGGCGTCGTGGTCGGTGGCGTACGCGCCGACGCCCACCACCCCAGTGACCAGCGGATGGTCAACCGCAACATCACCATCAGCAACAACCGGGTGCACGATCTCGGCCTTGAGTACCGGGGCGTGGTCTCGATCCTGACCACCTATGTGAACACGGCGTCGGTCTCGTACAACGAGGTCTACAACATGCCGTACACCGGTCTGTCGGTCGGCTACGGCTGGGGCGCCAACGACGCCGGTGGCAGCCAGCACTACGCCAACCGGGGCCTCTACAACTACCAGCCGCGCTACACCACGGCGACCACCGCGGCCAACAACCAGGTCATCGGCAACTACGTGCACGACGTGATGCAGCAGATGACCGACGGCGGCTGCATCTACACGCTGTCGGCGAACCCGGGCGCGACCATCAACCAGAACTACTGCCTGCGGACCAACGGCTGGTTCGGGCTCTACTTCGACGAGGGCTCCCGCTACTACACCGCCCGCAACAACGTGTTCTCCTCCACCGGTACCTGGGCCACCGCCAACTACTGGTACGCGGAGAACATGGGCAACTTCACGGTCACCAACAACTGGTCGACGAACAACTCCACGAACGTGACGAACGGCGACCGCGGCAACGTGGTCAACGGCAACGTCACGGTCAGCAACGGCAGTTGGCCGTCGGGCGCGCAGACCGTGATCAACGCTGCTGGCGTGCAGAGCGGCGGCGGCACCAACCCGCAGAACGTGCAGATCGTGGGTGCACAGTCGGGCCGCTGCGCCGAGATCGGCAACTCCAGCACCACGAACGGCACGCAGGCCCAGATCTGGGACTGCATCAGTGCGGCCACCAACCAGCGGTGGACCCACACCGCCAGCCGTCAGCTCATGGTCTATGGCACCAAGTGCCTGGACGCCTCCGGCCAGGGCACCAGCAACGGCACCACGGTGGTTATCTGGGACTGCAACGGCCAGGTGAACCAGCAGTGGAACGTCAACGCCAACGGCACGATCACCGGTGTGCAGTCGGGTCTCTGCCTGGACGCCAACGGCGCCGCGACGGCGAACGGCACGAAGCTGATCCTCTGGGCCTGCTCCGGCGGCACCAACCAGCAGTGGCAGTTGCGCAGCTGATCCAGTAGCACGACACCGACAGGTCCGGGCCGGGGCGGGACGCCTCGGCCCGGACGGGTCCGGTCTACCCCGCCACGTTCGCCCGGTCCACTGTCAACCCGGTCGCGGCGTCGTAGCGGACCGGGATGGGATCGGTGAGTTCCCCGACGAATGTTCCGTCGACGTGGTCGAGGAAACCGATGAGGGACCAGTCGTCGGCGGGTCCGTGGACCAGCCGTGGCGCGTACAGGTGCGGGTGGGTGAACGGCCGGGCGGACACGATGTCCCACGGCCCGAGGGTGGTCTCGCCGGGTGCCACCCAGATCCGGTGGTCGTCGCGCCGGGCGCTACCGGTGGCGTCGGTGGAGAAGAGCAGCAGCGGCTGCCCGTCGAGCACCGCGACCTGGGGCACCTCCAGGTGACCGAAGCCGGCCGGAGTCGACAGCGGCGGCGCGACGGTCCAGGTGACGAGGTCGCTGGAGGTGGCGTGGCCGACGACGCCACGGGTGTTCGCCGGACCGGTGTTGGCGCGGGCGGTGATCAGCATGTGCCAACCCTCGCCGTCGGGGTCGGGGAAGACCCAGGGGTCACGCCACGCCTGCTCGTACCACAGCTCCTTGTCCAGCAGCTCGTACCAGGTGGGGTCGGCCTGGACGATCGGCTCGGTGCCGTGCCGGTGCCACGTCATGAGGTCGTCGGAGACGGCCAGTCCGATGCGTTGGACGAGCCCGTCCTCGGCGCGACCGACGCCGGTGTAGAACAGGTACCACCGTCCGTCCGGCCCGCGGACCGTGCAGCCCGTCCAGGTCGCCAGGTCGTCCCAGCCGGGTGCGTCGGAGGGGACCACGGCGTCGGCGACCAGGCGCCACGAGCGCAGGTCCGCCGAGACGGCGTGGCCGATGGTGGCCCGGCGGTGGCGGCGGTGCGGGTCGTGCAGGGCGCGGGACGCGCGCAGGAAGAACACGTGCCAGAGGCCGTTGTCGTCCCGCGCGTACCAGCTGTCCCACACCCAGTGGTCGGGTAGACGAAGCATGGTCGGAAACCTAGCACTAAACCGTTTTAGCGTCGGTCAGGGCCAGATCGTTGGTACGGATCGGAGGGCCGTTGCTCAGCCGGCCGGAGGCGCGAGGGACCGGCGTCGACGCAGGGGCATCGGCACCAGTGCGGGCTCGACGGCACCCCCGTCCAGGAGCAGTTCGACCGCTCGACGTCCCATCTGTTCGTGCGGCAGCGCCGTGGTGGCCAGGCTCGGACGCAACCAGGCGGCGATCGGGTCGTCGTCGAACGAGATGACCGAGATGTCCTCCGGGACGGTCAGCCCCGCCTCGCCGAGTGCCTGGTACGCGCCGAAGGCCAGCCGGTCGTTCATGCAGATGATCGCGCTGGGTCGCTCCGGCTTGCTGAGCAGGCTACGCGTGGCCGCGTACCCGTGCTCGGGCAACCACTCGGTGCAGAAACACTCGGCCAGGAGACCGACCTTCGCCTCGTCCAGCGTCTGCCGGATGCCGTGCAGGCGGGCGCGGGCGGCGAGCGAGACCTCGGGGTCGTCCTCCTTGAGCCGGTTGCGGCCGATGAGCGCGATCGCGTCGCGGTGGCCGAGCTCCAGCAGGGCGGTGGCGACGGAGCGCCCGGCCCCCTCGTCGTCGGGGACAACGCTGGGCAGGCCGTCGGGGCTGGTGGCGTTGAGCAGCACCACCGGACCGCCGAGGATGGCGGCGGGCACCGTCAGCCGTCTGGTCGCCATCGCCGCGTAGATCACCCCGTCGACCTGCCGGTCCAGGACGGCCTCGATGGCGTACTGCTCGAAGGTGGCGTCGCCCTGCGTCTCGGTGATGAGCAGGACGTGGTCCCGTTCGCGGGCCGCGTCGAGGGCGCCGCGGATGAGGTCGCCGGCGAACCGGGTGGTCGCCACGATGTCGGAGACGAACGCGATGGTGGCCGTCTTGCGGGTGCGCAGGCTGCGCGCGGCCAGGTTGGGCCGGTAGCCGAGTTCCTCGGCGGCGGCGAACACCCGCTGGTGCGCCTCGGCCGAGAGTCGGGTGCCCTCCCTGCCGTTGAGCACCATCGACGCGGCGGTCTTGGACAGCCCGGCCATCCGCGCGACGTCGGCGAGTGTTGCTCTGTTGCGGCCCATCAGTCCTCCGAATCAGGCGCGGTGCCACGGGCGCCGCTCCTGCCCATCATGATGCGTCGCCGTCCGGGATCGAGCGCCGGTCACGTCGGGTGTGGTGTGAACCCGGCGTTTCCGCACCGTTGCCAAGTTGTCCTTGACAGCTTCCCGTGCCGCGCGCATGCTCTGCTAAATCAGTTTAGCGACCACTTCTGGTGCATCCAGAGGCGCCTTCGGTGGCCGTGCCGGTTCCTTTTGTGCTGACGGTACGGGTGCCGCGCCCGCGCGACAGGTCACGACGTACGTGTCGTGGCCTCCGCCGGGTCGCGGTGGTCCCGGTGGAGCCGTCGCGTGGCCATGGGTCGCGCGACGCGTGGAGATGTCGAGGAGTCATGAAATGGCAGAATTGCTGACAAAGTTTTCGCGACGGAGAACTGTGCTCCTCGCCTCGCTGCTGGCCGTCGGGATGACCGCGACGGCCTGCAGCGCGCCGGGTGAGGACCGCTCGTCGACCCAGAAATCCGACGCCGCCGTCAAGACGGAGCTGGGCGCCGACCCGATCACCCTGGAGATGTACGCGGAGACCGGCTTCCCGCTGGCCAAGGCGTTGGCCGACGAGTTCTCCAAGCAGCACTCGAACGTCAAGTTCAACGTTCGCGAGGACCAGTTCACGGTGATCGTGGAGAACGCGCCCCGGGTGATGGCGTCGGACAACTCGCCCGACATCATCCGGCTCCCGACCATGGTCGACCTGGTCAAGGACGACCTGCTCAAGAACCTCGACCCGTACTTCACCGCGTACGGCTGGGACAAGTTCCCCGCCTCGCAGCTCATGCAGCTGCGCGTCGGCGAGAACACCCGGGGCACCGGCTCGCTGTACGGGATGGGTCTCGGCTACAGCGTCACCGGCGTCTTCTACAACAAGAAGCTGGCCACTCAGATCGGCATGACCCAGCCGCCGGCCACCGTCGCCGAGTTCGAGGAACTGCTGGCCAAGGCGAAGACCGGCGGGGTCCAGCCGATCATGCAGTTCAACAAGAACACCGCCGGCATCAACTTCCCGCACCAGGCGCTGCAGAACCAGTTCGGCGACCCGACCCAGGTCGCCGACTGGATCTTCCAGAAGCCGGGGGCCACGTTCGACACCCCGGCCGCCCTGAAGGCCACCCAGACCATTCAGAAGTGGGCCCAGGCCGGCTACTTCACCAAGGACGCCAACGCTCTGGACTATGCCGGCATGGTGGGGGAGTTCCAGAAGGGCAACGGCCTGTTCATGTTCAACGGAGACTGGGAGTCGGCCAACCTCGACAAGTCGATGCCCGGCAACGTGGGCTTCTTCCTCTTCCCCACCGAGTCCGCCGGTGGGAAGCACGTGGCGATGTCCGCCCCCAACACCTTCGGTGTCTCCGCCAAGGCCAAGAACCCGGACGCCGCCGCGTACTTCCTGAACTGGGTGCACACCAACGCCAAGGCCCGCGAGATCTCGGTGACCGTCGGCGGCTCCAGCCCCGGCGGCCCGAGTGACCTGCCGGTGCCGAGCGCCGCCCCGAACACCGTGCTGGCCGAGACCCTGAAGGCGTCACAGCAGCTCGGCGCGGAGAACGGCGCTGTGGACTTCACCGCGAACGCCACCGGCGGCATCTTCGCCGCCGCGATCACGCCGGAGATGCAGAAGCTGATCGCCGGTCAGCAGACGCCAGAGGGGTACGTGAAGGCGGTCCAGGCCGAGTACCAGAAGGAACTGTCCCGATGACGTCTGCCCTCGGCAGCGCACCAACCGGGCGCGACGATCGTCGCGCCCGCCCCACCCCCACGCGGGCCCACCGATTCCGGTGGGCCCGCGCGGCCGGGACCGGCTGGTTGTACGTCCTGCCCGCCCTGGTGATGTACGCGGTGTTCGTCCTGCGCCCGCTCGTCCTGACGCTCCAGTACTCGCTCTACGACTGGAACGGCATCGGGGTGGCCCGCTGGGTGGGCCTGGACAACTACCTCACCGTGTTCACCGACAGCGACCTGCTGAAAATCATCGGCAACGCGATCGTCCTGATCGTCTTCTTCAGCTTCATTCCCGTCGCGCTGGGGCTGTTGGTGGCGAGCATGGTCCGCCGGATCACCACCGGCGTGTTCGGCACCGTCGTCCGGACCATCCTGTTCCTGCCGCAGGTCATCCCCCTGGTGGCGGCGGGCATCGCGTGGAGCTGGCTGCTCTCGTCGAACGGTCTGGTCAACCAGGCGCTGCGCGCGGTCGGACTGGGTGGCGTCGCCCGCGCCTGGCTCGGCGACTTCGACACGGCGCTGCCAGCCGTCGGCGTCATCGGGGCCTGGGTCCTGCTCGGCCTCTGCACGATCCTGCTGGTCACCGGCATGAGCAAGATCGACCCGGCGCTGTACGAGGCCGCCCGCCTCGACGGTGCCGGTCCGGTCCGTGAGTTCCTCGCCGTGACCCTGCCCAGCCTGCGTCAGGAGATCGGCGTCTGCCTCACCGTGACGATCATCGCGGCGCTGGCGAGCTTCGACATCGTCTACATCTCCACCAGTGGCGGCCCCGGCCTCCAGACCACGGTGCCGGGCCTGGAGATCTACCGGCTGGCCTTCTCGCAGCGGCAGGTGGGGCTCGCCTCGGCGCTCGCTGTCGTACTCATGCTGCTCGTGCTGGTGTGTGTGCTGCCGATCCAGCGCCTGAGCCGAGGGGACAAGCAGTGAACTTGAGCCGTCGCGAACAGTTGACCGGACGGGTCTTCCTGATCGCCCTGATCGTCGTCACCCTGCTCCCGTTCGTGAGCATGCTCTCGGCGGCGTTGCAGCCCCGGGGCACAGTGCCCAGCGGACTCGAGTGGCCGTCCGACCCGCAGTGGGGCAACTTCGCCGACGCCTTCACCGCCGCGAACATGGGCGCCCTGCTCCGCTCCAGCCTGCTCATCGTGGCCGGTGTCGTACCGGTGTCGGTGCTGATCGCGACCATGGCCGGCTTCGGGCTCGGTCAGCTACGCGTCCCCGGTGGCCGGCTCGTCTTCGGTCTCTTCCTGCTGGGTCTGACCCTGCCGTTCGAGGCCGTGGTCACGCCGCTCTACTACCAGATGCAGGACCTCGGCCTGCTCAACACCCGCTGGGCCATCATCCTGCCGCTGATCGGGCTCTACATGCCGTTCGCGGTGTTCTGGATGCGGGCACACTTCACCAACGTGCCGGTCGAGTTGTCCGAGGCGGCCCGGGTGGACGGCAGCAGCACGTGGCAGTTGTTCTGGCGGGTCCAGGTGCCGCTCGCCCGGCCGGCGATCGCCTCGTTGACCATCCTGATGTTCCTCTGGACGTGGAACCAGTTCCTGCTCGCCATCGTCCTCGTGGACGACGCGACCAAACGCACGATGGCCGGGGCGCTCGGAGCGTTCCAGGGCCAGTGGGGCACCGATCTGGTGCTGCTGTGCGCCGGGTCGCTGCTGATCCTCACCCCGACCCTCATCGTGTTCCTGATCTTCCAGCGACAGTTCATCAAGGCCCTGATCCAAGGGTCAGTGAAGGGGTAGGCAGTGGTCACAGAGCCGCAGATCCACGGCGACGTCGACGATCGCTTCGGGCGCGTCGCCGACGTCTTCCGCGACAACTTCACCTCCCGGGGAGAGGTCGGCGCCGCGGTCACCGTCTACGTGCGGGGCCGCAAGGTCGTCGACCTGTACGGCGGGGTGGCCGACACCCGTACCGGGCGGCCCTGGGACGCGCACACGCCGGTCGTCGTCTTCTCCTGCACCAAGGGGATCCTGGCGATCTGCGCCTACCTGCTGGCCCAGCAGGGCCGGCTCGACCTCGACGCTCCCGTGACGCGCTACTGGCCGGAGTTCGGACAGCACGGCAAGGCGGACATCCCGGTGCGCTGGCTGCTCACGCACCAGGCAGGTCTGCCCGCGGTGGACCGACCGCTGACCCTCGACGAGGTGCTGGCGTGGGATCCGGTCATCAAGGCGATCGAGGCGCAGGCCCCGCTGTGGGAGCCGGGCACGGCGCACGGGTACCACTCGATGACCTACGGCTGGTTGGTCGGAGAGGTGATCCACCGCATCACCGGCCAACTACCCGGCGCGTTCTTCGCCGACACCGTCGCGGGCCCGCTCGGCCTGCGTACCTGGCTGGGGCTCCCGGCCGCCGAGAGCGACACCGTCGCCTGGGGCGTGGCACCGCCTCCGGACCCTGACCCGTTCGTGGACCCGGTCGCCGAACGGGGCATCACCATGGGCGGTGCTTTCGCCTTCCCCGCCGACGCCGACGGCCTGGTCAGCTTCAACGACGACGCCATCCGGGCCGCCGGTGTTCCCGGCGCGGGCGCGGTGAGCACCGCCGAGGGCCTCGCGCGCCTCTACGCCGCCTGTGTGTCGGAACTCCAGGGTGGGCCGCTGCTCACGGCGGCGTCGGTGGACGACGCGGTGGTGGTTCGCTCGCGTGGTCAGCAGCGGCACGGCCCGCCGGACACCGGGCAGCGCTGGGGCACCGGCTTCCTGCTGCACTCGCCACCGGCCCGGCCCCTGCTGGGTGAGCGCAGCTTCGGCCACGACGGCGCGGGCGGCAACCTGGCCTTCGCCGACGCCGAGCATCAGGTGGGCTTCGGCTATGTGGTCAACCAGATGCGCGGGATGGGCGACGAGCGCGCCAATCTGCTCACCGCCGCCCTCCGAACCTGCCTCCAGGACTGACCCCCCCGGGTTCCGCCCCCTGGGGGTGCCTCGGTCGATCATGAAGTTGTTGCCACCGTCCACGCCGTGGACGGTGGCAACAACTTCATGATCACCGGGGTGGGGCCGTCGGATCGCGGCGAGGGCGTCGCCCGGCCCCAGCCTCAGGACTTGGACTGGCCCAGCAGCCAGCGCAGGATGCTGGCGTCCTCATAGGTCGGCCCGAACGCCGCGTGGTAGTCCGGTACCGAGAACGCGGCGTCGGCGTACTCGGTGTAGCGCACCAGATCGGCGGTCTGCTCGGGCGTCTTGCCCCGGGCGGCGTACGCCTGCCGCAGCAGGGCCGTGGAGTTGCGCGCGCCCGAGACGTTGAGCAGGTGGTCGTGCTCGCCGTGCGTGACCCACACCGGCACCTCGGCCGCCGCGATGGCGGTCGCCTGGGTGGCGTTGACCGGGAAACCGCCGGTCACCAACCCGCCGGCGAACAGGTCGGGACGCTTGGCGAACGCCTCCCAGAGCAACTGCGAGCCGTACGACACAGTGGTCGCGTACACCCGACGGGTGTCCACCGCGAACTGCCCAACGAACTGGTCGAGCAGCTTGACCAGCAGGTCCGCCTCGGCGACGCCACCGACCCGCTGGTGCTGGGGCGCCAGGACGATGACGTCCTCGGCCGTGCCGGTCCACTGCGGTTGGAGCCACGCGGTCGCCGGGATGTCGGCGGCGAGTTGGACGCCGAGGTTGTCGCCGTCCCAGCCCATGCCGTGCCCGGGCAGGACGACCATCAGTGGGTATCTGCGGCCCGGCTGGTAGTTCTTCGGCAGGTGGTAGTGGTACGGCAGAACCATTCCGCCACTCAGGAACGAGCCGTAGGTGAACTCGTCGACCAGTTGGTTGACCGGCTTCTCGGTGACGGGACGGGATTCGCGCGGGGTGGCCCGGGCGAGCACCGGCCCCTTGCCGGCCCCACGGCCGGGCTGGCCGTGCACGTCCTTGCGTTGCACGACCCGGGTCGGCAGCTCGGGATTGACCTTCACGGTGCAGAGGAAGGTCGGGCACTTGGAGACGATGACCGTCGAGCCGCCGGTGTCGACGGGGTTCAGTTCGACGATGACGTACCGGCCCGGCGCCGATCGGTGGTCGGCACGGGTGCCGGGTGTTCCGTTGGTGTAGGTGTGGGTGACGGTCCGGTCGGCGAGCTTCGGCAGGTCCTCGATCGGGTTGAAGCGGAAGTTGTAGATGGTGTCGGTGACCGAGAACGTGCCGGTGTCGGGGGTGCGCGGGTTGACAGTGGCCGCGTACTCGATCGCCACCGCCGAGACCTTCTGGCCGTAGGTGTAGACGGTGGTGATCGGGGTGATGCTGCGGATTGCGTCAGTGCTGCCCGGGCCGCTGCCCGCGCTGCCGTACGCCGTGCCGGAGGCGCCGGCCAGGACGAGGGTGGCGGCGAGCGGGATCAGTCCTTTTCGCAGTCTCATGGGGGTCCTTTCTCGGGGGTGGTGCGTTCAGTCAGCGATCCCGCCGGGGGACCGGGAGTGGGACGGGTCGGAGCGAGCCGGTCGCTAAACTGATTTAGCAGAGCATCGATTGCGGGCCCGGCGGTGTCAATACTTCGCGCGCAACGAGCCGGGAACCCGCGCCCGCGCCGACGGCCCAGACCGCTCTGACCGCGCGGTCGACCCCTCCCGCGAGCACTGCAACAAACCTGCAAGCGTCAGCTATTGCCTTTCCGGAAACCGCTTTCCTACGATTGCGTTACATCGATGTTCCATTTGACGGTCGTGTGAGCGATGACACCGGGCGCACTCCGCTCGCACGAAACAACCCTGCTTCTACCAGGGCGTGTGCGATCTCGATGGAATCTGTGCGATTGACTATGGCCAATTCTTGATTGGTGCCCGTCGGCGGGTGTGATCGCGATGTCCGTCGAGTCGAAACCTGGAACGAGACGAATGCGAAGGTGAGGCGACATGAGACGACCAGTCGTGTTGCGACGTCAGGCGGTGCTGGCCGCGGTAGCCGTGGTGATCGGGGTCGGGGTGGCCCTACCGACCCCGCAGGCTTCGGCGGCGGTCGGCAGCGCCACCGGCTACGCCACCCAGAACGGCGGGACCACCGGCGGCGCGGGCGGGCAGACGGTGCGGGCCACCACGGGCACGGCGATCCACGCGGCTCTGTGCGGTCGGCCCAGCAGCAGCACCCCGATCACCATCGAGGTGAGCGGGACCATCAATCACGGCAACACCAGCAAGGTGTCGGGGTCGAGCTGCAACACCGCAGCGGGAGTGATCGAGCTCAAGCAGATCAGCAACGTCACCATCATCGGGGTCGGCAGCGCCGTCTTCGACCAGCTCGGCATCCACATCCGCGACTCCAGCAACATCATCATCCAGAACGTGACGGTGCGGAACGTCAAGAAGTCGGGCTCGCCCACCTCCAACGGTGGGGACGCCATCGGCATGGAGAGCACGGTCCGCAACGTCTGGGTCGATCACGTCACCCTGGAGGCCTCGGGCGGGGAGTCCGAGGGGTACGACGGCCTCTTCGACATGAAGGACAACACCCAGTACGTGACGCTGTCGTACAGCGTCCTGCGCAACTCCGGTCGGGGCGGCCTCGTCGGGTCCAGCGAGAGCGACCTCTCGAACGGCTTCATCACGTACCACCACAACCTCTACGAGAACATCGACTCCCGCACGCCGCTGCTGCGTGGCGGGGTCGCCCACATCTACAACAACCACTACGTGAGCCTGCACGAGTCGGGGATCAACTCCCGGGCGGGGGCCAGGGCCAAGGTGGAGAACAACTACTTCCGCGACTCCAAGGACGTCCTGGGCACCTTCTACACCAACGAGCGCGGCTACTGGCAGGTCGCCGGCAACGTCTTCGACAACGTGACCTGGTCCAGCGCAGGCAGCGAGAACTACCCCGCCGGACCGAACCCGACCTCCAACACCACTGTCAGCATCCCGTATTCGTACCGTCTCGACGGGGCGAGCTGTGTGCCGGACGTCGTTCGTCAGACGGTCGGCGCCAACACGGGCCTGAAGGTGTCCGACGGCAGTTGCACGCCGCAGACCCCGCCGCCGACCACCCCGCCGCCGACCACGACGCCCCCGCCCACGACGCCCCCGCCCACGACGCCCCCACCCACCACGCCACCGCCCACCGGCGGGACCAACCTCAGCCTGGGTGCCGGCGCCGACGGCTCCAGCAAGGCCAGCGGAACCAGCTACGGCAATGTGCGTGACGGCAACCTGAGCACCTGGTGGTCGCCGGCCGGCTCGACCGGCACGATCTCGATCAAGTGGGGCTCCGCGACCCAGGTGTCCCGGGTGGTGATCCGCGAGCCGTCCGGCACCCAGGGATCCATCGGGTCCTGGCAGCTGATCAACAACGACAACGGAGCCGTCCTGGCCTCCGGCAGCGGGGCGGGTTCGATCACCTTCCCGGCCACCGCGATGAGCAAGGTCAACTTCAAGATCAACAGTTCCGGCGGTACGCCACGGGTCGGTGAGTTCGAGACGTACGCCAGCTAGAACCTGTTTCATCAGGGCGGTCGCCGTCGGTCACCGTCGTCGGGGGCCGGATGCGGTTCGGAGCGGTATACCTCAGGGGTGTGAATACGCCTCTGAGGCATACCGCTTCTCGGCGGATCGACGTGGGCGAGGCGGCCGAGCGAGCCGTCACGAATCCGTGGACGGCAGAGTGTCCATGAAGGAGCTGACCGAGAAGACCGCTCGCCCGGGCCCGGCCGGGCCGTACCCGGGCGGACTGGACAGCCCGTGGGCGTCCATCGTCGCCCGGTAGGCCTCCAGCAGGCGGACGTGGTATTCGAGCGGCGCGCCCTGCGGGTTCGTCCGGCCCAGCGGTGTGGTGGGCTCCGGGCACCAGGTGGTGAAGCGGGGCGTGATCCCCCGGGACATGAAGTAGTCGAGCCCCTCGGTGGTGGAGGCGATCGCCTCGTCGACGCTGGTGAAGCCGTGCGGGGCGGCCATCTCGACGCCCGCCACGAAGTTCGGGATCACGTTGCGCGGGCCGAACACCTCGGCCGAGTCGAGGATGCGCCGGTGCCACTCCTCCCGACCGACGTAGCGCTCCTTGCCCGGGCAGTACAACTCGAACAGCCGCTTGTCCCACACCTCGTAGTTGGGGTGGTAGATGCGGATCCCGTAGTCGTGGAACCGCTGCACATCGGCTCGGGGGAGCGCCTGGGCCACCACCTTGCCGATCCACCGTCCCGGAAACCGCTCCTCGATCGCCTGCGCGTACTGGCCGTAGAAGTCGGCCTCGGCCAGCCCGTTGACCTGCGAGGTGATGCTGCCACCGGTCAACGTGTACGCCTGCGACGCGCGATCGACGTCGTGTCGGTTGATGATCTCCAGGGCCTCGAGGACCTCGTCGACGGGCTTGACCCCGGTGTAGGGCCGGCCGGCCTGCTTGTGCTGCCGCCAGTTGTGGTTGATGTCGCAGTACTGGCACTCCTCCTTGGCGCCGAAGTACTGGCAGACCCGGAACGCGGTCAGGTAGATGAGATAGCCCCACTGGATCGTCGGGGCGACCTCCATCACCGACTTGCCGTTGGCGAGCGTGTGGCGGTAGTACGCCGGCATGGGGGGCAGCCCGACATCGGCGATCGGCCGTCCGTCCAGGAACAGGCGCAGTCGACCGTCGCTGTCGGTGCCGACGCGGTACGGCGAGCTGGGGTTGGTGCGGACCGAGACGACGGTACGACGCAGCTCGTACGGACCCCCGGTGAGCACGATCTCCTCCGGTGGCCGGCGCAGCGCCGCCGTCCCCAACTCGGGCAGAGTCCGGTGATCGAAGGAGAAGATGAAGTACGACTTCGGCTTCACGTCGCCGTGCTCGTTGTCGGTCAGTGCCGCGTCGTCGAAGGCGAGCCCGCCCCGCAGCAGGTCCTCCTTGAGGACCGCCTCCCGCGGCACGTGTGGGAAACGGCTCATCAGATCTTCGACGAGGTCGGTGCGCGATGTCATGCGGTTCCTCCCGAACGCGGTACGCCGCACCGGGTGGCCGGTGCCACCCGGTGCGGGCTGATCAGCTCTGCTTGGTCTCCCAGAAGATCTTCGAGATCTCCTCGATCTTGCCGAGGAGCTGCTCGGCGACCGCCGGGTCCGCGGCGCCCTTCGCGCCGCCGGCACCTGCCAGCTTCGTCGCCTCGTTGAAGAGACCGTGCAGGTGGGGGTGCCTCTCGAAGTGCGGCTGCTTGAAGTAGTCGGTCCACAACACCCAGAGGTGGTGCTTCACCAGTTCGGCGCGCTGCTCCTTGATGAGCAGCGCGCGGGTGCGAAACTCCGGGTCGTCGCTGGCCTGGTACTTCTCGGAGATCGCCTTGATGGACTCGGCCTCAATGCGGGCCTGCGCCGGGTCGTAGACGCCGCAGGGGAGGTCGCAGTGCGCGCTCGCGACGGTGCGTGGGCGGAGAAGGCGGGACAGGAACATCGGAATCCCTTCGACGGTGGCGTTCGGCCGACGTACGTCAGGGCGCGGCGGCCCGGACGTGATCATCTAGGGACGCTAGAACCTCAACCGCACTTCATGTCAAGACCGGGCGATGGCGGGGCCCTGTTTCCGGATGAGTGTCAGCAGGGCGGCGTGCGTCCGCTCGTCAGCGGCCACCACGAGACCGTCCCCACCGGTGTGCAGGGGCTGGCCGTCGAGCCCGGTGACAACGCAGCCAGCCGCCTCGCAGAGCGCGATTCCGGCCGCGAAGTGGACGCTGTTGCGCAGGTCGTGGCGGTCCGTCACATAGGCGGCGCGGCGGCCGGCGGCGACCCAGGCCACGGCCAGGCTGGTGGAGACCACCCGGGGCCGGAACTGTTCGACGAAGCCCTCGTCGGCGAGCAGGCGGGCGGCCAGGAAGACGTCCCGATTGGGAAAGGGCGGGTCGAGGTTCAGGTCGACAAGCGTCGACTCGGCCGACGGGACGAGTCGCTCGTCCGTCCCCGCAACCCCCCGGACGTAGGCGGCGGTGCCGTCGGTCCAGAACACCTCATCGGCGAACGGGTCCACCGACGCCGCCACTGTGACGTCCGGCCCGACCCGCAGGGCGACGTTGACCGAGGCCAGCATGGTCCGCGCGGCGAAGTTCAACGTCCCGCACAGCGGGTCGACCAGCCAGGTGCGCCCGTTGTCGCCGGCACCCGTGCGCCCGCTCTCCTCGGCCACCACGGCGTCGTCCGGCCGTGCCGCGCGAAGGACGTCGATGATGGCGTGCTCGGCCTCGACGTCGGCGGCGGTGGCGAAGTCGCCGGCGGTCTTCATGACACGCGTCAGTGCTGAGCCGTACCGGGAGCCCACGACTGCGGCTCCAGCTTCGGCCGCCTCGATGGCCAGCGCATGGTCTGTGATCGACATGCCCGAACCATAGGAGCCAAGTGCAATGTCGATGACAGCCCCGCATCCGGGACGTGGATCACCGGGCAGGTCAGTCCGACAGTTCGATGATCGGTAGTTGACTGACGACAGCCGTCATGATCATGGGAGCATCGCCGTCACACTGGTTGACCGAGACCGCGACCCACCGCCCCTCGGTCACCGTCGGCCCCCACACGGTCAGGTCGCCGTAGCAGTCCAGGTCACAGAGCGACTGGAACAGCGCCGGCATGGGTTCACCGGCCTGATCCCGAAACAGCGGCACCCGCATGGAGACAGTGCGGTGCGCGCCCCACCTCCGGGTCAACTCCGCTACGACGAGGGCCAGGTTCGCCTCGGCGGCCTCCTCTGCCTGGTTCCATTCGGCGCCGTACACACCCGTCAGGGCGTCGCTCTCCCAGAGCGGGACGATCCGAAAACCCTCGCCCCGGGTGCCGGTCCACTCACCGGTGGCCGGATCCCCCTCGCTGACCGGTACGCCGCCCGTGGGCAGCTCCGCGGCGAGCAGCGACTCGATGTCGGACACCGTCCGACCCGTGTCGAAAACTTCGCCGGCCCGGCCGGTCACCGGGGGACTCGTCGTACCGCCGCCGGCCCACACCGCATCGTCCGCACCACCTGTCTCCGTCGACTCCGGCCCTCGATCATCGCACCATGAGCGAGCCGACGAGGGGCGGGCGTCGGTCAGGAGACCGCTGTCCGCACAAGCTCCGTGAGCTTCTTCTCCACGGTCGGGCTCCACTGCTGCAACGCGTACGCCACCGGCCAGAAATCCCCGTCGTCGAGGTTGGCCGGGTCCTGGAAGCCCACTGTCGAGTACCGGTAGTTGAACTTGCCGGAGTCCTGGAAGAAGACGACGATCTTGCCGTCCTCGTTCGCGTAGGCGGGCATCCCGTACCAGGTCTTCGGCGTCAGCCCCGGGGCGGCGGCGGTCACCGTCACGTGCACCCGCTCGGCGAGCGCGCGGTCCTCCGGCTCCATCTGCGCGATCCGGTCGAGGACCGCTTGCAGCCCGTCCGCCTTCTTGGCACCCTTCTTGCCCTCGGCGCGCAGCTCGTCGGCGCGCTCCTTCATCGCGGCCCGCTCCTCGGCGCTGAAGCCGTCGGACCCGGTCGTGGTGGTCTTCGCGGACATTCTCGGGCTTCCTCTCGTCGTCTGGCCCGGCGCGCTGCCGACTGCCTGGGGAAAGGCTAGGCCGGGCGTCGCTCGCGAGCTTCTCGATTCCTGATCGTTCGACGACCGTCCGCCTGCCAGCGAGGTGCCGCTGCGGGGTGACCTCGGCCTCTCGAAGGTGCTCACCGACCCGAGCGGTGGCTAGGTTGCTGGGCGAGGGCGAGCGAGCGTTCCGGGGGGAACCAGACATGAGCACCACCGCCGACCAGATGGCGACGTCGTACTTCGACGCGATCCAACTCCTCTGCCAGGTGACGCCGAAGGGCTGGTACGCCGAGCGGGGCACCGCTCGCGCGGGGCTCACCCACGCCAGCGTTGCGACGCTCAACGGGGTCCTCGAGACGGCCACCGAGCCGGATCTCGCGGCCATCGACGAGTTGGCGACCGAGGTCAGCCGGCAGACACCGCACTGGTCGATCATCATTCGCGGTGCGGCGAGCGACGAGGTCGCCGAACTGGCGGCCCGGCACGGGCTGCGCGGACGCAGCGACCTCCCCCTGATGGCCTGCGCCACCGACGACATCGTGTTCCGGGCCGACTCGACCCAGCAGGCGCTGGTCCGCCGGGTCGGAGCCGCCGAGAGTGACAGGTACACCGACGCCCTCACCCGGAGCTTCGAGGCGCCCGACGGCCTCTTCGGCCCGCTGATGGGCGGCGCGGTCCTCGATACCGACGCCATCACCGGCTATCTGGCCGAGGAGTCTGGCAGCCCGGTCGGCACCGGGCTCGGCATGCGCACATCCGGCGTGATCGGGGTGTTCAACATCGCCGTCGTACCGTCCGCCCGGGGTCGCGGCCTGGGCCGGGCGCTCACCGAGGCGGCGCTGCGCGACGGCGTCGCCGCCGGCGCGGACGCCGCGTACCTGCACGCCAGCCCGATGGGTCGACCGCTCTACGAGGCGATGGGCTTCGCGCTCGTCGAGACCTGGACCGTGTTCCAGGCGGCCTGACCGACGCGACCGGCCAGAAGGAGGAAGACCTGTGAGCTTCAGCGAGAACGTCCGCTCGGCCTTCCGGCGCGGCGAGACCGACGCCGTGGTGCGGATGAGCGAGGCCGAGATCGAGCGGGCCCAGGCGGCCGGCGACCTGGCGGGCGAGGTGGAGGCCCGGTACAGCCTCGCCCGGGTCGCCATTCGCGGCGGTGACCTGCCCGGTGGCGAGGCACGGGCCCGGGAGGCCCTCGCGGTGGCGCTGCGCTCCGGCGACCGTGCCCTGGAGGAACGACCGAGGCACGTGCTGGCCGGCGTCGCGAGGATGTCCGGTGACCTGCTCCGCGCTCGGAATTTGTACCGGGAGAGCATCGCGCTCAACGAGGCGCTCGGCCAACCCCAGACGGTCAACTCCGAATTCCACAACCTCGCGTTCTGCGAGTTGGGGCTGGGCAACCTGGACGTGGCCCGAACGCTGTTCGCCGAGAACCGCGAGCGGGTGTTCCACAACGGCTGGGCCGACTTCGTGCCGTACGTCTGCGTCGCGGGCGCCGCGCTCGCGACCGCCGAGGGGGACCACTCCCGCGCGGCCCGGATGATCGGCGTCGCCGATGCCGCGTTCGCGGCACTCGGCCAGGTGCCGGACCCGGACGACGCCGCGGACCTCGCCAGGATGCGCGCCGCCGCCACCGAGGCGCTGGGCCCGGCCAACTTCGACAGGGAGTACGCCGTGGGCCGCCACCAGGAGCCCCGGGCGGCCTTCGGCGCCTAGGCGGCCTCGGGTGAGGTCGATGCTCGGGCAGCGGTGATGATCCGTCCCCGCTCCGACTCCGGGAAGCGGTCGAGCATGGCGCGTACCTCGTCGGCGCTCACGTTGGCGCCGAACAGCTCGCTGCCCGGTTCGAGTCGTACCCCCTCGGCCAGCGGGCCGGCGACGACCGGGTCGAAGCCGAGCGCGTCCACCAGGGCCGCGACCTCGGTGAGGTCGGCGTCCTCGTCGCCGGCGATCGCGATGGCCTTGCGGCCGGTCGCCCCCGCCGGCCGGGCCTCGTCCTCCAGGTCGTGATAGCCCATGTGGTTGAACGCCTTGACGACGCGCGAGCCGGACAGGAACGTCTGGACGGTCTCGCTCGACGAGGTCCGCGGGTTGGTGAGGTCATCGCGGATGCCGTCGATCTCCCACCAGTAGTTCATGGCATCGACGACGAGCTTGCCGCGTAACGCCTCGGCGGGGACGCTGCGGTACTTGCCCAGGGGCAGGGCGAGGATGACGACGTCGGCGGCGGCCGCCGCGTCGACCGCCGTGGTGGCCTCGGCGCCCGGGGCGAGGACCTCGACGGTGAGGGCGATCTTCGCCGGGTCGCCGGAGCCGGCCACCCGTACCCGGTAGCCGGCGGCGACGGCGAGCCGGGCGAGCACAGTGCCCACCTTGCCGGCCCCGAGAATGCCGAGGGTCGTAGGCCGGCTCCGGTCGTTGTCGTTCATGTCGTCCTCTCGCTTGGGAAGTGCTGATCAGGCCAGCAGTTCGCGGACC
Source organism: Micromonospora sp. DT15 (assembly GCF_049841475.1). NCBI lineage: Bacteria > Bacillati > Actinomycetota > Actinomycetes > Micromonosporales > Micromonosporaceae > Micromonospora > Micromonospora sp. DT15. Next base: position 738,523 of record NZ_JBNCKJ010000001.1, read on the forward strand.
ATGGGGATCACCTTCGAGCCGTAGAGTTCCACCGCGCGCATCCGGGCGCTGGCCGGTTGCGCGCCGGCCGAGTAGATGAGGTCGAACCGCCCGACGCCGAGGCTGCGGATGGCACGGGCCATCCGGCGGGCCACCGTCTCCGGTGAGCCGATGTAGAGGGAGCCGTTCTCCACTTCGGAGTCGAACTCCTGACGGCGGATCGGGGGCCAGCCCCGCAGTTTGCCGATCCGGTCCCGCATGATCCGGTAGTGCGGCCAGTAGATCTCCTTGGCCTGCTCGTCGGTGTCGGCGATGAAGCCCGGCGAGTGCATGCCGACCGGGTGCGCTGTGGTGCCGAGCTGATCGGCGGCCCGGCGGTACAGGTCGATGTAGGGCGCGAAGCGCTCGGGGGCACCGCCGATGATGGCGAGCATGAGCGGCAATCCGTACTGGGCGGTGCGGACGACCGACTGCGGCGAGCCACCCACACCGACCCAGGTGTCCAGGTGACCCGACTCGGTCTTCGGGAACACGTCGGCGTTCTCGAGCGGGGCACGCAGGGTGCCGTTCCAGGTGACCGGCTTCTCGTCGAGCAACTTGACGAACAGTTCGATCTTCTCCTCGAACAGCGTGTCGTAGTCGCGGAGGTCGTAGCCGAAGAGCGGGAACGACTCGGTGAACGAGCCGCGACCGAGGATGACCTCGGCTCGGCCGTTCGACAGCGCGTCCACTGTGGCGAAGCGCTGGAACACCCGTACCGGGTCGTCGGAACTCAGCACTGTCACGCCGGAGGCCAACCGGATCCGCGAGGTGCGGGTGGCGATTCCGGCCAGCACCGTCTCCGGTGTGGAGACCGAGTACTCGGGCCGGTGGTGCTCGCCCAGGGCGATGACGTCGACCCCGAGTTGGTCGGCGAGCACGGCCTCGTCGACGACCTGCCGGATCGCCGCCGCGTGGGAGACGAGTTTGCCGTTGTCGTCCTCCGGTACGTCGCCGAACGTGTCCAGGCCGAACAGCAGATCAGACATGGTTGGGCTCCTTAGCCAGCAGCTCCCGGACCCGCGGCGCGACCTCACTGCCCAGCAGTTGGATGGTGCGCGCCCGTGCCTCGCGGGGCAGGTGCATGATGTCGTACTTCAGGTCGAAGCGGCTCAGTCGCAGGTCGCGAGCGACAGTGGCGATCTTCTGCGCCACCGTCTCGGGCGAACCGACGAAGAGCGCCCCGTGGTCGATTTCCGCCTCGTAGCGCGCGCGGTCCGGTTTGTAGAAGCCGCGTTCCGCGGCCAGGGCCGCCACCACCGGCTGCCAGTACCGCCACCACGTCTCCACCGCCTCCTCGTCGGTGTCTGCGACAAGGCCGAGTGAGTGCTGCCCGATTGGATGCAGGGTATGCCCGAATTGTTCGAGCGCTCTGGTGTAGAGGTCGACGTGACCGGCGAAGCGCTGGGGCCGCCCGCCGATGATGGCGAGCATGAGCGGCAGTCCGTGCCGGGCGGCGCGGATCACCGAGTTCGGGCTTCCCCCGACACCGATCCAGGTCGGGATGCCGCCCGGCCGCATCCGTGGGTGCAGCCGCTGTGCGGCCAGTGGGCTTCGTACCGTGCCGGACCAGGTGACCGGTTCGTCCTGTTGAAGCCGCAGGAAGAGGTCCAGCTTCTCCTCGAACAACCGCTCGTAGTCGGCCAGGTCGTACCCGAACAGCGGAAACGACTCGGTTGCGGATGCCCGCCCAAGGACGATCTGGGCGCGGCCGTCGGAGACGGCGTCCAGCGTGGAGAACTCGTGGTAGAGCCGTACCGGGTCGTTGGTGCTGAGCACGGTGACCGAGGTGCCGAGGCGAATTCGCTCGGTCGCCGTCGCGACTGCCGCCAGCAGTACCGGTGTCGCCGAGTCGTTGTGGCCCTCGCGGTAGTGCTCACCGACGCTGAACACGTCGAGTCCGGCCGACTCGGCGAGCCGTGCCTCGTCCACGAGTAGCCGTACGGTCTCGGCGTCGCTCAGGACCCGGTCGCCGTCGGTGGCCACCTCCCCGAACGAGTTGAGCCCCAGCTCGAAGTCTGCAGCTGCCATCGTCTCCTCCTCGGTGCAATCCGCCGGCGACCCACGGGAGCGGTCCTACCGGTTGACGTGTCAATGATGCTAACTTGGTGATTGACACGTCAATTCCCGGGAGAGTGAGATGACGGAGGCCACACCCGGCGGGCGGGGCGGACGCCAACTTCCGACCGCCGACGAGCTACGAATCTGGCGGGACTTCATCGAGACGACGGCAGCGCTCGGCTCCCGGCTCGAGTCCCGCCTACAGGGCGACTCCTCGCTCTCGACCGGAGACTACGCAGTGCTCCTCGCTCTCAGTGAGGCTGAGGGCGAGACGATGCGGTCGTCCGAACTCGCCTCGCACATCGGGTGGGAGCGGAGCCGGCTCTCCCACCACCTCGGGCGGATGGAGCGGCGCGGCCTCATCCGCCGCCAGGAGTGCGCCACTGTTCCCCGCGGGGCGGAAGTGCTGCTCACGAAGGCCGGCGGCGAGGCGTTCAGGGGAGCCACCTTTCCCCACCTGCGCGCCATCCGGGAGTTCTTCGTCGACGCCCTCACGCCGGAGCAGATCGTCGCGGCCGGCGAGATCGCCACGGCGCTGCGAGCGCAGCTCGACACCCTGGGCAAGGGCTGATCACCGCACATCGATAACCGCAGAGGTCGGGCCACCACGATCCTCATCACGCACCGGCTCGCCAACGTCCGGCACGCCGACCGGATCTTCGTCCTGCACCACGGCCGGCTCGTCGAGGACGGCACACACGCCGACCTCGTCGCCACCGGCGGCCGGTACGCCGAACTGTTCGCCCTCCAGGCCGCCGGTTACGACGCGAATCTGGCCCAGGGCAACCAGCACACCTGAACCGTCCAGTCGGACCTTCTCCCGCTCATTCGCGGGAGGCTAGGCTTCGGCCCATGTCAGGGTGGCGGGGCCGGACGGCGGACGTGGTCCTGGTGCCCGCCGTGGGTCTGGTCGCCGTCGTGGGCCTGGTGGTGCAGTCGCGCGGCATCTCCACCGTCGCCGAGTGGGCGGCCCTGCTGGTGGTGCTGCTCTCCGCCGGCGCGCTGTACGTCCGCCGCCGTCACCCGGTGCCGGTGGGCGTCGTGGCGCTGGCTGCAATCGGCGCGTACGGGGCGTTGCTGCACCGGCCCGGTCCGATCATGCTGGTGTTCGTCGTCGCGCTCTACACCGTCGTCGACGAGGGACATCTCGCGGTCGCCATCGGGCTCGGTCTCGCCTCGGTGATCGCCTTCGCCGTGGCGGACAGCTACAACCGCTCCCCGAACACCATGAACGGGGCGACGCTGCTGCACGCTGGTTGGCTCGTCGCGGTCATCGTCGGCGTGACCCGTAACCGCCGCGCCTACCTCGCCGAGGCGCAGGCCCGGGCGTTCGTCGCCGAGCAGCGGATGGAGGAGGAGGCCCGGCGACGGGCCACCGAGGAGCGGCTGCGCATCGCCCGGGAGCTGCACGACGTACTCGGCCACCACCTGTCGTTGATCAACGTGCAGGCCAGCGCCGCGTTGCACCGACCCGATCCGGTCCGGTCCGAGCAGGCCCTCACCGCGATCAAACAGACCAGCAAGGAGACGTTGAGTGAGTTGCGCGCGACGCTGGGCGCACTGCGGCAGGCCCCGGCGGTCATGCCCGCACCCGGTCTGAACCGCCTCGGTGATCTGATCAGGACGGCCGCTCGGCCGGAGTTGGAGATCCGCACCGAGCTGGCCGAGACGCGGTCGCTACCGCCGGAGGTCGATCTGGCGGTGTATCGGATCGTTCAGGAGGCGCTCACCAACGTGGCGCGTCACGCACGTGCCACCACCGCCGTGGTCCGGGTCCAGCCCGATCACGACGACGTGCTCGTGGAGGTCGAGGACGACGGCACCGGTCAGCCGGGTTCACCGGGCAGCGGGATCCTCGGAATGCGGGAGCGGGCCATCGCGCTCGGCGGTTCGTTGACCACTGGCGCGCAGCCGGACGGGGGCTTCCGGGTCCGCGCCCGGCTGCCGATGCGACCCGACCCGGCGCCGGTGGGGGAGCAGATGTGATCCGGCTGCTCCTGGTCGACGACCAGACCCTCGTACGCGCCGGCTTCCGGTCCATCCTCGACGGTGAGGACGGTCTCCAGGTGGTCGGCGAGGCCGCCGATGGATTCGAGGCGGTGCGGCTGGCCAAGCACCTGCGGCCCGATGTCGTCCTCATGGACATCCGGATGCCAGGGCTCGACGGCCTGGCCGCCACCGGTGAGATCGTCGCGCACTCCGACGCCCGCGTCATCATCCTGACAACGTTCGACCTGGACGATTACGTCTACGGCGCGCTGCGTGCCGGTGCCAGCGGCTTCCTGGTCAAGGACACCGAGCCAGCGGAGTTGATCCACGGAGTGCGGGTGGTGGCCCGGGGTGACGCGTTGATCGCACCGTCGATCACCCGGCGGTTGATCGCCGAGTTCGCGGCCCGGGCCAGACATCCTGACCCCGGGCCGCGACTGAGCGTGCTCACCGAGCGGGAGCGTGAAGTGCTGACGCTGGTCGCCGCCGGCCTCTCCAACGACGAGATCGCGGCACGGTTGGTGCTGAGCCCGGCGACCGCCAAGACACATGTCAGCCGGATCATGACCAAGGCCCAGGCCCGGGACCGAGCCCAGTTGGTGATCCTCGCCTACGAGTCCGGTCTGACCGTGCCGGGTTGGCTCGCTCGCTCCTGAGTCAGCCCGCCAGGCGGCCGGTGCGGCGCGCGCGAACCAGGGCCAGCCCGCCGAGCACCACCGCGGCCAGTCCGACCGCGAGCGCCACATAGGCCCCGCCTAGCCCGTTGCCCGTGCCGATGCCACTGTCGGCGGTGGCCGCCACCAGCCCGCCGAGCGCCATACCGATCAGCCCCGTCGCCAGGGCCAGGACGGCTCCGAGGCTCCCCGAGCCGGTGCCGAGCCGACCGGCGGGGCGGGCCACTGCCAATCCTCCGATGATCGTGCCGGCCAGCCCCAGCAGGACGGCCACACTGGCCCCGAAACGCCCGGAACTCATGGAAAGAGCAGCGGCTGCGGTTGGCTGGGCGGACACGTGCGCGGCTGCCGGCACGGCCAGCTCGATCCCGGCGAGCGGGGCGGTTACGGCGGCGGCGAACAGGTGACGGACGGACATGGTGGATCCCCCTCGGTCGCATGGCGATTACAGGTGGCAGCCTAGGAAGCAACCAGCTGGTGAGTCGTCATGCCGGAGTTGCCGATGGGCCTACCACCCGGGATGTACGCGTCCGGCACCTCGTACCGCCGCAGTTGTCCAGCGGGCACGAGGTGCGCGCTCACGCCACGTCGTCGTCACCCGGTGCGGGCTCCAGCACCACCACTGTCGTCTCCGACGATCGCCGTGCCGCGTGGGCGTCGAAGTTCTTGTCGGCCGCGCGCCACAGTGGCCACAGTCGCGACCGTTCGTCCTCGGTGGCGACGCGGCCGCGCACCAGCCGGCGCCCGTCGGCCAGATCGACTGACGCGTCCGGATGGGCCTGGAGGTTGAGCCACCAGGCGGGGGCACCCTCGCCCCACCCGTTCATCGCCACGCCGACCAGGTTCGGGCCGTCCTCGAAGTACGCGAGAATGACGCTGCGCTGCTGGCCGGTGCGGCGTCCGGTCGTGGTCAGTCGCAGCGTGCCCCACCGGTGCTCGCGCGGTCGCCACAGCCCGACCCGGCTGCCGCTGACCCGGTACAGGCCCCGGTGCACCGACCAGGCCAGCCGGATGAACCACCGCGGCGGAAGCCACGGCGCCTTCGTCTCCTGACCGTCCGACATGACGACCTCCTCCACCGACCAACGCTGATGGCCCGGGTGGCTGCTTCACACTGTCGCGACCACCACTGTGGACCGGAATCCCCAAGTCTTCCGGCGCGAGCGCCACTCGCGTCGAGGTGTCCATGATCCGACCGAGGATCGAACCGATCGGTGGAAGCCCGCGTCGGGGCGGGCGGGTTACCGCTGCCAGGTGTCGATGGCGCGTACGCCGTCGCGGACGACCCGGTCCAGGATGGTGGGGTTACCGCTGGTGCCCTCCCACCCCTGGTCGTCGAAGACCGTCACCGCGCTGTCGACGCGGGCCACCGCGATCTGGCTGGATGCGGTGTCGCCGGTACGTTCGCCGTTCATGCTCGTCTCGGGCCACGTCCGGGTCAGCAGCAACGCCTCGTCGCCGACCCCGGGCAGCGCCTTACTCTTGACGGTGACGCGGTTTCCGGACTGGTCGTACGAGGGGCACGCCTGCACGGCGGTGCGGAGCCGGCTCAGGTAACCCGGGGCGCCGTCGCCGTCGAAGGTGAAGATGGTCTGGTGGATCATCCCCTGCGGCACGTTGCTGGAGGGCTCGCCGGCCTTCTGGTAGGTGACCGTCATCGCGGCGCTCGCGGTGACCTGCCGGCCGCCGGTGCCGAACTCGTTGCCGCACAGCTTCGGCAGCGCCTCCGCGACGGGCGTCGTCCGTCGCGGGGACTTCCGCAGTTCGGCGGGCAACTCGACGAAGGCCGAGGTCGGGATCGTCACCTGGGTGCTCGCGCTCGGCGATGGCGGATCTGTCGGGGGCACTGACGTCGACGTGGTGGCCGGTGCCGTGGTCGCCGGGGCAGAGCCGGGCGGATCCTCGGTGGCGGTGCAGGCAGCGGCGAGCGTGACGGCGCCGAGCAGCGGGAGCAGCGCGAGCGCGCGTCGCGTACGGGTCACCGGCAGTGGTGTGTACTGGCTCATCGTCACCCCTCGTCTGTCCCTGGGCAGTTCCCTGCCCGGTGTACAACGAAACGACCACGCCCCGGGCACCGACCGGACCACTGGAATCGAGGTGTCGTCGCGTCGGCCGGGCCGCTAGGCTGCCCCGCATGACCAGCGTGATCGCTCAGTGCACCGGACTGTCGTGTGACGTCCAGGCCGGTGCGGGGCGACGCCGGCGATCCGTCGCCCGCCCGCGCTGACCTGTTACCTGCGACCGGCGGATCGAGCCGCCGGTCGTTCGCTGGTCGTCCTCGGTCCGCCCGTATCTCCCCGTCAACGGCTCGCGTGGCAGCGCGGGTCCGAGCGAGATCGGCGTACTCATGGATCTTGAAAAGTTGTTGTCCGACCGGCTGGCACCGGCGTTCGCGGCGGTGGCCGGCGGCCCGGTCGATCCGCTCGTGCGGCGGTCTCCGCGTGCGGACTTCCAGTCCGACGCGGCGCTGGCGCTGGCCCGGCGGCTCGGCCGCCCGCCGCGCGACATCGCCGCGGCGGTGCTGACGCACGCGGTGCTCGACGACGTCGGGGTGTCGGCGGAGGTCTCCGGGCCGGGCTTTCTCAATCTGACGGTTGCCGACCGGGCCCTGGCCGACATGGTCGCCGGGCTGGCCGGTGACGCCCGGCTCGGCGTGCCGTCGACGGCGACGCCGCAGACAGTGGTGGTCGACTACTCGGCCCCCAACGTGGCGAAGGAAATGCATGTCGGGCATCTCCGCTCCACAGTCATCGGCGACGCGGCGGTGCGGCTGCTGGACTGGCTCGGGCACCGGGTGGTGCGGGTCAACCACCTGGGTGACTGGGGGACACCGTTCGGCATGCTGATCGAGCACCTGATCGACCTCGGCGAGGCCGAAGCCGCGCAGAACCTGTCGATGGGGGACCTGGACACCTTCTACCGGGCGGCCCGGGTGAAGTTCGACGCCGACGAGGCGTTCCAGGAACGGTCGCGGCTGCGGGTGGTGGCGTTGCAGCGCGGTGACGAGCGGACCCGCCGGTTGTGGCGGCTGCTGGTGACGCAGTCGGAGCGGTACTTCCTGACCGTGTACGACCTGCTCGACGTGACGTTGTCCGGGGCTGACTTCCGGGGCGAGAGCGCCTACAACCATCTGCTCGCGGGCGTCGTCGACGACCTGGACCGGTTGGGGCTGCTGCTGCCCAGCGGTGGGGCCGAGTGCGTCTTTCCGCAGGGGTTCACCGGCCGGGACGGCGAGCCGCTGCCGCTGATCGTGCGTAAGAGCGACGGTGGGTACGGCTATCCGGCCACCGACCTGGCCGCGCTGCGGCAGCGCGTCGGCGAGCTGGGCGCCACCCGGCTGCTGTACGTCGTCGGCCTACCGCAGCGGCAGCACTTCGCGATGGTGTTCGCCGTCGCCGAGGCGGCCGGCTGGCTCTGCCCGCCGGCCCGGGCCGAGCACCTCGGCTTCGGGTCGATCCTCGGCGCCGACGGGCGGATGCTGCGCAGCCGGGCCGGTGAGTCGGTGAAGCTGGTCGGGCTGTTGGAGGAGGCGGTCGCCCGCGCCACCGAGCTGGCCCGGAGCAGGAACCCGGATCTGGACGCCGGGACCGCCGCCGAGATCGGCCGCGCGGTGGGCATCGGCGCCATCAAGTACGCCGACCTGTCCGTCGACCGGACCAAGGACTACGTCCTGGACTGGGAACGGATGTTGGCGATGGACGGCAACACCGCTCCCTACCTTCAGTACGCGTACGCCCGGATCCGGTCCGTGCTGCGGCGGGCCGGGACCGCCGTGCGGCCGGACGCGCCCATCGTGGTGGCGCAGCCGGCGGAGCGTGCGCTCGCGGTCGAGCTGCTCGGCTTCGCCGCTGTGGTCGGCGAGCTGGAGCGGAGTCTCGAGTTTCATCAGCTCGCCGGTTACCTGCACCGACTCGCGACGGCGTTCAACGCGTTCTACGAGCGCTGCCCGGTGTTGCGGGCCACGGATGAGCTGCGGGAGAGCCGGCTGCTGCTGGCCGAGTTGACCGCCCGGGTCCTGCGGCAGGGGCTGCACCTGCTGGGCATCCGCACTGTGGAGCGGATGTGACGCGCCGGGCTGGGGGCCCGGTCAGCGGGCCCGCTTCGTCGCCCGCTTCCGGGGCGGCGTCAACAGGTCGGCGATCTGCGCGATCGCGGAGGGCACCAGGCGGTAGTACGCCCAGACCCCGCGCTTGTCGCGTTCGAGGAGGCCGGCCTCGGTGAGGATCCGGAGGTGATGACTCACCGTCGGCTGGGAGAGATTGAGCGCCGCGGTGAGGTCACTCACTGAGGCCTCACCTTCGGGCGCGGACTGGATCAGGCTGAGCAACCGGAGTCGCGCCGGATCGGCGAAGGCCTTCAGCACCCCCGCTAGCCGCTCGGCATCGGCCCGCTTGATGGGATCGCCGGTGAGCGGCGAGATCGCAGGCATGGCAGTTTTCGCAGTTCCCACGCCTGCAATAGTGACACCAACACCATCAATAAACCGGCAGATCCGGCACCAGCCCTCCGATGGCGTCCGGATGGCGCGACGGAACCACCGAACGTGAGTCGAACGGCGACGTCCGTGGCGGCACACGGGCCGTGTGGAGCTTCGGGAAGCCCCACACGGCCCTGGGCGTCAGCGGCGGGGTTTGGGTGCGATGCGGGGCAGGACGTACGGCGGCCCTGCGAAGATCAGGTCGGACTTCAACTCCTGGTACGCCCGCTTGGGCTGGTAGTTCTCGTCGTAGATGGTGGCCAGGCCCTCCGGCGGGTCGTCGAACCAGCCGGGCACCCACGAATGGTTGTCACTGAAACCCCAGACCGTGTACGACAGGCAGCTCCGGACGGCGAGGCACGCCTTCATCAGCACGCTGAAGTTGGCGGCCGACGCCTGTAGCCGGGGGTTGATCTCCTCGGAGTTGCCGGCCTGGACGCCCTCGGTCAGCTGGCTGCGGACGTCGACCTCGGTGAACGCGGTCGCGACGCCGAGCCCGGTGAACTTCTTCAGCGCGGCGGTCACCTGGAGGGTGTCGAAGTTGCCGTACTGGGTGCCCAGGTGGCCCTGGGCGCCGACACCGTCGATCGGGACGCCCTGGGCGCGCAGGCTCTTGGTCATGTCGTAGACGAACTGGGTCTTGTCGTCCGCCGGGTTGCCCGAGCCGAACGCCTCGATGTTGTAGTCGTTGTAGAACAGCAGGGCCTTGGGGTCGGCGGCCCGCGCCCAGCGGAACGCGTCGGCGATGTAGCCGGGCCCGAGGTTCTGCGCCCAGAAGCCCTTGTAGTGCAGGGTCGACGGGGTGTCCCACGGGTCACTGACCGCCTCGTTGACCACGTCCCACTGCCAGATCTTGCCCTTGTAGCGGTTCACGACTGTGGTGATGTGCTTGCGCAGCAGCTCGCGCAACTCCTGCTTGCTGATGGAGCCGTCGGCGACGCCGTTGGTCAACCAGGCGGGCAGCTGGTTGTGCCAGACCAGCACGTGACCGCGCACGCTCTGCCGGTTGCGCTTGGCGAAGTCGACGAACTGGTCGGCCGGCCCCCAGTTGTAGGTGCCGCGGGTCGGCTCCAGGCTCTCCCACTTCATCACGTTCTCGGCGGTGACCGAGGCGAACTCGGAGGAGGCCAGTCTGCGGTACTGCGGGTCGCTGGCGTCGTTGAGTGCATCCATGCTCACCGCGGTGCCGACGTGCAGACCGTGGCGCAGGCCGAGGGTGCCGAGGCTCTGCGTCGTGGGGTCGTACGGTCGACTCGCGGTCGCCGGCACCGTGTTCAGCGTGGCGATGGTCGCGACGGCGACCAGGCCGACGCTCGACCACTGTCTCAACTTCATGTGCCTGCCCTTCCAGACGATCAATAGATAGATGTCGATCTAGGAGGTGAGGGTCCGGTCCTGCTCGGGTGGGACGCGAGATGGCTGGGTGACGCCGGTAGTTCCGGCCGGAAGCCGGAAACTTGCTCGAAACGTTAAGCCGATCTATGTCTGGCCGTCAACGCTGAAAACTTCCGGAAATTCATCACATGACCTGCCCGGCGGGGAGCGGCCCGCCGGCGAAACTTTCGGCGACCGGCGACCGGCGACCGGCGACCGGCGACCGGCGACCGGCGACCGGCGACCGGCGGCCGGAGGTCGGCGACCGGTTCGGGTGGCGAGGTCGTTCGCGGCGCACGCCACCAGACACCGTCGAACCGGTGGCCGACGATGTCAGGTGGCGCTACCGAAGAGTGATCAGCGCAGACCGGCGAAGAGGTCGTCCTCGGGAATCGGCGCGCCCGTCCGGTCCCGCACCCGCAGGTAGGTCTCCACGCCCATCAGCTCGGTGAACCGCTCCTGGCCCAGTTGCAGGAAGAAGATGTTCTCGGTCTGACTGGCGTGCGTGGCCAGCGCGGCGAACTTCTGCGCGCCGTACTTGCTGGTGTCGACCCAGGTGGTGATCTCGTCGTCGGGCAGACCGAGCTGCGGCCCCGGCTCCGACTCCGCGTCCGGCTCGGCCCACTCGACGCCGAGCTCCTTCATGATCCGACCGAACTCCGCGAACGCCGTACGCGGCACAGTGGTCCAGTAGACCTTCGCCGGGACGTCCGTCTGCTCGACAGCGGCCATGGTGATCCGATGCGCCTGGATGTGGTCCGGGTGGCCGTAGAAACCGTTCTCGTCGTACGTGACGATCACGTCCGGCCGATACTGCCGAATCAGCTCCGCGAGCCGGGCCGCCGCCTCCGCCACCGGCGTGATCCAGAACGCGCCGGGCTGGTCGTTCGTCGCCCAGCCCATCATCCCCGAGTCGGCGTAGCCGAGGGTTTCCAGATGGGTGACGTTCAACGTCGCGCAGCTGGCCTCCAGCTCGGCCTGGCGCATCGCCACCACGGCGGCCGGGTCGTGCCCCTCCTCGCCCGGCTTGACCCCGCCCGGGCCGTCTCCACATCGCCCGTCGGTGCAGGTCACGAGCACCGTCGTGACCCCTTCGGCGGCATAGCGGGCAAGGACGCCACCGGTGCTCGTCGCCTCGTCGTCGGGGTGGGCGTGCACCGCCATCAGGGTCAGAGGTCGCTCAGCCATGCCATCACCCTACGGTCATCCGGCTACGGGCCCATGACCTCCACCGCGAACATCCGCGGGAGCGGGGGCATCGTACCCAGTCCGGCATCCGTCGAGCGGTCCTTGTGTGAACGGCGCTCAGGCTCCGGGCAGGTAGCTAGATTCGGGCGTGATCGGCACATCCGAGCAGGTCCGGACACGGGGAGAAGTCGATGGCAAAGGCCGCTGGCGGGTTCACCGACCTGCGACAGATCGAGGCCGGAGTCCTGAACGTCGGATACGTGGACGCCGGTCCGCCCGACGGGGACGCGGTGATCCTCCTGCACGGCTGGCCCTACGACATCCACAGCTTCGCCGACGTCGTACCGCTGCTCACCGCGGCCGGCAAGCGGGTCGTCGTCCCCTACCTGCGGGGCTACGGCACGACCCGGTTCCTCTCCGACGACACGATGCGAAACGGCGAACCGGCGGCCATGGGGCTCGACCTCATCGCCCTGATGGACGCCCTGAACATCGACACCGCGAAGCTCGCCGGGTTCGACTGGGGCGCGCGGACCGCCGACGTCGTCGCCGCGCTGTGGCCCGAACGCTGCCGAGGGCTGGTCTCGGTCAGCGGCTACCTGATCGCCAGCCAGGAGTCCGGTAAGGCGCCGCTGCCGCCGAAGGCGGAGTTGGCGTGGTGGTACCAGTACTACTTCGCCACCGAGCGAGGGCGGGAGGGTTACGACAAGAACCGGCGCGCCTTCAACAAGCTGATCTGGCACACCGCGTCCCCCCAGTGGACGTTCGACGACGCGACGTACGACCGCAGCGCGGCGTCGTTCGACAACCCCGACCACGTCGACATCGTGATCCACAACTATCGGTGGCGGTTGGCCCTCGCCGACGGCGAGGCACAGTACGACGACATCGAGAAGCGCCTGGCCACGCAACCGAAGATCACCGTGCCCAGTATTTCCATGGAGGGCGACGCCAACGGCGCGCCCCACGTCGAGCCCACCGTCTACGCCAAGCAGTTCACCGGCCAGTACGAGCACCGGACCGTCGGCGGCGGTGTCGGGCACAACCTGCCGCAGGAGGCGCCGCAGGCATTCGCTGACGCCGTGCTGGAGGTCTGAGCCGCTAGCGCGTCGGACGTTCCACCCGGACCGGGTCGCCGCGAACCAGCCTGTCGTGGACGCGCCACCGGGCGGTGGTGACGGCACGCCGCGCCGCCTCGTCGCCCTGCTCGATGCGGTGGCGCAGCAGGTCCAGGGCGATCCGACGGTTGAGGCTGAACTGCCGCTCCTCGTCCACGACGACCACCAGGCCCGACGGGCGGTGCGTCGCGCGTACCGCCGTGCTGGCCTTGTTCCGGTGCTGACCCCCCGGCCCACCGGTGCGGCAGGCGACGATGTCGACGTCCGCCTCGCGAAACGTCGTGGGCCGAGCGTCGCGTTCGGGCGGCTGGGCGGTGACGTACCAGTTCTTCCGGCCGACGCCCGACCGGTACGGGCTCGGGGCCTGCCAGCACAGCGTCCCGGTCCACGAATCAGCGAACGCGTCGGCGTCCACGCCGGAGATCCCGATCAGCGCCGACCGGTGGGTGCCGGCGCGGTCACCGGGCACCGCCTCGACCTGCTGGATCGTCAGACCTCGGCGGACGCCCTCGTCGCGCAGCCGGTGCAGCAGTTGGCTCAGTGCCCAGGCGCACTCCTGCGGCCCACGTCCGGCCGACAACAGCAGGAACGCGGTCATGAGCGGCCTCGCCGGCCGCGGTGGCCCCGCCGCTCGGGGCGTGCGGCGGACCCGAGGTCGGGCGTCTTGTAGGTGACCACTGGCGTCGTGCTGACCACCGGGGTGGCCAGCCGGTGTTCGACCAGGTCGGCGATCACCTGCTCGATGCGCTTGTACGCCGTGGGTGCCTCCTCGAAGAGCAGTTGCCGGTCACCGCACACCACCAGCGAACCCACCCGGGTACGGCGTAGCTCCTCGACCGTGTGCTTGGCCCGGCCCCGCCGCAGGGCGTCGGCGCGCGACATCTTGCGGCCGGCGCCGTGGGCCACCGAGTAGTTGGCCTCCGGCCCGGCGTGGGCGGCCACCAGATAGGACGCCGTTCCCCGGGTGCCGGCGATCAGGACGTCGCGACCGTCACCCGGCGCCGCGCCCTTGCGGTGCAGGTAGACCCCGTCCCGGACCTCGACCAGGTTGTGGCACTCATCGACGATCGGCGCGGTGGGCTCGGCCCCCAACGCGTGCGCCACCCGGGCGGCCAGCACCCGGCGGTTGAGCGAACCCCAGCGCACGGCGTCGTCGTGCCTGCCCAGGTAGGCGGCGGGGTCGGGTACCGCCCCGGCGCCGTGGACCTCGGTGTGCGCCCGCAGGATCCGCTCGCCCAGACCACGGGAACCGCTGTGCACGATCAGCACGAGATCGCCGGCGTCGAGCCCGAGCCGGCCCGCGTGCCGCACGTCGAGGACGGTGTCGACGCGGGCCAACTCCACAAAGTGGTTGCCCCGACCCACCGTCCCGAGGCCGTCGAAATGGCCGGCTGGAACGTCACAGTCGACGGCGGCCCAGGCGGGGTCGTCGGCGTCGCGTACCGGGTCGAGCGCCTGGTCGAGGTCGGGGAACCGGGCGGCGAGCCGTTCCGGTACGGCCCGCTTGAGCTTGATCGGAAACACGGCGATGCCGCAGCCGATGTCGGAGCCCACCAGGAACGGGTACAGCACTGTCGACGCCATGGCCGCGCCGATGGGCGCACCCTTGCCGGGGTGCAGGTCCGGCATCGCGGCGACGTGCCGCATGCCGTCCAGGGCGGCGACCTGCTGGCACTGTGCGAGCGCATCGGACTCGATCCAACTCGCGGGAGAGGCGAACACCGTGACGGTGGCCGGGGCGGACGGGGGCAGGGGCTCCCGAGGGAGGTGGTGCTGGGACAAGGAGGCTCATCTCTGGCTGCCAACGTGAAAAGCGGACGGCGTCACGGCCCCCGGGAGGCATCACCGGTGGCGCGGAGCAGGGGTGGAGTCCGTCAGTACGTCATGGACGTCACTCTGGTCGAGGCGCGCCAGGCACGACAACTGATTTTTCTTCACGACGTACGCTGCCGCGATGAGCGCACCGCGTCGCGTCCTGGTCTACGGGGTGTACGGCTCCGGCAAGTCCACCCTCGCGGCGCGACTGGCCGAACACCTCGGAGTGCACTGGTATCCGGTCGACGACCTGCTCTGGCAACCGGGCTGGGTCGAGGTGCCGGTCGCCCAGCAACGCAGCCGGATCGAGGAGATCTGCCGACGGGACCGCTGGATCATCGACGGGGCGTACCACGGTTGGCGGGACGTCCCGATGGCCCACGCCGATCTGGTCGTCGGCCTTGACTATCCACGGTGGCTGTCGTTCGGGCGGTTGCTCCGCCGCACCGTCCGACTGGTGGTCACCGGCGAGGTGATCTGCAACGGCAACCGCGAGTCGCTGAGCAGTGTGCTGTCCTCGGACTCGATCCTGGTGTGGCACGTCACCGCGTTCGGCCGGGCCCGACGGCGGATGCGGGCCTGGCAGGCCGACCCGTCCGCGCCGCCCGTGGTGTTGCTGCGCTCCCCGGCGGAGCTGGAGGTCTGGCTGGCCGGGCTGCCCCGCCGGTGAGCGGTGCGATCGACGGTGGTGTCAGGCCGGCCTGAGCGCGCGGCCGAGGACGCAGGGGGAGGAGGGGCTGTTGCTGGTGGCCGGGAAACGGAACCTGCGCAGCTGCTGCACCTCGAAGCCGGTCGCGCCGATGGCGGCGACGGTGTCGCGGTTGGTGTGGCAGCCGGCGAACAGCTTCGGCCACAGCGTGGCGTCGACGAGTCGTTGGGCGCGGTGCAGACCACCGGCACCCTCGGCGGCCACGTGCTCGAAGAACCGCACCTCGCCTCCGGGGCGCAGCACCCGGCTGATCTCGGCCAACGCGCTCGCCTGATCGGGCACCGTGCACAACACCAACGCGACCACCGCCGCGTCGAACTCGCCGTCCCCGGCGGGCAGCGCCTCGGCCAGACCGTCGACGACGGTCACCGGGACCGGCGCGGTCGACGCGGCGCGCTCGGCGGCGGCACGCAGACGTCGCTCCGGTTCGACCGCGTAGACCTGGGTCACCCCCGGCGGGTAGTGGGCGAACATCAGCCCGTTGCCCGCGCCGATCTCGATCACCCGGCCGGACAGGCCGGCGACCAGCTCCCGCCGGAACGCCGCAGTGCCGGCGCGATCCATGGCGACGCTGAGTCGCTCGTACACGCGGGCGAACACCGGGTGGGACACCGTGGCCACGTCGACCTCCTGATCTCCGTCGAACGCTTCTCCGGCGATTGTCCTGCATCCGCGCACGCTTTCCGTCTTACTGGTTGGCAGCACGATCCGACCCAGTGCAGACAGGACGTGGTACGACAATGAAAATCGTCGTCATCGGGGGCAGCGGCCTCATCGGTTCCAAGCTCGTGGAGCGCCTCGGCGCCCAGGGCCACGAGGCGGTGCCGGCCTCGCCGAAGACGGGCGTCAACACCCTGACCGGCGAAGGGGTGGCCGACGCGCTCACCGGCGCCGAGGTCGTCGTCGACGTGTCGAACTCGCCGTCGTTCGAGAACGCCGCCGTACTGGAATTCTTCGAGACCTCGACCCGGACGCTCCTCGCCGCCGCGTCCGACGCCGGGGTGAACCACTACGTGGCGCTCTCCATCGTGGGGTGCGACCGGATCCCGGACAGCGGGTACATGCGCGCGAAGGTTGCCCAGGAGAAGCTCATCGTCGCGTCCGGCCTCCCGTACTCGGTGGTGCACGCCACCCAGTTCTTCGAGTTCCTCAAGGGCATCATCGACACCGCCACGGACGGCGACACCGTGCGCCTCGCGCCGGTGCTCATTCAGCCGATGGCCGCTGACGACGTCGCTGCCGCGGTCGCCGAGGTCGCGCTCGGCGCGCCGACGAACTCCGTGGTCGAGGTCGCCGGCCCGGAGCAGTTCCGCCTCGACGAACTGGGCCGAACCCTCCTCGCCGACCAGCAGGACCGTCGTTCGGTGGTGGCCGACCCCGACGCCCGGTACTTCGGCGCCAAGCTGGGCGAACGCTCGCTCGTCCCGGCCGACGGCGCCCGCCTCGCCGGCACCGCTCTGGACGACTGGCGTACGCGGGCGGGCCGGGGAAACTGAGCCGGCCCGCTACCTCGACGGCCCGGGCGGGTCGCCCCGCCGATCGAGGCGCCGCACCAACTCCTGTACCGCCTCGACGAACGGCTCGTCGGACTCGCCCGGCCAGTGCCCGTGGATGGGTGGGGCGACGCTGTCTCCGGGGGGCGCCACCACGTCGACGGGATCACGCTGTCGGCGATCCACACTGGTAGCCGGGTCGTCGGTGGTGGCCGCCGCGGGTGAGGTACGCGGGGAGAAGATCCAGCCGCCGATCGGGTCGGTGTCGCGCCACAGGTTCACCCACCGCCAACCCACCCGGCGGCCGATCTCGTGCAGTGCCGCGTCGTCGACGTAGGCGGGAAAGAGCCGTGCGTAGAGGCGGCGCAGCGGTGATCCGTGGGTGAGCAGGGCGACCCGGTCGCCGACCTGCGGCGGCAGTTGTAGCACCGTGGCGGCCAGCAGGACAGAGCCGTGGCTGTGCCCGGTGAGCAGCACCGCGCCGCCGCGTTCGACGAGGTAGGTGATCCGGCGGGCCAGTTCCGGCACGGCCCGCTCCGAGTAGCAGGGCGGTGAGAACGGGTGGGCGGCCCGGGGCCAGAAGGTGCCGAGGTCCCAGAGCACACCGATGTACCGGCGGTACGGCTCGGTCCGGTACGCGAAGATGCCCCCGATGATCAGGCCGAGGATGATGGCCGCGATCGTCCAGCTACCAACCGCGATGCCGAACGTGACCGCGTCGGCCGGCAGCCCGAGGGTCTGTTCGATGAGGTCGCCCGGGAACTGCCCCAACAGGCCGACGGTGGTGGTGGCGGTGGCGAGCCCGGCGAGACAGCCGTAGAGCACGGCCAGCGGCACCAGCTTCTCGGTGAAACGAGCCCGGGCTATCGCGTCTCGGACCTGCCGTAGTCGGCGTCCTGCCTCGGGCGGCGGGTCTGGGAAGTCGCGCGCGACTATCGCCGCCCCGGCCCGGCGTCGAGCCCGGCGGGAGATCAGGACGACGAGGCCAGCGACGATCACCGTGACCAGCAGGGCGCGGAAGAAGCCGAAGATGGCCCAGGTGTAGGCCCGGGGCGGACCGGAGGCGATGCCCTCGCCGGTCGACACGTCGCGGTCCAGGTAGTCCGCCACCCGGTAGACCAGTTCGGCGGAGTACGCCACCGCCATGCTGATCCCGGTGGCCGCGACCACGAGAGCGCCCAGCCCGAACAGCGGGGTGGCGCCGTGCTCCCGGCGCCGGTGCCAGAGCAGCACCACGCCCAGGGCGACCAACAGCGTCGTCTGGGACACGAACAGACCGGCCAGGGTCGGGTCGTAGCCGGGGAGCGCCTGCTCCTCCGGCCAGGGTTGCGGACTGGTCAGCACATGCGTCACGACGGCGACGGTCAGGAGGATGGCAGCGGTCCGGAGGGTACGGGTGACCCGGTCGAGCCGCTTGTCGCCGGGGGCCCTGTCCATCAGCGGCGGTGTGCAGAGCAGCGCCACGCAGCCGGTCAGGATCACCCCCATGATCGCCGTCAGCGCGATAGTGGCCGCCGAAGCGTCACTCGCGGCGCGGGCCAGGAGCAGGGCGAGGTCCAGCGTCGCGAAGGCCGCCGTGACATGGATGGCCCGCAACCGGCCCACCAACGGCTCGGCGTCCCACTGGCCCACGGTGCCGAGGCGGGACGCGGAGGTGCCCTGATCGGGTTCGCGAAACGCCTCGAACGTCCGGCCCGGCCGGCAACTGACCCGCCAGATCAGGCCGATCGCGGCGGCCGGGACGAGCGCGAGCACCGCCAGCCGCAGTCCGACCGGCCGTCCACCCAACCAGGACAACCAACTGCGTCCGGCCAGACAGTCGGGGGAGGCCAGGCACTTCCAGCCGACGAGATCCAGGGCGACGCCGACGATGGCGAGCACGTACAGCACGGTGAGCGTGAGCGCCAGCACCCGGCAGAGGGACTTGACCACCGCCTCGGAACGGGGGTTCGCCGGGCGCATCCAGATCGCGACGTTGACCAGCATGAAGGGGAGCAGGAAGACCACCGCCAGGGTGCGGGCCACGGTCCCGGAGGGCAGGTCACCCCAGCGGTACGCCTCAAGCGTCACCCCGTGCTCGCCGGTGCTCTCCGAGTACCGGGGGCGCGGCCGGTAGAACCCGCCACTGCGGTCACCGGCGACCTGCGCGGTCTGTTGCAGGTCCAGCACCTGCGCGGCGCTCGCGCCGGAGACTCCGTGCACCCGTAGTTCCACGACGTCACCGGAGTCGTCCGTGCCACTCAACCGCGTTGATCCATCCGACGTCCCCCCGAGGCGTCTCGCAGCCCTTGTCCGTGATCCGGCGCCGACGCCACGCGCCGGGTCGCCGGTGACGGCAGAGCCGGGTCTACCCCATCCGGACGCCCTCAATCTCAGCCGGCGGGGTGCTACCGCCCCGGCAGGGCACGACCGGCGGTCACCGTCGGCTCGGGTGCGTCCGTCCGGGCGGTGTTCGCCAACTCGGTGCGGTAGGCGCGCGGCGAGAGGCCGGTGGTGCGCTTGAAGGCCACGCTCAACGCGCTCTCCGAGCCGTACCCGACGGCCTGGGCGATGGTGGCGACGGTGTCGGAGCTGCGCCGGATGCGGTCGGCCGCGAGCTCTATCCGCCACCCGGTCAGGTACTCCAGCGGGCCCACCCCGACGACCTTCTTGAAGCGGGCCGCCAGCGTCGACCGGGAGACGGTCGCCGCCCGGGCCACCTCGTCCACCGTCCACGGGTGCGCGGGTCGCTCGTGCATCGCGCGTAGCGCGGGAGCGACCACCGGGTCGGTGAGACCGGCCAGCCACCCGGAGCCGGGCCGCTCGTCACGGGCCAGGTGCAGCCGAAGGATCCGGATCAGCAGGACGAGCGCCAGATGCTCGGCGACGAGGTGGGAGCCGAGTCGCGTGGATCGCAGTTCCGCGTCGATCTCGCCGAGGGCCCACTGGACGGTCCCGGCCTCCGGGGTGTCGGCGGGCACGTGGATGACCGGCGGAAGGTTGTCCAGCAGAAGGCTGCGTGCCCGCCCGCCAAGGGTGAAAGCGCCGCCGATGAGGAACACGTCGTCACCGTCGCCGGCGTGCGCCACACCGTCGGTGGCGGCGGCGAAGATGGGATGCGCGGGCTGGACCGGCACCTCGGGATCGCTGAAGAGGGTGTAGGCCGCCGGTCGGGTCAGCAGGAAGCAGTCGCCCGGACCGAGGTCGATCGGCTCGGCGTGGCCGTCGACCCGCAGCGAACATCGGCCCCGCCGGACGGCGTTGAACTTGACCCCGGCCGGGGGGTCGAAACCGACGGCCCAGCGGCCGCCTCCGACCAGACCGGCGGAGACGTGGCTCGTCGCGCCGAGCAGGGCCAGGACATCCTCCAGCGGATCCATCCCCACCTCATCTGGACGCTCACGAAAGTATGACGGACTCCAGGCTATAGGCAGTCCGAACCGAGCGTTCGTAGCCTGGGTGTCATGACAGCGAATCCACGCCTCACCACCCCGTTCAACGCGCGCACCACGGCCGCCGAGGTCCTCCACGGTGTCGACCTCACCGGACGCCGGATGATCGTCACCGGGGGCGCGTCCGGCATCGGTGTGGAGACGGTGCGCGCGTTGGCCGGGGCCGGCGCTGAGGTCACCGTCGCGACCCGGAATCCTCGGGCGGCCGACCGGCTCGCCGAGGAGTTCGCCACCGATGCCACGGTGGGCACGGTCCGGTCGTCCGCCCTCGACCTTTCCGACCTGGCGTCGGTCGACGCCTTCGTCGCGGCCTGGCAGGGCCCGCTCGACGTGCTGGTGGCCAACGCCGGAATCATGGCGATCCCGACCCGCCAGCTGACCGCCGTGGGCTGGGAACTCCAGCTCGCGACGAACCACCTCGGCCACTTCGCGCTGGCCCGAGGGCTGCACGACAGTCTGCGGGCCGCCGAGGCGGCACGGGTCGTGATGGTCAGCTCCGGTGCGCACCTTGCCGCGCCGTTCGACTTCGACGACCCGCAGTTCGAGCGGCGCCCGTACGACCCGTGGTCGGCCTACGGTCAGTCGAAGACCGCGGAGGTCCTGCTCGCTGTGGGAATCACCCGCCAGTGGGCGAGGGACGGGATCACCGCGAACGCCCTCAACCCCGGGTACATCTTCACCAACCTCCAGCGCCACATCGACGACGACACGATGCGGGCGATGGGCGCGATGGACGAGGCGGGCAACCTCATCGAGGCGGAGTACTACAAGAAGCCCGACCAGGGCGCGTCGACAACAGTGCTGCTCGCCGGCTCACCCCTGCTCGACGGGGTCAGCGGTCGGTACTTCGACGACAACCAGGAGGCCGAGGTCATTCCCGGTGGTCCCGACGCCACCGGCGGAGTCGCCGCCCACGCGTTGGACCCGGCCGCGGCCGACCGGCTCTGGGCGTACGCCGAGAAGACGCTCACCTCGCGCTGAGGGCGGCCGGGCCGTGCCGGGGCGAGGATTGAGCCGGTCGTGGCGGGGTAGGTGCCGCCATGGTCGCTGCCGGTCGGCGCGGAGCGGACGCGGGCCCCTCGACCGTCGTCCGGCTCCTGGACCGCGTGGTGGCCGCCTTACGCGAGCGGGTCCGCCG
The DNA here is from genome assembly GCF_049841475.1 of Micromonospora sp. DT15. Lineage (NCBI taxonomy): Bacteria > Bacillati > Actinomycetota > Actinomycetes > Micromonosporales > Micromonosporaceae > Micromonospora > Micromonospora sp. DT15. Next base: position 760,008 of record NZ_JBNCKJ010000001.1, read on the forward strand.
GGTACGGACCATCGGCGGCCTCGCCCTCCAGGCCGGCCTGGCCGCTGGGCTGTCCTGGTTCGTGGCGCACTCGCTGCTGCAGGTGTCGCAGCCGGTCTTCGCGCCGATCTCCGCCGTCTCGACGCTCGCCGCGTCGGTCGGCCAGCGGTTGCGTCGCACCGTCGAGCTGATCATCGGGGTCACCGTCGGCGTGCTGATCGGCGACCTGCTCCTCCTGGTGATCGGCACCGGTTGGTGGCAGCTCGCACTGATCGTCGTGCTGGCGATCGTCGTCGCGCTCTTCCTCGCGGGTAGCGCGGCGGTGGTGATCCAGGCGGGGGCGACGGCGGTGCTCATCGCCACGCTCAGCCCGGCCGTGCGGGATCTGGAGATCCCCCGGTTCGTGGACGCGCTCATCGGGGGAGGGGTGGCGCTGCTGGTCACCGCCGTGTTGCTGCCGCTGAACCCGCTGCGGGTGCTCAACCGGGCCGCGCGGCCGGCGTTGGATCTCCTGGCGACCCAGCTCGACGCCACGGCCGAGGCGCTGACCGAGCGGGATGCCGCTCGGGCCCGTGCCGCCCGGGGTGAGCTGCGGCAGAGCGCGGGCCGGTTGAAGGCGTTCGTCGAGGCGACCCAGGGCGCCCGGGAGGCGAGCACCCTGTCGCCGGTGTACTGGCATCAACGGCGCGGGCCGGTGGGCCGCTACGCGCAGGCCGCGGAGCCGATCGACCGGGCGATGCGCAACAGCGGCACCCTGATCCGACGATCGGTGACGCTCATCGAGGACGGCGAACCGGTACCGGAGTCGTTGCCGACGGCGGTGGCGGATCTCGCCGAGGCGGTCCGCCTGCTGAAGCGGCAGTTCGCCGCCGGCACCGAGCCGAACCGGGCTCGCGAGCAGGCGCTGCGGGCGGTCCGGACGGCCGGGCACGCCTATCGGGACGGTGTCGGCTTCTCCGGCGCGGTGGTGGTGGCACAGGTCCGGACGACCGTCAGTGACCTCCTGGTCGCCTCCGGGTTGCGCCAGGAGGACGCGAATCACCTGGTCCGGAGGCTTTTCGGGGACCTCTGAGACTTGGCTGACCCCCAGCGGGGCCAGTTGGTGGCATCTTGCTGAGCCATGCCTGTTGCACTCTGAGCCAAAGTGGTGCCATGATGGTGCCATGGAGCTGAGGTCATACGTCGAGAACCTGCGTAACGAGTTCGCCCTTGCCGCCGAGGGCGTGGACCCGGAGGCCCGGGCGTTGGCCGAACGACTCTTCGCGCAGTTGGAAGCGGCCACCCGTCTCACGCTGCTCGAAGCGCTGTCCGACGCGGCCGACGAGATCACCCGCGATCTCGCACCGGGCTCGGTGCACGTTCGGCTGCGCGGGCGCGAGCCCGACTTCGTGGTGGCACCCGCCAACCTGCCGGTCGAGACGGCGAGCGAGGCGAGCGGCCCGCCGCCGCTGTCGGTGCCGGTGTCCGCACCCGAGGGTGACGAGGGCGGCACCTCACGGATCAACCTGCGGCTGCCCGACCACCTGAAGGCCAGCGTCGAGGAGGCCGCCGGGCGCGCCGGGCTCAGCGTCAACGCCTGGTTGGTGCGCGCCGTCGCCGGTGCCGTCGGTGGGGGCGAGGCGGAGCGTCGTCCGCCCCGCCGTCCGGAGCCGCGCTTCGGCCAGCACTTCACCGGCTGGGCCCGCTAACCCCTCTCGTACCCCACCTCATCACGCCGCTGAGCAGCGGCGACCTTCGCCGACCACCTTTCGGGAGACCACCATGCCTGTTTTCGACACACCAGAAGCGATTTTCGCCCGGATCGAGATCCCGGTCGGGGACGTCTGGATCGCGGCCAGCGACCGCACCGACACGGTGGTGACCGTGCGGCCCCGCGACCCGTCGAGCAAGGCCGACCTGAGCGCCGCGGAGCAGACCACTGTCGAGTACGCCGCCGGACAGCTGGTCGTCAGGGTGCCGAAGAGCTGGCGCCGCTATGGGTTCGGTGCCGGACCGTCGGTCGACGTCCTGATCGAGCTGCCGACCGGATCGGGCGTACAGGCCGAGTCGTCGTGGGCGGCATTCCGCTGCGAGGGCCGGCTCGGCGAGTGCCGCATCAAGAGCGGTGGCAACATCCGGCTCGACGAGACCGGGCCGCTGGACATCGACTCCAGCCACGGCGAGGTCGCGGCCGAGCGCGTCCTCGGCTCCGCCCGGGTGAAGGTGTCGTCCGGCAAGGTGCGTCTCGGAGTCGTCGACGGCAGCGCCGAGATCAAGAACTCCTCCGGTGACTGCTGGATCGGTAGCGGTGGCGGCGCCGTCCGGATCAACACGGCCTACGGCGACGTCACAGTGGACACCGCGCTGGCCTCGGTGACGGCCCGTACCGCCTACGGCAACCTCCGGCTGGGCGAGGTCGTCCGGGGAGTTGTCGAGTTGCAGACCTCCTACGGCGCCATCGAGGTCGGCATCCGTCGCGGAACGGCCGCCTGGCTGGACGTCAGTTCCAAGCACGGCCGTGTGCACAACGCGCTGGAGTCGACCGACAGCCCGGCGCAGACCGACGAGACGGTCGAGGTCCGGGCGAACACCTCCTTCGGCGACATCATGATCCGCCGCGCCTGACCCACCGCCCCGCCGACCACAGATGAGGAGACCATGACCAGTTCCATGAACCCCGCGATCGTCGCCACCGACCTGCGCAAGTCCTACGGCGACAAGGTCGTGCTGGACGGCATCGACCTGATGATCAGCGAGGGCACCATCTTCGCGTTGCTCGGTCCGAACGGCGCCGGCAAGACCACCACCGTGCAGATCCTCTCCACCCTGATCGACGCCGACGGCGGTAACGCCCGTGTCTTCGGCCACGACCTGACCCGGGAACCCGACGCGGTACGCGCGCTGATCGGCGTCACCGGCCAGTTCTCCGCCGTCGACAACCTGCTCACCGGTCGGGAGAACCTGACCTTGATGGCCGACCTGTGCCACCTGGACAGGGCCGTCGGTCGGCGGCGGATCGCCGACCTCCTCGACCAGTTCGACCTGACCGAGGCGGCGGGTAAGCCGGCTTCCACGTACTCCGGCGGCATGCGCCGCCGGCTCGACCTCGCGATGACCCTGGTCGGCGAGCCCCGCGTCATCTTCCTCGACGAGCCGACCACGGGCCTCGACCCGCGCAGCCGCCGGGCCATGTGGCACATCATCCGCGCACTCGCCGCCGAGGGCGTGACCATCCTGCTCACCACGCAGTACCTGGAGGAGGCCGACCAGCTCGCCGACCGGGTGGCGTTCCTCGACCACGGACGGCTGATCGCTGAGGGCACGCCGCGCGAGCTCAAGCGGCTCATCCCGGGCGGCCACGTCGTGTTGCAGTTCGCCGACCAGGAGGGGCTCGACTCGGCGGCCCGGACGTTCGCGGCCGCCACCCGCGACGACGCGGCGCTCACCCTCCAGGTGCCGAGTGACGGAGGGGTCGGGTCGCTGCGATCCCTGCTCGACCAGCTCGACCACGCCTCGATCAGCGTGGCGGGGCTCTCCGTACACACCCCCGACCTCGACGACGTCTTCCTCACCCTCACCGGGCAGCCCGACACCCGGGCCAGCCGATCCGACAACGAAAGGGCTCCCGCGCGATGAGCACCCTCTCCCTCGCCGTCCGCGACTCGAGCACCATGCTGCGGCGAAACCTGCTGCACATGCGGCGGTACCCGTCGATGACGTTCCTGCTCATGGGCATCCCGATCATCATCCTGCTGCTCTTCGTCTACGTCTTCGGCGGCACGCTCGGCGCCGGTCTCGGCCCGTCCGGCGGCCGCTCCCAGTACGCCAACTACGTCACCCCTGGCATCCTGCTCATCACAGTGGTCAGCGCCGCGCAGGGCACCGCCATTTCGGTCGCGATGGACATGACCGAGGGGATCATCGCCCGGTTCCGCACGATGTCGATCTTCCGACCGTCGGTCCTGACGGGTCACGTACTGGGCAGCCTGGTGCAGACCATGCTCAGCCTCGCGGCCGTCACCGTCGTGGCGCTGCTGGTCGGGTTCCGGCCCAACGCCAACGCGGTCGAGTGGCTCGCGGCGGTCGGCGTACTCGCCATGATCACCTTCGCGCTGACCTGGCTGTCCGTCGCCCTCGGCCTGGTCAGTGACAGTGTCGAGACGGCGAGCAACCTGCCCATGCCGCTGATCCTCCTGCCGTTCCTCGGCAGCGGGTTCGTCCCCACCGACTCCATGCCGACCGCCGTGCGGCTGTTCGCGGACTACCAGCCCTTCACGCCCGTCATGGAGACCCTTCGCGGCCTGCTCCTGGGCACCGGGATCGGTGCCAACGGGATCATCGCGGTCGTCTGGTGCGCCGTCATTACAGTGGGTAGCTTCCTGTGGGCCAAGGCCCTGTACAACCGCAACCGGACGGCCTGATCCGACCGGCGCGTCCCGGTACCACCGCAGCGGAGAGCCGGCGGCTCGGCCCACAGGGGTCGGGCCGCCGACTCATGGCGTCGCGCGACCGGCGGCGCGAGTGGGATCCGGCGGCGGGTCGGCGGCGCGAGTGTGCGGTCGGGCGGCGGGTCGGCGGTGCGAGTGTGGGGTCGGGGCGGCGGGTCGGCGGTGCGAGTGCGTGCTCGACCTGGCGTTCGGAAGCACGCCGCCTCGCGCCCCACCCCGCTCCTGCCCACCGCGCTCCTGCCCACCCCGCCGCGGACTGCCCCGCCCGCGGACTGCCCTGCCGCCGTTGGCCGCCGGCCCAACGGCTAGCCAGGGATGAGGGCTGGATCCACATCCGCTAATGAGCGTGATGTCTGTGAGTCATCGTGATGACTCACAGACATCACGCTCATCGGAGTGAGGCCCGCCAGGTCATGCGCTCGGCGTTTCAGGGCGCGCGGATCGCGCCGCAAGCCGCCGACCTGCCGCAGCGGGATCGCGGGCATCTCACCCGTGGTCCACGATGCCGGGATGTCATCGACTCGCCTTGTCGCCCTGCTCGGTGCTGCCGCGCGGCAGCAACGACAGCTGCGCGACCGGAGCCAACGTCAGTTGGCCGCGTTGGCCGCGTTGGCCGCGTTGGCCGCGTTGGCCGCGTTGGCCGCGTTGGCCGCGTTGGCCGCGTTGGCCGCGTTGGC
>NZ_JBNCKJ010000001.1:765189-876815 GCF_049841475.1 Micromonospora sp. DT15
CCGCGCGTTGGCCGCGTTGGCCGCGTTGGCCGCGTTGGCCGAGGTCGACCAGGCCGCGGTGGCCCGGTCCGAACGCGGCCGATCACTCCGCCCGCGACCCCGCGACCCCGCGATGTGAAAGAGAGCCCGAGTAGAGCTTTGCCTCCGGGTCGCCCGACGCGCCGTCGGGCGCGCGGGGCGACCGGGCGGGGCGGGCACACCAAGACGTTGAATGTTATCGATAACACTGGGTGGTGGACCGGCTTCGCGTCGGGTGGGTCGCCCTCCGGGGGCGCTCAGCCAAGAGCCAGCATGGTCGTCGATGGCTGCCGAGCGGGTTCGAGCACGCGACCGTGACGCCTCGGGAATGTTATCGCTGCCATCATCTCCGGGGGAGAAGTGGCCGCTATCGGACGGCGATGTCGCAATGTGCGGCGGACCAGACCTGTCACGTCGCCCTGTTGGCGGCTCTCCGGGCGGCGTTCGTACCCGGCGCGGGCCCCAATCGTCGGATGGTTGCCGCAGTTGAGGGCGAAATGGTGATTCTGGGCCGGTTTGCTATCTACCTCCCGAGTCGGCCCGCCTTTCGCGTTCCGTTACGGAGCTGTTGCGGGTAGATGTCTTGACGAGGCTGGATGTGAGCGTTAACACTATCCCCGTTAACGGTGGAGGTGAACATGAACCGTGTGGACGGAGCTGACGACCGCTACGTCGTCGGTGTCGACTATGGCACCCTGTCCGGGCGAGCTCTGGTGGTCCGTGTCGGCGATGGTGCCGAGTTGGGGACCGCGGTGCACGAGTACGGCGATGGCGTGATCAGTACGGCTCTCCCGGGAGGCCGAACGCTGCCCCCGGACTGGGCCCTGCAGAACCCGCAGGACTACCGCGACGTGCTGAGGTACGCCGTCCCGGCGGCACTGTCCGCCGCGGGGGTGGACCCGGCGGCGGTGGTCGGCATCGGCATCGACTTCACCGCCTGCACCGTGCTGCCGACGCTCGCCGACGGCACCCCGCTGTGCGAGACGCCCGAGCTGCGCGACCGCCCGCACGCCTGGGTGAAGCTGTGGAAGCACCACGCCGCGCAGCCGCACGCCGACCGGATCAACGCGCTCGCCCACGAGCGGGCCGAGCCGTGGATCGGCCGGTACGGCGGCAAGATCTCCGCCGAGTGGCAGTACGCCAAGGGCCTGCAGCTCCTGGAGGAGGACCCGGAGGTCTACGACCGGGCCGAGCGCTTCATCGAGGCCGCCGACTGGATCGTCTGGCAGCTCTGCGGCACCGAGACCCGCAACGTCTGCACGGCCGGCTACAAGGGCATCCTCCAGGACGGTCACTACCCCTCCGAGGGCTTCCTGACCGCTCTCAACCCCAACTTCGGCGACTTCGTGGCCAAGCTCGACGGCCCGTTGCTGCCCCTCGGGGCCCGGGCCGGCGCGCTCACCGCCCAGGCCGCCGCCTGGACCGGCCTGCCGGAGGGGATCGCGGTGGCCGTCGGCAACGTCGACGCGCACGTCACCGCGGCGTCCGCGCAGGCGGTGCAGCCCGGTCGGCTGGTCGCCATCATGGGCACCTCGACCTGTCACGTCGTCAACGGCGCGGAGGTCGCCGAGGTGGCCGGCATGTGCGGTGTGGTTGATGGGGGCATCAGCCCCGGCGCGTGGGGTTACGAGGCCGGGCAGAGCGGTGTCGGCGACATCTTCGGCTGGTTCGTCGAGCACGCCGCCCCGGCCGGCGTCGACTCGCACGAACGCCTCACCGAGCTGGCCGCGAGTCAGCCCGTCGGCGCGCACGGCCTGATCGCGTTGGACTGGTGGAACGGCAACCGTTCCCTGCTGGTCAACCACGACCTCAGCGGGATGATCGTCGGCATGACCCTGGCCACCCGGCCGGCGGACATCTACCGGGCCCTGCTGGAGTCCACCGCGTACGGCACCCGGATGATCATCGAGGCGTTCGTCGACGCCGGAGTTCCGGTGAACGACCTGGTGATCGCCGGTGGTCTGACCAACAACGCGCTGCTGATGCAGATCTACGCCGACGTGACCAGGCGACCGCTGAACATCATCGCCTCGGCGCAGGGGCCGGCGCTGGGCTCGGCGATCCACGCCGCCGTCGCCGCCGGTGAGTTCCCCTCGATCCACGAGGCGTCGCAGGCCATGGGTCGGGTGCATGAGGCCGTCTACCGTCCGGACCCCGAGCGGGCCCGCGCCTACGACGCCCTCTACGCCGAGTACCGGACGCTGCACGACCACTTCGGTCGTGGCGGCAACGACGTCATGCTCCGCCTGCGGGCGATCCGCAACGCGGCGGTCGAGACCGCCGCGACCACCCACGATGCCCCGTTGGAGGTGGTGGCGTGAACGCCGAGGTGACCCGACAGATCGCCGAGCTGCGCGAGACCGTGGCCCGCCTGCACGCCGAGCTGACCCGGTACAACCTGGTCGCCTGGACGTCCGGCAACGTCTCCGCGCGGGTCCCCGGCCAGGACCTGATGGTGATCAAGCCGAGTGGGGTGAGCTACGACGACCTCACCGCGGCCACGATGGTGGTGTGCGACCTCGACGGCGTTCTCGTCGAGGGCGACTTCGCCCCGTCCAGCGACACCGCCGCCCACGCCTACGTCTACCGGGCCATGCCCGAGGTTGGCGGGGTCGTGCACACGCACAGCTCGTACGCGACCGCCTGGGCCGCGTGTGGGGAGTCGATCCCCTGCCACCTCACCGCCCAGGCCGACGAGTTCGGTGGGGAGATCCCGATCGGCCCGTTCGCGCTGATCGGCGGTGACGACATCGGCAAGGGCATCGTCGCCACGCTCGCCGGGCACCGCTCGCCGGCGGTGCTGATGCGCAACCACGGCGTGTTCACCATCGGCCGTGACGCCCGCGCGGCGGTCAAGGCAGCGGTCATGTGCGAGGACGTGGCGCGTACCGCGCACCTGGCCCACACCCTCGGGCAGCCGGTCCCGATGGCGCAGGCCGACATCGACTCACTCTACGACCGCTACCAGAACGTCTACGGCCAACAACCAGTCGCACCGGCGGGTTCCTGACCCTGCACCGAAGACCCGGGACCCGTCGGTCTGCACCACGACGCACCAGCACGCACCACCCGCGTACGCCGCTCTTCGCACCTCTGCGGTCGGCGCGGTTACCCACCACATCCAGCCAAGGAGATTCGATGGGAAAGATGCGAACGCAGTCCGTTCGGTGGCGCGCTGCCGCGGTCCTCGCCAGCGTGCTGCTGGTCGGCGGCGTGGCGGCCTGTGGCAACAGTGACACCGGCGGTGGCGGCGGCACCAAGGACGACGGCAAGATCACCATGGGCTTCTCCCAGGTCGGTGCGGAGAGCGGATGGCGTACCGCCAACACCATCTCGATCAAGGAGGCTGCGACCGCGGCCGGCATCGAGCTGAAGTTCGACGACGCGCAGCAGAAGCAGGAAAACCAGATCAAGGCGATCCGCAACTACATCCAGCAGAAGGTCGACGTGATCGCCTTCTCACCGGTGGTGGAGTCCGGGTGGGACACCGTGCTCAAGGAGGCCAAGGACGCCGGCATCCCGGTCATCCTGACCGACCGCTCGGTGGACTCGGCCGACAAGTCGCTGTACAAGACCTTCCTCGGCTCGGACTTCGTCAAGGAGGGCAAGCTCGCGGGTGAGTGGCTGGTCGAGCAGAAGAAGACCGCCTCGGGTCCGGTGAACATTGTCGAGCTGCAGGGCAGCACCGGCGCGGCACCGGCCAACGACCGCAAGAAGGGCTTCGCCGAGGCGATCGCCGCCAACCCGAACCTGAAGGTCATCGCCTCCCAGACGGGTGACTTCACCCGGGCCGGCGGCAAGCAGGTCATGGAGCAGTTCCTCAAGGCCAACAAGCAGATCGACGTGTTGTTCGCGCACAACGACGACATGGGCCTGGGCGCGCTCGAGGCGATCACCGCCGCTGGCAAGGTGCCGGGCAAGGACATCACCATCATCACGATCGACGCTGTCAAGGACGGCATGCAGGCTCTCGCCGACGGGAAGTTCAACTTCATCGCGGAGTGCAGCCCGCTGCTCGGCCCGCAGCTGATGGACCTGGCCAAGAAGGTCAAGGCCGGCGAGACGGTGCCTGCTCGGATCGAGACCGAGGAGACCACCTTCACGACCGAGCAGGCCAAGGAAGCTCTGCCCAACCGCAAGTACTGATCGACGACGGGGTCGCCGCGTTCGCGTGGCGGCCCCGCCGCGTCGCTTCCCTACCCGAAACGGACCGGGCTTGGCCCGCGACGACCCCCGTACCCCGCCCGCCCGAGCGTCCCCCACGGACGACCGGGCGGGCGTGGCGGGAGCGTAGCGGCCCTTCCGTGTCGAGAACCCAGAAGAGGTCTGATGGGATGACGGATAGCCGTCCGGTCCTGACGATGACCGGGATCAGCAAATCCTTCCCCGGGGTGCGCGCACTCCATGACGTCAACTTCCGGCTCTTCCCCGGCGAGGTGCACGCCCTGATGGGCGAGAACGGCGCCGGCAAGTCCACCCTCATCAAGGTGCTCACCGGCGTTTACGACACCGACGAGGGCGCGATCACCCTCGACGGCGAGGCCGTGTCGTTCACCGGTCCGATGCAGGCGACCGCGGCCGGTGTGAGCACCGTTTTCCAGGAAGTCAACCTCTGCACCAACCTCTCGGTGGCGGAGAACATCTTCATCGGCCGGGAGCCCCGGGTCTTCGGCGCCGTCCGCTGGGGTGAGGTTCGCCGCCGGGCCCGAGACCTGCTCTCCCGCCTCGACCTCGACCTCGACGTCAGCGCGCCACTCGGCTCGTACTCGCTCGCGATCCAGCAGATGGTCGCCATCGCTCGCGCCATCGACATCAAGGCCCGGGTGCTGATCCTGGACGAACCGACGTCCAGCCTCGACGCCAGCGAGGTGGCGCAGCTGTTCCGCATCATGCGGCAACTACGCGACGAGGGCATCGCCATCCTGTTCGTGACCCACTTCCTCGACCAGGTCTACGAGATCGCCGACCGGATCACCGTGCTGCGCAACGGCGGGCTCGTCGGCGAGTACCTCACCACCGAGCTGCCCCAGCTCTCCCTGGTCGAGAAGATGATCGGCAAGGAGCTCGACGTCCTGGAGGGCATCGAGGAACACTCCCGGCGGGACCTGGCCGCGCTGGAGGAGGGCACCCCCCTGGTGGCGGTGTCGAACTTCGGTCGGGCGGGGGCGGTCGAGCCGTTCAGCCTCACCATCCACGCCGGCGAGGTGGTGGGCCTGGCCGGCCTGCTGGGCTCGGGGCGTACCGAGGTCGCGCGGTTGTTGTTTGGCGCCGACCGGAGCGACGGCGGCCAGGTGGCGATCGACGGCACGGCGAGCGGCCTGCGCACCCCCGCGCAGGCCATCGACCACGGCGTGGGCTTCTGTTCGGAGAACCGCCGGGCCGAGGGGATCGTCGCGGACCTCTCGGTCCGCGAGAACATGATCCTCGCGATGCAGGCGGCCCGCGGCTGGCTGCGGCCCATTCCGCGTCGCCGCCAGGACGAGCTGGTCGACAAGTACGTCAAGGCCCTCAACATCCGGCCCGCCGACCCGGAGGTGCCGGTCCGCAACCTCTCCGGCGGCAATCAGCAGAAGGTGCTGCTGGCCCGGTGGTTGATCACCGAGCCGCGACTGCTGATCCTCGACGAGCCGACCCGGGGCATCGACATCGGGGCTAAGACCGAAATCCAGAAGCTCGTGACGCAGCTGTCCGACGGGGGCATGGCGGTGCTGTTCATCTCCGCCGAGCTGGAGGAGGTGCTGCGCCTCAGCCACAAGGTGGCCGTCATGCGGGACCGGCAGATGGTCGCGCAGCTCGCCAACGACGAGAGCCTGGACGCCGACCGCGTCATGCAGACCATCGCCAGCGGATCCCACCGGGAGGAGGCAGACCGATGAACGACACCATGAGCCGCTATCGGACGATGATGGGTCACCGGCTGTTCTGGCCCGCCGCCGTGCTGTTCGTCATGCTCGCCGCGAACACGATCTACCGGCCCGGGTTCCTGTCCGTCGAGCTCAAGGACGGGCACCTGTACGGCACGCCGGTCGACATCCTTCGGCTGAGCGCACCGCTGATCCTCGTCGCGCTGGGCATGACCCTGGTCATCTCCACCGGCGGCATCGACCTGTCGGTGGGCTCGCTCTGCGCGATCAGCGGCGCGATCGCCTGCATGTACATCAGCAAGCAGCCCGACCAGAACAGCCTTGGCGTGGTGGTGACCGCCCTCGCGATGGCGATGGGCGTCGCGCTCGTGCTCGGTGCCTGGAACGGGGTGCTGGTGGCCGTGATCGGGATCCAACCGATCATCGCCACCCTGATCCTGATGGTCGCCGGCCGAGGTCTCGCCCAGCTGATCACCGAGGGCCAGATCATCACCATCAACTCCGAGCCGTACCGGGCGATCGGCCTGGGCCACGCGTTGACGCTGCCGCTGGCCATCTTCATCGCGCTCGCCGCGGCCCTGCTCGTCGCCGCGTTCACCCGTCGCACCGCACTCGGCATGATCATCGAGTCGGTGGGCGGCAACGCCATGGCCAGCCGGCTGGCCGGCATCCGGTCCGGCCGGGTCATCTTCCTGGCGTACGTGATCAGCGCCGCGTGTGCCGCGGTCGCCGGTTTCATGATGACGGCGAACGTCTCCAGCGCCGACGGCAACGCCGCGGGCCTCTGGGTCGAGCTGGACGCGATCCTCGCTGTCGTCATCGGCGGTACGTCCCTCGCGGGCGGCCGGTTCTTCCTGAGTGGCACGATCATCGGCGCGCTGATCATCCAGACCCTGACCACCACGGTGTACGCCATGGACATCTCGCCGCAGACCTCGCTGCTGTTCAAGGCGGTCGTCGTCATCGCCGTCTGCCTCATCCAGGCGCCGGCCTTCCGGGCCCGGTTCAGCCGACGTAGGCGCAACGTCCCGCCGCCCGCCACCATCGCCGACAAGCCGAAGGAGCAGGTGCCGGCATGACCACTGGAACGCTTACCGCCGGTCGTACCCGGTTCCGGCTGCCGAGGAAGCAGATACCGGTCCTGGCGACGCTCGCCCTGCTGCTGGTGATGTACGGCATCGGCGTCTCGCAGTACACGGCGTTCTCCAACGTCCAGGTCATCTTCAACGTCTTCATCGACAACAGCTTCCTGCTCGTCGTCGCGGTGGGCATGACCTTCGTGATCCTCACCGGGGGCATCGACCTGTCGGTCGGTTCGGTGGTCGCGATGACGGCGATGGTGTCGGCCGCGCTGCTGCAGGACGGCATGCCGGCGGCGCTGGTGCTGGTCATCGCCCTGCTCATCGGTCCGACGCTCGGCCTGTTGATGGGCTGCGTCATCCACTTCTTCGAGATCCAGCCGTTCATCGTGACGCTCGCCGGGATGTTCTTCGCCCGGGGCATGTGCACCTTCATCTCCGGCGCGTCGATCCCGATCACCGACGGGTTCTGGACCTCGATGTCGCAGGAGCGGATCGGGGACCCGCGGGGCAACTTCGTGTCGATCAGCGTGCTGATCGCCTTCGTGGTGGTCGTCATCGCCGCGTACGTGCTGGCCTACACCCGGTTGGGACGCAACGTCTACGCCATCGGCGGCAACCCGCAGTCGGCGCTGCTGATGGGCCTGCCGGTGGGGCGGACCCGGATCGCCGTCTACACGATCAGTGGTCTGTGCTCGGCCATCGGCGGGATCCTGCTGTCCTTCTACACCCTCTCCGGCGCGCCGCTGATCGCCGTGGGGATGGAGCTGGACGTCATTGCCGCCGTCGTCATCGGTGGCACTGTGCTCACCGGCGGCGCGGGTTACGTCTTCGGCACGGTGCTCGGCGTGCTGGTTCTCGGCGTGATCCAGACTCTCATCACCTTCGACGGGAGCCTCAACTCCTGGTGGACCAAGATCGTGATTGGCGGTCTGCTCTTCGCGTTCATCCTGCTTCAGCGCCTCATCGGAATCCGTTACAAGTGACCGCCCCTCTCGCGGAAGGCAACTCCATGGCACCACACACCGAACCCGAGATCTGGTTCCTCACCGGCAGCCAAGGCATGTACGGCGAGGAGACGCTCCGCCAGGTGGCCGAGCAGTCTCGCCAGATCGCGGCCGCGCTCGACGACTCGCCGCAGATTCCCGCCCGCGTGGTCTGGAAGCCCGTCCTGACCAACAGCGGTGAGATTCTGCAGGTCTGCCGGGACGCCGCCGCTCAGGGTGCCGTCGGGGTCATCGCCTGGATGCACACGTTCTCGCCGGCCAAGATGTGGATCTCCGGTCTGGACGCGTTGCAGACACCGCTGCTGCACCTGCACACCCAGGCCAACGTTCTGCTGCCGTGGAACGACATCGACATGGACTTCATGAACCTGAACCAGGCCGCCCACGGCGACCGCGAGTTCGGGTACATCCAGACGCGTCTCGGCGTGGCCCGCAAGACGGTGGCCGGGCACGTCAGTGACCCGCGGGTGACCAATCGGGTCGGGGCGTGGGCCCGCGCCGCGCTGGGCTGGTCGGCGATGCGGTCGCTGCGCCTGGCCCGTTTCGGTGACAACATGCGCGACGTCGCGGTGACCGAGGGCGACAAGGTCGAGGCCGAGCTGCGGTTCGGGGTCTCGGTCAACACCTACGGGGTCAACGACCTGGTCGAGGTGGTCGGCGAGGTCACCGACGCGCAGGTGGACGACCTGGTCAAGGAGTACGAGGACACCTACCGCATCGTCGGCGCGCTGCTGCCCGGCGGCGAGCAGCACGATTCCCTGCGGTACGCCGCGCGCCTGGAGCTGGGCATGCGCGCCTTCCTGGACGCCGGTGGTTTCCGGGCCTTCACGACGAACTTCGAGGACCTCGGTGGGCTGCGTCAGCTTCCGGGCATCGCCGTGCAGCGGCTGATGGCGGACGGCTACGGCTTCGGCGGTGAGGGCGACTGGAAGACCTCGGTCCTGGTCCGCACCCTCAAGGCGATGTCGGTGGGCGTGAGCGGCGGCACGTCGTTCATGGAGGATTACACCTACGACCTCACCCCGGGCAACGAGTTGGTGCTGGGCGCCCACATGCTGGAGGTCTGCCCGACCATCGCCTCCGACGTGCCCAACGTGGAGATCCATCCGCTGAGCATCGGTGGCCGGGAGGACCCGGTCCGGTTGGTGTTCGACGCCGCTGCCGGTCCGGCCGTGGTGCTCGGGCTGGCCGACATGGGGGAGCGCTTCCGGCTCGTGGCCAACGAGATCGACGTGGTGGCCCCGCCGCAGCCACTGCGTCGGCTGCCGGTTGCCCGTGCCGTCTGGCGTCCGCGCCCCGACCTGCCGGTCTCGGCCGAGTCGTGGATCACCGCGGGCGCCCCGCACCACACCGTCCTGTCGCAGGCGGTGGGCGTGGAGGAGCTGCACGACCTGGCGGAGATGAGCCGTACCGAGCTGGTCGTCATCGACGCCGCCACGGAGCCTCGCCGCTTCGCCGACGAGCTGCGCTGGAACCAGGCCTACCACCGGCTGGCTCGCGGCTTCTGATCAGCGCGGCCTGACGGCCCCCCTCGACACGGGTGGTCCATCCCTGCCTGCGGGCTGGGTGGACCACCCGTTCGCGTGTGTCCTGGCAGCGACGCGAGGCGGCTGTGTTACGGCTTGACTAACAGCATGTTATCGCTCACAGTCTATAGCCAAGATGGTCGATGTCTTTGGCTGTCCGGCCACGCGCGCTCCCCACCTCTCCCGGTTTCGGCATCTCGCCGCCGTCACTGTCGGGCTGGCGGTGTTAGCGATCACATGGCCGGGCTCGGTCAGATCGGCGCCCCGCCCGGTGCCGCGGACGCCGACCCAGATCGCTCGGTTCGCGTCAGCAGAGGAGGATCATGCTTTCCATCGGTCGGGTTTCCCGGGGTGCGCCCCGTCGGCGCGGGTGGCTGTCGAGACTTGCTGTCGCCGCGATGGCGCTGGTGGTCGGTGGCGCGGCCTCAGCCGTCGCCTCGTCGCCCGCGTCAGCGGCGACTGTCGACACCAATGCGTGGTACGTGTTGGTGAACCGCAACAGCGGCAAGGCGCTGGACGTCTACAACCTGGCGACGAACGACGGCGCGCGGATCACCCAGTGGACCCGCAACAGCGGCAACCAGCAGCAGTGGCAGTTCGTCGACTCCGGTGGTGGCTACTACCGGGTGAAGTCGCGGCTCTCCGGCAAGGTGCTGGACGTCTCGGGCTTCTCGACCGCCAACGGCGGCAGCATCGTGCAGTGGAGCGACACCAACGGCACCAACCAGCAGTTCCGGCTTGCCGACTCCGACGGTGGCTACGTCCGGTTGATCAACCGCAACAGCAACAAGGTGATGGAGGTGCAGGGCGCCTCGACCGCCGACGGCGGAAACATCGTGCAGTACGACGACTGGAACGGCACCAACCAGCAGTGGCAGTTCGTCCGCGTCGACGGCGGGACGGACCCCACGACGCCGCCCCCCACCACGCCGCCCCCGTCGAACGGTACGTTCTCGAACCCGGCCATCTGGCAGGACTTCGCCGACGTCGACATCATTCGGGTCGACAACGTCTACTACCTGACGTCGTCCACCATGCACTACTCGCCCGGCGCGCCGGTCCTGCGCTCGTACGACCTGGTGAACTGGGAGTTCGCGGGTCACGCCGTACCCCGACTCGACTTCGGGTCGAAGTACGACATGAGCGGCGGTAACGCGTACGTCGACGGGATCTGGGCGTCGACGTTGAACTACCGGCCGAGCAACAGGCAGTACTACTGGGCCGGGTGCATCGACTTCGCGCAGACCCACATCTACACCGCGTCCGCCGTCGACAGCACGTGGAGCAAGCACGCCACAATCCCCAACTGCTACTACGACGCCGGCCTGCTGTTCGACGACAACGACACCCCGTACGTCGCGTACGGCAACGGCACCATCAGCGTCGCGCAGCTCTCCGCGGACGGGAAGTCCCAGGTTCGTGCCCAGCAGGTGTACCAGACGCCGTCGAGCATCGGGACGCTGGAAGGCGCCCGCTTCTACAAGCGCAACGGCGCGTACTACATCTGGCTCACCCGCCCGGCCAACGGCCAGTACGTGCTGAAGTCGACGAACGGCCCGTTCGGCCCGTACGAGCAGCGTCAGGTGCTGCTCAACCTGCCCGGCCCGATCTCCGGTGGCGGTGTGCCGCACCAGGGTGGGCTGGTGCAGACCCAGAACGGGGACTGGTACTACATGTCCTTCGTCGACGCGTACCCCGGTGGTCGGATGCCGGCCCTGGCCCCGATCACCTGGACCGGCGACGGGTGGCCCGTGCTGCAGACGGTCAACGGCGCGTGGGGCAGTTCGTACCCGAAGCCGAATCTGCCCGCCCCGCCCCGGGCGGTCAAGCCGCTCACCGGCACCGACACGTTCGCCGGCACCACGCTCGGCCCGCAGTGGGAGTGGAACCACAACCCGGACAACAGCAAGTGGTCGGTCAACAACGGGCTGAACCTGCAGACCGCCACCGTCACCGGTGACCTGTACAAGGCGCGCAACACGCTGACCCACCGCATCCAGGGTCCCACCTCGACCGCGACCATCGAGTTGGACTACTCCACCATGCGCGACGGTGACCGCACCGGCCTGGCGGTGCTGCGCAACTCGTCGGCCTGGATCGGGATCAGACGCGACAACGGCTCCACCCGGCTGGTCATGCAGAACGGTCTGACGATGGACGGCAGCTGGAACACCACGAGTACCGGCAGCGAGGTGGCGAGCACCGCCGTCTCCGGTGGCCGGATCTGGTTGCGCGCCAACGCCGACATCAGACCAGGTTCCGGCCGACAGGCACGCTTCTCGTACAGCACGGACGGGGTGAACTTCACCTCGTTCGGCAACGCCCTGACACTGGCGAACAACTGGCAGTTCTTCATGGGCTACCGGTTCGCCGTGTTCAACCACGCGACGCAGGCGCTCGGTGGCGCGGTCACCGTGCGGCGGTTCGACCTGACCACCCCGTGACACCGATCACACGACGATCGCTCTGACCGGTGGCGCAGCGACGCAGGCCTGGCGGCATGTGTTGCCCGCGCCACCGCGTCAGGTCCTCGCCGGCCTGTTCCGCGCTCTGTCCAGGAGTGAGGAACAGGCCGGCGCACCACACAAGGACCATGTCCCGTACCGGTTGGTGCGGGATTCCGGACGGCACCGCGTTGTACGGCTTCGGCGCGTCGGGCGGTCCCCGCACACGCATGCCGTGTCCGGGGTCGTTGCTGGCGTAGACTGTCGGCGATCCAGCGCTGGTCACCTGGGATTCAGCACCGGCGTGGTGACTGAGCGAGGGGGATCGGGCCGGACCGCTCCAGTCGACGTCGACGGGCCGCGGGCCGGAGATGTAGCGGGGGGAGCGAAATGGCCGTCCACGGTCCCGCGATGACGGACGTTGCTCGTCTCGCCGGTGTCTCCCATCAGACGGTGTCGCGGGTGCTCAACGGGCACCCCAACGTCCGTGAGCAGACCCGGCTTCGGGTCCGCGCGGCGATCGCCGAACTCGGCTACCGCCCCAACGGCGCGGCACGCGCCCTGGTGACCGGTCGATCGCAGGTCATCGGCGTGGTCGCGCAGAACACGACGCTCTACGGTCCGGCATCGCTGCTGGCCGCGCTGGAGCAGACCGCCGCCGAAGAGGGCTTCGCGGTCAGCGTCGGCAGCGTGCGGAACCTGGACCACCGCTCCATCTCGGCCGCCGTGGAGCGGCACCTGTCGCACCGGGTCGCCGGCATCGTGGTCATCGCCCCGGTCGAGTCGGCCGGTGAGGCGCTGGAGCGCCTGCCCAAGGATGTCCCGCTGGTCACGGTCGACGGTGACCCGAGTCGGCCGGTGCCGTTGGTGACCGTCGACCAGGTGGCGGGCGCCCGGGCGGCGACGCAACATCTGCTCGACGCCGGGCACCGCACCGTCTGGCACGTCTCCGGGCCGACCGACTGGTTCGACAGCGTGGGTCGGATCGACGGTTGGAGGCAGGCGTTGCTGGCCGCCGGGCTGGATCCGCCGCCGCCGATGCCGGGGGACTGGTCCGCGGCCTCGGGTTACCGCTGCGGGCAGATGTTGGCGCGGATGCCGGAGGTCACCGCCGTCTTCACCGCCAACGACCATCTCGCGCTGGGCGTGCTGCGGGCGCTGCACGAGTTCGGCCGACAGGTGCCGCACGAGATCAGCGTGGTCGGCTTCGACGACGTGCCGGAGGCGGCGTACTTCATTCCGCCGCTGACCACCGTCCGACCGGACTTCGACGCGGTGGCGCGAGCGAGCCTGCAGATGCTGCTGTCGCAGATCGAGTCGGGCACCGGCGGGGCGCTGCGGCAGACCATCGCCCCCGCTCTGGTCGCCCGCGAGAGCGTCGCTCCACCTCGCCGCTGACCGTCGGAGCAACCGCAGGTCGCCCCGCGTAGTGCGGGGAGCAGTCCCACCGCAGCGCGTATGGGTCCGCGCCAGCGTGCGCGAATTCCGCCTTCCTCGTCTGATAAGACGTGACTCGATGGGTTGCACAGTGTGACCAATCGATGTCTAGCGATGCAGAGCGGTGAAGGTATTGAACCTCGTGAAATGTCGCCGTAACATGATGGGCGTCTCTGTTAACGCTAACAAAAATTGGCACCCAACTATCGGCGTACCGACCAGAGATCGTAATCACGGGCGGGCGTCACTGACAGGAGGCTCGATGAACCGCAATACCCGAGGTCGTCGCTGGGGGAGCGTACTGGCGGCCGGAATACTGCTCGCCGGCACCCTCGTCGGCCTCCGTGCCCCGGCGGCGCAGGCACTCGACAACGGCGTGGCGCGTACGCCCCCCATGGGTTGGAATTCATGGAACTCGTTCGGCTGCAACATCAACGAGGCGCTGATCCGGCAGACGGCTGATGCGATCGTCAGCAGCGGCATGCGCGACCTGGGCTACAACTACGTCGTGGTCGACGACTGCTGGTTCAACCCCAACCGGGACAGCTCCGGCAACATCCAGGGCGACCCCACCCGGTTCCCCAGCGGCATGAAGGCGCTCGGCGACTATCTGCACGCCCGGAACCTGAAGTTCGGCCTCTATCAGGTGCCGGTCGACAAGACCTGTGCCCAGTACTTCGGCTCCTACCCCGGCGCGACCGGCAGCCGCGGCCACGAGGTGCAGGACGCACGCCAGTTCGCCGCCTGGGGTGTCGACTTCCTCAAGTACGACTGGTGCTCGCCGGAGGGCAGCATCAACGACCAGGTGACCACCTTCGCCAAGATGCGTGACGCCCTGGCCGCCACCGGCCGACCGATCGTCTACAGCATCAACTCCAACAGCATCCACGCCAAGACCGGCCCGCAGCGCAACTGGGGCGACGTGGCGAACATGTGGCGAACCACCGAGGACATCACCAACGCGTGGGACACCGGCCAGAGCAACGGGTACCCGATGGGCATCCAGAACATCATCAACGTGACCGTTCCGCTGGCGTCCTACGCGCGCCCGGGTGGGTTCAACGACCCCGACATGATGGAGGTCGGTCGCGGCGGCATGAACGACACGGAGATGCGCAGCCACTTCGCCATGTGGGCGATCATGGCGTCTCCGCTGATCGCCGGCAACGACGTGCGGAACATGAACGCCGCCACGCAGACCATCCTCAAAAACGCCAACCTGATCGCGATCAACCAGGACTCGCTCGGGTTGCAGGGGGCGCAGGTGTCGTTCGACGGCACGCGTCGGGTGTTGGCCAAGCGGCTCGCCAACGGTGACGTCGCCGTCGCCCTCCTCAACCAGGGCGGCTCGACGACGACGATCTCGACCACGGCAGCGGCCATCGGCAAGTCCGGCTCGTCGTTCACCCTGGTCGAGGCGTGGACCGGCGGCACGAGCACCAGCAGCGGGACCATCAGCGCCAGCGTCCCCGCGCACGGCACCGTGGTGTACCGGGTCAGCGGTGGCGGGACGACTCCTCCGACGACGCCGCCGCCGACCACGTCGAGCGCGTATGCCAGCGCCGCCTCCGGCCGCTGCCTCGACGTGCCGAACAGCAACACGACGAACGGCACGCAGCCGGTCATCTGGGACTGCAACGGCGCCGCCAACCAGCGCTGGACCAGGAGCGGCCAGACCCTTCAGGCCCTGGGCAAGTGCCTGGACGCGCCGTCGAACGCCGCGGCCGGTGCCAAGGTGCAGATCTGGGACTGCAACGGCGGGACCAACCAGCAATGGGCGGTCAACTCCAACGGCACGATCAGCAACGCGCAGACCGGGCTCTGCCTGGACGTCAACAACAACGCGACGGCCAACGGCACCACGGTGATCCTCTGGACCTGCACCGCGGCGGCGAACCAGCGGTGGTCGCAGCGGTAGCCGACCGGGGTCGCCGACCGCCGAGGTCGAGGCGGCCCGCCTGATCCGACGGTGGTGCTGGTGCCCGCGGACGACAGATGTCGTCCGCGGGCATCCGTCTGTAGAGTGCGGCGGACGAACACGCAGAGTTGCCGCGTCCTGCCCTTCCGGCGGATCGGCCACATGGCTACGCTCGCCTGGATGCTCCGTTACGAGACCGTGACACCGGTATTTCGGATCTGGTGTTGACGCAATCTATGTGAGCGCTAACACTACCCGAAAGATGACAGTGGGCCCCGGCAGTCGGCGGGGGAGTCCAGAGAGGAGAAGCCCGTGGGCAGGAAATTCCTGGTTGCTCTCGGCGGCGCGGCACTCGCGCTGAGTTTGGCGGCGTGCAGCGGCGGGGGTGCGGGCAGCGGTGAGAAGTCCGGCGACGAGAAGCCGAGCGACCTGACCATCGGTGTTTCGATGCCGACCCAGACGTCGGAGCGGTGGATCGCCGACGGCAACGCGGTCAAGTCGAAGCTGGAGGCCAAGGGCTACAAGGTCGACCTCCAGTACGCCGGCGACGACATCCCCACGCAGTCGCAGCAGGTCGACCAGATGATCACCCAGGGTGCGGACGTCCTGATCCTCGCCGCGATCGACGGCACTGCCCTCAGCAGCCAGCTGCAGGCCGCCGCGGCCGCGAAGATCCCGGTCATCTCCTACGACCGACTGATCCGTGGCAGCAAGGACGTCGACTTCTACGTCAGCTTCGACAACTACAAGGTTGGCGTCGCCCAGGGCACCGCGCTGCTCGTCGGTCTCGGCCTGCTGAACAAGGACGGCTCGAAGGGCACCGCCAAGGGGCCGCTGAACGTCGAGCTCTTCGCCGGGTCGCTGGATGACAACAACACCCAGTTCTTCTTCGGCGGCGCGATGGACACGCTGAAGCCGTTCATCGACGACGGCACGCTCGTCGTCAAGTCCAAGCAGACCACCCCCGAGCAGGTAGCCACCCTGCGGTGGCAGCAGGAGACCGCGCAGAAGCGGATGGAGAACCTGCTGACCTCGGCCTACAACGACGGCTCGAAGGTCGACGGGGTGCTCTCGCCGTACGACGGCATCTCCCGCGGCATCATCACCGCCCTGCAGAACGCCGGCTACGGCAAGGGCGCGAAGAAGCTCCCCGTGGTGACCGGCCAGGACGCGGAGATCGCCTCGATCAAGCTGATCAACGACGGCGTGCAGAGCTCCACGGTCTTCAAGGACACCCGGCTGCTGGCCGAGCAGGCCGTGAACGCGGCCGAGGCCTTCCTTCAGAAGAAGGAGCCGCAGGCCAACGACACCAAGACGTACAACAACGGTGTCAAGGTCGTCCCGGCGTACCTGCTGCCGATCGCGACCGTCTACAAGGACGACATCAAGGCGACGCTGATCGACTCCGGCTACTGGACGGCGGAAGAGGTCGCCGCCGGTCAGGCCAAGAAGTAAGCCACTCGTCGGGCCCGGCGGTCACACCCGCCGGGCCCGACGCCTGGGCGTGTACCGCGTCCAGACCTGACGGAGGACAGTGACCATGGACGACACCATCCTCGAGATGCGTCGCATCACCAAGACCTTCCCCGGCGTGACCGCGCTGGAGGACGTCACCCTCGCAGTGCGCCGCGGGGAGATCCACGCCATCTGTGGTGAGAACGGCGCCGGCAAGTCCACCCTGATGAAGGTGCTGTCCGGCGTCTACCCGTCCGGCTCGTACGACGGCGAGATCCTCTTCGACGGCAAGCCGATGCAGTTCCGCGGCATTCGCGACAGCGAGGCCAACGGCATCGTCATCATCCACCAGGAGCTCGCTCTGGTGCCGTACCTGTCGATCGCGGAGAACATCTTCCTCGGCAACGAGCGGCGCGGCCGCAGCGGGCTCATCGACTGGAACTTCGCCAACGCCGAAGCAGCGAAGCTGCTGGCGTCCGTCGGGCTGCACGAGAACCCCGTCACCCCGGTCATTCAGCTCGGTGTCGGCAAGCAGCAGCTGGTGGAGATCGCCAAGGCGCTGTCGAAGAAGGTGCGCCTGCTCATCCTGGACGAGCCGACGGCCGCACTCAACGACATCGACTCGGCGCACCTGCTCGACCTGCTGCGGGCGCTCAAGGAGCAGGGCATCACCTGCATCATGATCTCGCACAAGCTCAACGAGATCACCGCCATCGCCGACTCGACCACCGTCATCCGTGACGGGCGCGCCGTGGAGACCCTCGACATGAGGTCGGACGAGGTGACCCAGCAGCGGATCATCCGCGGCATGGTCGGGCGCGACCTGGACAGCTTCTACCCCGACCGCGAGTCGTCGCCCGGTGACGAGGTCCTGCGCATCGAGGACTGGACGGTGCGGCACCCGGTCCAGGACCGGATGGTCGTCGAGGGCGTCGGGCTGTCCGTACGCGCCGGCGAGGTCGTCGGCATCGCGGGCCTCATGGGCGCCGGTCGGACCGAGCTAGCCATGAGCGTGTTCGGTCGGTCCTACGGGCGCGACATCCGGGGCCGACTCTTCGTCCACGGGCGGGAGGTGCAGGCGCGCACCGTCGCCGAGGCGATCGACAACGGCATCGCCTACGTCACCGAAGACCGCAAGCGCTACGGGCTCAACCTCATCGACGACGTGCGGCGCAACGTGTCCGCCGCCGCGCTGGACCGGCTGTCCCGCCTGGGCTGGGTGAACGGCAACGAGGAGATCAAGGTTGCCGAGACGAGCCGCAAGGAGATGAACATCCGCACGCCGAGCGTCATGGCGGTGGTCGGCAAGCTCTCCGGCGGCAACCAGCAGAAGGTCGTGCTGTCGAAGTGGCTGTTCACCGACCCGGACGTGCTGATCCTCGACGAGCCCACCCGCGGGATCGACGTCGGCGCCAAGTACGAGATCTACACAATCATCAACCGGCTGGTGGCCGCCGGTAAGGCAGTGATCGTCATCTCCTCCGAGCTGCCGGAGCTGCTCGGAATGTGCGACCGCATCTACACCCTCGCCGCCGGCCGGATCACCGGCGAGATGCCGGTGGCCGAGGCGACTCAGGAGAGCCTCATGGAGCTGATGACCAAGGACAAGGAGCTCGTCGGATGACCAGCATCAAGACCCCTTCGACGGAGCGCCCCACGCCCCCGGACAGCGCGCCCGGCGCAGCCCTGCACAGCGGGACGAGCGACCTGCGGGCGCTGGTGTTGAACAACCTGCGGCAGAGCGGGATCTACGTCGCCCTGGTCGTCATCGTCGCGCTCTTCGCGGTCCTGACCGACGGGGTGTTGCTGAGCCCCGGCAACATCACCAACATCGTCCTCCAGTACTCGTACATCCTGGTCCTCGCGATCGGGATGGTCATCCTGATCATCGGTGGGCACATCGACCTGTCAGTCGGGTCGGTCGTCGCGCTCACCGGAGCGGTCTCCGCCGTCCTGGTGATCCAGCAGGGTCACCCGTGGTGGATCGGCGTCGTGGCCGCGCTGGTCGTCGGCGTCGCGGTCGGCGCGTGGCACGGGTTCTGGGTGGCGTACGCCGGCATTCCGGCCTTCATCGTGACCCTGGCCGGCATGCTGCTGTTCCGGGGTCTGACCCTGCGGGTGCTCGACAACATCTCGCTGTCGCCGTTCCCGTCCGAGTACCAGCAGGTCGCGGCGGGCTTCCTCAACGGCCTGCTCGGTGGGCAGGGCTTCGACGCCTTCACGTTGCTGATCGGCGCCATCGCCGTGGCCGGCTACGCGGTCAGCGGCTTCCGCACCCGCGTGGCGCGTATCCGCTACCAGCAGCCCGTCGAGTCGTTCCCGCTCTTCGTCGCCCGGGTCGTGCTGGTCGGCGCGGTCCTCATGTACTTCGCCTGGCAGTTGGCGCACGCCCGAGGGCTGCCGATCGTGCTGATCATCCTGGCGGTCCTGGTGCTGGTCTACGGCCTGCTCACCCGGCGTACCGTCTTCGGTCGGCAGGTCTACGCGATCGGCGGCAACCTGTCGGCGGCGGCGCTCTCCGGGGTGAAGGTCCGCACCGTCAACTTCTGGATGTTCGTCAACATGGGCTTCCTGGCGGCGGTGGCCGGCGTTATCTACTCGTCGCGGTCCAACGGCGCTCAGCCCGCCGCCGGCAACATGTTCGAGCTGGACGCCATCGCCGCCGCCTTCATCGGCGGTGCGGCGGTCACCGGTGGCGTGGGCACCGTGGTGGGCGCGATGGTCGGTGGTCTGATCATGGCGGTGATGAGCAACGGCATGCAGCTGATGGGCATCGACCAGTCGACCCAGTCGGTGGTGAAGGGTCTCGTTCTGCTCGTCGCGGTCGCCTTCGACGTCTACAACAAGCGTCGCGCCGGCACCGCCCGCTGACGCCTGCACGAAGCCGAGATGGCCCCTGACCGCTACGCGGTCAGGGGCCATCTGCGTTCCAACCGACTCCGCGATCTTGCACTTGGTGTCGACGATCTGCGGCTTCTGCGGCAGAAGTCGGGACAGAAAGTGCAAGATCGACGGGGCGGTGGGGTGAGGCTGGGGTGGGGTGGGGTGGGTTAGTGGCAGTTGGTGGTGCCGGTGTCGGTGTAGGTCTGGCCGGCTACCGGTACGAACTGCCAGTCGTAGCTGTTGGAGTGGAGGGTGAACTTCAGTAGCCCCCACGCGGAGCTGTTACGCGCCTCGCTGTTGGGCTGGATGGTGCCGAAGCCGTAGTGGCCGGCGCCGCCCATCCCGGCGACGAAGCTGCGCAGACCCCGGCTGGAGTCGGCGCCACCGGCCGGGTTCATCGGGGCGAACCGCTCGTACACGTGGTTGTGCCCCCAGACCACGACGTCGGCGTTGTAGTCGTAGAGAGCCTGGTACAGCGGGCGCGTCGACGTCGACGGCGCGTGGTTGGAGCTGGACGTGAACAGCGGGTGGTGCCAGTACGCGATAGTGCACGGCTTGCTGCTGGCGGCCAGGTCCGCGCGCAGCCACTGCTCCTGCGTCGAGCCGGCCGACATGCTGATGTTCGAGTTCAGCGACACGACGTGCCAGTTGCCCAGGTCGAACGAGTAGTACCCGCGACCGCTCGGGCCGGCCGACGTACCGAAGTAGTTGTAGTAGCCGCTCGCGCCCGACGTGTTGTAGTCGTGGTTGCCCGGCGACGGGCGGGTGCGGGACTTGTGCCGACCCCAGGTGGGCTCGTAGTAGCTGTTGAACTGCGACGCCGTCCCGCTGTCGTAGACGTTGTCGCCGGTGGTGAAGACCGTTCCCGGGATGCTGTCGAGCAGCGTCGCTGTGGCGCTGTCGCCGGAGCCCGAGTCGGCGATGTCGCCGGCGCCGACGAAGACCGGGTCGCCCGACGGGGGCGGCGTGGTGCTGCCGGTGGTGACCACCAATTGCGGAGCGTCAGCGCCGCTCTCGCGGGTGTCGTAGTAGGCGCCGTCACCGCTGGTCGAGGTGGCACCGAAGCTGTACGTGCCATTGCCGGTGACAGCGGCAGTGACGTCGACCTCGTACCAGGTGTTGCCGCTGACCGCGCCGATCGTGCCGAGCGTGGCCCCGTCGATGGTCGGCTGGTTGTTCCAGGTGGTGCCGGTCTCCGACCAGGTCGTGTTGGACATCCGGCGGAACGTGCCACCGGCGTCGCTGCCGCTGTTGCCGCTGATCGTGCGCAGTCGCAGCTTGGCGCCGGTCACCGTGCCGCTGACACCGCTCACCGTGAAGCGCAGGAACGAGCGCCGCACGGGCGAGTTGTCGACCACGACCTGCGTGGACGTGCCGTAGTTGGTGGCCGCCGTGTCGCTCTGGACGTAGGTGTCGGCGACGGGCGTGAAGGTCACGCTCGCCGCCGACGCCGCGCCGGCGCCGGTCACGACGACGGCGGCGGTCGCGGCGACGATCACCGTGACCACCCCCAGCGTCACCGACGGACGGGGGAATCGAATGTCCATCCAGGACTCCTTACCTCGTGGGAAGAGCGCAAGGAATGTAGGAAGGTCGATGAGCCGGCGGGCGACGGGCGGATGAACAGTGCGTCCCGACAGGCGAACACCTCGCTGTTGGGAGCCTGTTAAACAGTCCCTCGCCCGGATGCCACCCGCGGTGCGTTGTGCCTCCTCCACTGAGTACGGACGATGGCTGCCCGTCGATCAGAGGAGATGCTCGTGTACCTGTCGACCGTCTCCCGACCGGTCGCCGATGAGCCAGGATCGGGGCCTCGCCGCCGTCGGTTCACGATGGTCAGCGGCAATGTCGTCGCGCTCGGCACGGTCAGTCTGATCACCGACGTGTCGGCCGAGATGGTGGCCGCGGTCCTGCCGCTCTATCTGGTGCTGGGCCTGCACCTCAGCCCGGTGGCCTTCGGCGTGCTGGACGGCGTCCACACCGGCGCCACAGCGCTGCTGCGGGTCGTCGGTGGTTTCGCCGCCGACCGGTTCCGGCGGCGCAAGTTGATCGCCGGCATCGGGTACGCGCTCTCGGCGGTCGCGAAGCTCGGTCTGCTGCTCGCTGGTCGGTCGATCCCGGCGATCGGCGCGGTCATCGCCGTCGACCGGATCGGCAAGGGGGTGCGAAGCGCGCCGCGTGACGCGTTGATCACGCTCTCCACGCCACCGGAGGCGCTGGGTCGGGCGTTCGGGGTGCACCGGGCGATGGACAGCGTCGGCGCGTTCCTCGGGCCACTCGCCGCGTTCGCGGTCCTGCTGGTCGTCGGGCAGTCGTACGACGCGGTGTTCGTCACCAGCTTCTGCATCGCAGCCCTGGCCGTGGTGGTGCTCGTGCTCTTCGTCAGGGAGCAGCCGTCCGGCGAGGGGGTGGACGGCGGGGCGGCGGACGAGACCAACGAGGCGAAGGTCTCCGTCCGCGAGGCGTTCGGGCTGCTGCGCGCAGGACCGGCCCGGCGGCTGGTGCTGGCCGCCGCGATGCTCGGGCTGGCCACCATCGGCGACGGCTTCGTGTACCTGCTGCTGCAACGCCGAATGGACCTCGGCCTGCGCTGGTTTCCGCTGCTCGCGGTGGGAACCAGCCTGGCGTACCTGCTGCTCGCCGCTCCGCTCGGCGTACTCGCCGACCGGATCGGTCGCCTGCCCGTGGTGATCGGCGGCTACACCGCCCTCGGCACGACGTACCTGCTGCTGGCCGGCCCGGTCGACGGTTGGCCGCTGATCGCCCTCGCGCTGACCCTGTACGGCGCCTTCTACGCGGCCACCGACGGGGTCCTCATCGCGCTCGCCGGTCCGGTGCTGCCGGCGCGTCTGCGGACCACCGGAATCGCGTTGGTGCAGACCGGGCAGGCCCTCGCGTACCTCGTCTCCTCCGTGCTGTTCGGTCTGGCCTGGCAGGCGTGGGGGCCGGAGAGCGCGATCCGCGCGGCGGCCGTGGCCGTCGCCGGCGTCCTGGTCGGCACGCTGCTCCTGCTGGCCTCCCCGTCCCGACTCACCACCCGGAAGGTGCCCCGATGACCGCGATGTCGACCCGAGCGAAGCTCGGTGTGGTGGTCGCCTCGGCCGTGCTGTTGGGCGCGGTGGCGGCCGGCTACGCCGCCAGGGCCGGGCAGGTTCCCCGGACGCCGCCACCCGCCGACGCCGAGCAGGCGGTCACCTTGACGTCCGGGCCGCGCCTGCTGGCGATCACCGACCGGCACGTCTCCACAGTCGCCGCGACCGACCCCGCCGGGCCGCGCACGATCGCCGGCCTGGAATGCCTCCGGGTGTACGCGGCCGGCGGCACCGGGGTCTGCCTGAAGCCGGAGACCGCGTGGTCGTACCAGGTCGTCGTCCTCGACGCGACGCTGCGCCAGACGAGGGCGGTCAGTGTGCCGGGGCTGCCGAACCGTGCCCGGGTGTCGGCGTCCGGCCGGATGGTCTCCTGGACGACGTTCGTCGGTGGTGACTCGTACACCTCCAGTGGCTTCTCCACCCGCACCGGGATCCTCGACGCCCGCACCGGCACCACTGTGGCCTCGCTCGAAGAGTTCGCGATCACCCGGGACGGCCGGAGCTACCGCAACGCGGACGTCAACTACTGGGGCGTCACCTTCACCGCCGACGACAACCGCTTCTACGCGACGATGGCGACCGGGGGCAGGAGATACCTCGTCCGGGGTGACCTCGCGGCTCGTACCGTCGAGACGCTGAAGGAGAACGTCGAATGCCCGTCGCTGTCACCGGACGGCACCCGGCTCGCGTTCAAGGAGGCGGTCGACGCCGACCCGGCGAAGGGCTGGCGGCTGTCGGTCCTGGACCTGTCGAGCATGCGGGTCACCGCGACCGCCGAGGTCCGCAGCGTCGATGACCAGGCCGCGTGGCTGGACAACGGCAAGCTGGCCTACACGCTGCGCCGCGACGACGGCCAGCCCGACGTCTGGAGCGTTGCGGCGGACGGGTCCGGCACGCCGACGCTTGTCATCCCCGGCGCGGAGTCGCCGTCCCCGCTCACCTGACGGTCCGGTCCGCGGCCCCGGCGGTCCGGAAACCTGTAGGAAACCTTCGATGAGCGCGTTGACTTCGACGTTTTACTACACAACAATCGTCATCAATATTTACGTCCGTCTCCGTGGTCGTGCGATAGCCCCTGGTCAACCCGCTAGTACCTCAACCCCTGGTGGCTGCGGGCGCCCCATCGCTCTGGCCTGGACCCGTCGGAAGTGAGGGCACGATGAAACACGGTCGACGATTGGCCGGCGGCGTCGCCGCGGCCCTGATGACGATCACGAGCCTGATCGGGGCCGCGCCCAGTGCCGCCGCCGCAGCCGTGACCCCCACGCTCACCAGTGCGGTGACCGCCAAACTGCTCGGCACCGCCGAGCTGTCCGCCGCCGATGCCCAACCAGAGACCCGAATCACCGTCAGCCGCACCAGCGGCCGGTGGGCCTTCGGCACCGCCGTCGCGCTCGCGCCCCGACAGAAGGACGCCCACCCGACCGGGTCGATCTTCATCGCCCGGTCCGAGCCCGCCGGGTGGCGCATCGCCTTCGACGGCGAGGCAACCTTCGGTGCGCTGGCCGCCGAATCGCCCCTGATGACAAGCCAGGAGAAGAGCGTGCTCACCACAACCCCCACCCCGATGTACGCGGGCGGGGACTACCGGACCGGAATGGCCCTGCCGTTCGGTGTGGGCCAGACGTGGACGCTCACCAGCGGCCCGCACGGCTGGGGCGGAACCGAGTCGCCGTACAGCTCCGTCGACCTGGCCGGTGGCGACCAGGTGGTCCGCGCCGCCCGCGCCGGGGCGGCGTACACGATGTGTCAGGGGTGGATCCGGGTCATTCACGACCGGGGCTACTCGACCGACTACTACCACCTGTGGAACAGCATCTCCGTCAACGGCGCCAGCGTCGGCCAGGGCGCCGTCCTGGGCAACACCGGCACCGACGTCACCTGCGGCGGAGCCGCCTACGGCCGGCACGTCCACTTCGGGCTCCGGCAGAACAGCGCGTACGTGCCGATCGCCGGCCACGACATCGGCAAGTGGGTACTCGCCAACGGCGCCGCCGCGTACCAGGGCGGGGCGCGGCACGGGTCGGCCTGGGCCGGTGCCGGCGGCGGCCTGTACAACTACGGCGCGCTCGGCTTCAACCAGGGGGTCGTCGACGCGAACGGCGGCGGGGTGCTCACCCGACGTGCCGGGCCGGGGACCGGCTACGGCTCGCTGGGCTCGGTGGCCGACGGCGCAACGGTCACCATCTCCTGCTCCGCCAACGGCACCTCCCACACCGGCCGGTACGGCACCACGGCGCTCTGGAACAGGTTGAGCGACGGCAGTTGGGTGTCCGACGCCTACCTGTCGACCGGTGTGAACGGCCCGATCAACGGCTGGTGCTGACGAGGTCCATCCCTGCGGGTTGGCGGCTCACCGGCCGCCAACCGGCAGTCACCGCAAGGAGGGCTCATGTCCGTTCGCACCTTCCACCGGGGCCGGCTCCTGCTCGCCCTGACCACCGCCCTGACCGGACTCGTCGCGGTCGCGTCACCGGCTGTCGCCGACCCCGGTGGAACGCCAGCGCCGGCCGCCCCGCTCGCCGTCGCCTTCGACACCGCCGCGGCGCGGTACGACGTGCCACGCGACCTGCTGGTGGCACTGGGGTACGCCGAGTCGCGGCTCGACATGCACGCCCGCACACCAAGCGCGGCGGGCGGTCACGGGCTGATGCACCTGGCGAGCGTCCCCGGCGTGCGCACCCTGGACGAGGCTGCCGCGCTCACCCGGCTCAGCCCGACCGCGCTGCGGACCGAACCCACGGCGAACGTGCTCGGGGCGGCAGCCGTGCTGCGCTCGTACGCCGATCAGGCCGGCCTCACCGCCGCGGCGCGCGACGACGTGAACGGTTGGTACGGAGCGGTAGCCCGGTACGGCGGCGCCAGCGAGGCGTCGGTCGCGCGGCTCTACGCCGACACCATCTACGGCCTGCTGCGGACCGGGTTCACCGAGCGCGGCGAGGCGGTGGCTGGGCGACCGGTCGCGCCCCGGCGGGGTGGCCTGGAGCGGGCCGCCGTGCTCGGCGGGATCGGCACCTTGAGCACCGACTACGGACCGGCCGCGTGGGCGCCGGCCAGCACGAGCAACTACACGGCGGCCAGTCGACCGGGCAGTTACCCGGTCACCCGCATCGTCATCCACCTGACGCAGGGCTCGTACGCCGGCGCTGTCAGCTGGTTCCAGAACCCGGCCGCCCAGGCCAGCGCGCACTACACCTTCGGCTCCTCCGACGGGGCCGTCACCCAGTCGGTGCGGGAGAAGGACATCGCCTGGCACGCCGGCAACTGGACCTACAACACCGAGTCGATCGGCATCGAGCACGAGGGGTTCGTCGACAACTTCGCCTGGTTCACCGACGCCATGTACCGCGCCTCGGCCGCGCTCACCCGCAGCCTCACCACGAAGTACGGCGTAGCCAGGGATCGTGCGCACATCATCGCCCACAGTGAGGTGCCCGGTGCCACCCACACCGACCCGGGCCCGAACTGGAACTGGACCTACTACATGCAGCTGGTGAATGGCATCACCGGCATCGGCTCCGGCACGGTGACCACCGAGGCGTCCAGCCTCAACGTGCGCTCCGGCCCCGGCGCCAGTTATCCGGTCGTCGGCTCGGTCGCCGACGGCGCCACCGTCGCCGTCTACTGCCAGGCCGTCGGCAGCACTGTCACCGGCCCGTACGGCACGACTGCCGTCTGGAACCGGATCGGCACCAACCGCTACGTCTCCGACGCCTTCGTGCTGACCGGCTACGACGGGTACATCCCGAACGTGCCGCGCTGCTGAGGGCGCGGTACGACCACGAACGCTCAGGCGGCCGCCGACGAGCCGAAGAGCAGGTCCAGCTGGGCGTCCAGCGCGCCCAGCGCCTGTTCGGCGGTGTACTGCCCGCCCAGCAGGTAGACACCGAGCCCCTCCATCAGCGCCAGCAGGCCGGCCGCGGCGGCGACGCCGTGCCGGTCGGGCAGGACGCTGGCGATGAACCCGGTGAACTGCGCGGTGTCCTCGTGCAGGCTGGGCGCGGCCGACGGTCGCACCGCCGTGTAGGCGAGGAACGCGAGCGCCACCCGCCCGTTGTCGCGGGTGCCTTCGTCGAGCGGCAGCAGCGCGGCGAGCATCGTCCGCAGCAGCAGTCGAGGTGACGGGGTCTCGCCCAGCCGTGCCACCGCCTCGGTGACCCGGCTCTGGCTGCGCTCCCGCACCACACTCAACGCGAAGGCCATCATCTCGTCCTTGGTCCGGAAGTAGTGCTGGACCATCCCCGCCGAGACCCCGGCCTCGGCGGCCACGTGACGAAGGCTGACGGCCTCCAGGCCCTGATCCGCGGCGACCCGCATCAGCGCGTCCGCGATGAGGGTGCGTCGCTCCTGGTGATCGACCTTCTTGGGCATGGCCTCGATCGTTTCACAGTGGGTGGCCCGGAGACTCCGCCAGCGCGGTGGTCACCGGCTGGCGGTCTGGCTCACCGGAGTGCCCCGCGCGCTGCGCAGCAGGCCGTCCGGGTCGTCGGCGTACAGTCGCAGCTCGTTCACCGGCGTGGACCCGGCCCTCGGCAGGTCGAAGGTCAGCGGCCGGCGCAGCAGGACGTCGATGCTGGTCTGGCTGCCGACCGAGATGGACACCACCCGCCGGTCGCCCTCCTGTTCGACCTGCACGGATCTGCTCGACGGCAGCGATCGGTAGCGCTTGCGCAGCGCCTCGACGTCCGTCCACGGGATCCAGATGTCGATGCCCGAGCTGAGCCGCACCCGCAGGCCCCGGTCGCCCACGACGTGGGGGTGGATCGTCATGCTGGCGAACAGGCCGATCATCCAGAGCAGACCCCAGATGCCGAGGCCCAGAACGATCCAGCGGGCGGGCCGCCACGGCACCACGTGGGTGACCACCACGTCGAAGATCGGGATCTCCACGACCGACAGGCCGATGAAGATGCCCAGGATCGGCTTGACCACGCCGAGGTAGCCGAACGGCTCGTCGCCGGGCCCCAGCGGCAGTGGACGACGCCGCGCCCACACGTACAGGCTGCGCCACGTCGCGGCCTCGGCCTCGGCCGCCCGACGCAGCAGCGGGCCCACCCGCGCCCTGGTCGGTGTCCTCGTGTCGGTCATGGTCGTCCTACTCGCTCGGGGGTCGACGGTCCGTGCGGCGTGACGGTTCCGGCGCCGCCGTCCACTGTGACGAGCTGCCCGGTGGTGATGGTCCGGGTGGCGTCCGGCACGCAGATGACGGCGGGAATGCCGTACTCACGGGCCACTGTCGGGCCGTGCGCCATGATCGCGCCGGTCTCGGTGACCAGCGCCGCCGCGGTGAGGAACAGCGGGGTCCAGCCGGGGTCCGTGGTCGCGGCAACCAGGACCTCGCCGGGCTCGACGTGGGCGGTGCCCGGGTCGTGCACGACCCGGGCGGGGCCGGTCACCCGGCCCGCCGACGCGCCCACTCCGGCGAGCGTCCCGTCGCCGGTCGATACCGCCGGCAGGACGGTCTCGACATCCGTACCGTCGGAGAGCAGTGCCACCGGCACGGTCCGACGCCGCAGCTCCCGGCGGTGCACCGCCCGCCGGGCGGTGACGGTGCCGCGCAGATCAACACCCTGGTGTACGGCGGTGTGCACCTCGTCGAGGGTCAGGAACATGATGTCGTCGGGCTGGTCCAGCAACCCGTGGGCGTGCAGGTCGGCACCGATGAGCAGCAGTTGGCGACGGGTCTCGCGCAGCGGGTACAGCCCGGCGAACTTGCCGGCCTCGCGCAGGCCGGCCAACGATCGCGCGCGGCGCAACAGGAAACCGGCGAGCCGGCCCCGCACCGGCCGCCGACGGCGCGCTCGGGTGACCAACTCCTCCAGCGCTGTCTCCGCCGCTGAGGCGGCCCGCTGGAAGCGCTGGTCGGGGCCCTGTTGCGGATCGGTCACCCGCAGGTAGTTGGCGACCGCGGCGAAGACCGGCGTGGGGTCCTCCGCCCAACGCGGCACCCCGAGGTCGACTTCGGCGACGCCCCGGTGCCCGTACACGTCCAGGAAGGCCGCCATGCCGATGTCGGGCAGCGTGCCGCGCAGGTGGCGTGCGGCCAACTCGGCCGGCGGGGTGTCGAGGAGAAGCCGGCGGTGGTCGCCCACGCCCTGGGCGAGCCGCCACAGGGCCAGGTCCATCTCGATGGTGACGTTGTGCGGCATGCCGCCCAGCACGGTGTGGATCTCGTCCGGGCCGGCGACGCCTTTGAGCAGCGCGGTCGGCAGGGCGGCGGCGAGCATCCCGGCGACGATCGGCCACATGATCGCGTCGGCGGTGTCGTCGGCGTCGGCGTCCTGCTCCTGCACGAAGCGCAGCCGGTCGCCGGTGGTACGCAGGTCGGCGGGGGCGGCTGAGCTCACCCTGAGCTGCTCGACCGCCTCGAACATCCGGGTCCGCGCGGCCTCGGGACGGGCCAGCGCCCGCAGGATCCCCGCCACCGCGCGACGGGCCGTCCGCAGCGACGCGGCTCCCGATGCCCTACCGCGCCGGTCGCCGCCGCTGGTCGGGGCGAACCGGGGATCCCCCAGCACGTGCTGCATCACCGCCTGGGCGCGCGGCCCGAAGTCGACAGCCAGGAGCTTCACCAGCCGTTTGCGGGACGACCGGTCGCGGGCCAGGTCGGTCAGGTCGCCGTAGAGGCGACCGCCGATGTCGACGATCTCGACACGTACCCCGAGCGCGGCGAGCATCGCGGCGATCTGCCTGCGCAGTGTCGACATGCCCATCGGGGTGACCGGTTGCAGCATGCCCTGGACGTGCCCGAACTCCAGGTAGACGCGGGGGAGGGGCTTCTCGCTGGACGGTGGGGCGGGGAACAGGCTGGTGATGGGCCGGGACTGGAGGAGCCACAGCACGTCCTCCGCGTCGATCGCCCACTCGACATCCTGTGGGCAGCCGAAGTGGGCCTGCAACCGCTCGCCGGTGGCGCGGAGGCGGGCCAGTTGCGGGGACGTCAGGCATCCGGCCTCGGCGCGCGTGATGTCGTCGAGAATGTAGTGGTCGACGGCGGCGGCGCCGTCCACCACTGTGGTGCCGAGGCCGGCAGCGGCGTCGACGGCCATCTCGTCGCGGCGCCCGGTCAGCGGGTTCGCGGTGAACAGCACTCCCGCCACAGTGGGTCTGACCATGCGCTGCACGACGACGGCCATCCGCACTGTCCGGGAATCGATGCCGCGGGCGTCGCGGTAGGCGGTCGCCCGGTCGCTGTGCAGCGAAGCCCAGCATTTCTCGATGGCGGCGATCAGCTCGTCGGTGCCGGTGACGTCGAGGACGGTGTCCTGCTGCCCGGCGAAGCTCGCGTCCGGGAGGTCCTCGGCTGTCGCGCTGGAGCGCACCGCCACCGGGCCCGCGCCGAGCCGCTGGTACGCGGCGACGACCTCGGCGGTGGGGACGACGCCGAGCCGGTGTGCCTCGGTGGTGACGCAGAAGCCGTCGGGGACCTGCTCGCCGTGCCGGATCAGCTCGCCCAGCCCGGCCGCCTTGCCCCCGACCAGGGCGGTCATGGCGTCGGTCACCTCGGACAATGCGATCACGTGCATGGGAGCCCACTCTCGTTGCAATACAACTGCATTGCATCTGACGGTATCTCGTTTGCGATTCGAGTGCAATGTCAAGGCTGTGGGGGTGCCACCTCGGAGCCGGGAGGTTGCCCGGATCTGCCATGCTCGGCCCGGTGACGACCGGTCGCCCCACCCGATCCCGCTCCCACCGCCGCCCTCGAAGCCGTGCCATCCGCATCCTGCTCGCGCTCGTCGCGGTGGCGGCCCTCGTGGGTGTCGCGGTGGTCGCGGTGCCGATGCTGCGACCGGCCGGTCCGCGCCCGCTCTTCCAGATGCCGGTGACCTGCGGCGAGACGTGGCAGCTCAGCACCTACCCCGGTCACGACGACTACGACGTCGACTTCTTCCCGGTCGAGGGCGAGACGTGGGGGCGGCCGGTGCTCGCGTCGTACGCCGGCACTGTCACAGTGGCGGGCATCAACGGCTCGCTGGGCGGCCGCAACCCGGAGAACCCGGAAGGCCCGCGGGGGCGCGGCGGCGGCTACTGGGTGAAGATCGACCACGGCGGCAAGTGGGAGACGCAGTACCTGCACATGCTCGAACCACCACTGGTCACCGTCGGCCAGAAGGTGGCCCAGGGTGACCAGATCGGACGGCTCGGCAGCACCGGCAACTCCGGCGCGCCGCACCTGCACTACGAGCAGCGCAAGGGCTGGGAGAAGGTAGAGACCCACTTCGACGGCGCGCCGTCGGGCATCACCACCGACGAACGCGAACAGATCCTCCGGCGGGTGAGCAACAACTGCCCGGCCGTCTCCTGAGGAATCCGGTTTGCCCCGCACGGCTCGGGGCACTGATTCGGGAGACAGTTCCGACGCAGGGAGGAGCCGGCCATGGCCAAGGGTGATGTCGACACGTACCACGAGGACGGGCAGTGGAAGAACAAGCCGGAGGGCCACGAGCGGGCCACCAGCACGCATGACGTGAAGGCTGACGCGCAGGCCCAGGGCCGCGAGATGGCGGCCGACCGCGGCGTCGAGCACGTGATCAAGAAGCAGGACGGCACGATCGGGGAGAAGAACACCTACCCCCGCAGCCGTGACCCCCGCGACATCGAGGGCTGACAGCTCCCAGCCCCGGCGCACCGACCTCCTCGGCCATGCCGAGGAGGTCGGTGCGTTTCTGAGGGCCGAGTCCTGGGCCGGCTTTATCCCCGTACGAGAAATATGGGTGTTTTTGGGGGATATAGTCCAGCTCGGGACTGGAGTGAAAGCTGGGAGTGGGCATGTCGTTTCGGGGCCGGCGTCGTCAGAGCAGCATCGCAACGCTGGTGGCAGCCGTGACCGTGGGCGTTCTCGCGGTCGCACCCCTCCCGGCGTGGGCGGCCGGTTCCGTCCTGTTCGACCAACCCTTCCACAACAACACAGCGAACGGCCTCGGCGCCGTGTCGGTGCCAGGTGTGCCCGTCGCGCTCGCGACCAACGCCGCCTGCCTGAGCGCAGCGGGCAACTCGACCACCGGGCCGCTGCTGAGCTGCACCACGTCCACCGACCCGCAGGGCTCGGGCAAACTGCGCCTCACCCCCGCCACCCTGAACCGGGAGGGCGGGGTGTTCGGGGCGGTCGGCGTGCCCACCTCGCAGGGTCTGCACGTCACCTTCAACACCTACCAGTACGGCGGCATCAGCACCGGTGCGGATGGCATCGCCTTCGTGCTGGCCGCCGTCGACCCGGCCAACCCGAGGCCCCCGTCCACCCTCGGTCAGCCGGGCGGCTCGCTCGGCTACTCGGCAGCGTTCAACGGCGCATCGGTGGGCCTCTCCAATGGCTACCTCGGCGTCGGGCTGGACGTCTACGGCAACTTCAGCAACAGCACCTACCAGGGCACCGGCTGCACCAACCCGCCGTACATCTCGACCACCAACGGGCGGGTCCCCGGGCAGGTCGTGATCCGAGGGCCGGGCCGCAACGGGGTCGGCTACTGCGCAATCAACAGCACCGCCACCACCACCTCGTCGGCGGCACTGGCGTTGCGGGCCGCCACCCGGGCCGCGTCCGTGGTGCCGGTCGAGGTGGTCGCCAACACCACCTCATCGCCGTTCACCACCGACACCGGCATCACCGTGCCGGCCGGGGAGTACCGGGTCAGGTTCACCCCGGTAGGCGGGTCGGCGCGGACCCTGGCGGGCAGCCTACCGGTCGTGTCGCCCAGCCTGTACCCGTCGCCGACCTGGCTCAACGCCAGCGGTTACCCACGGCAACTCGCCTTCGGCTGGGTGGGCTCGACCGGCTCGGTCACTGACTTCCACGAGGTCGACAACGCGCGGACGGTCAGCTTCAACCCGGTACCGGACCTGAGCGTGGCGCAGACCAGCGCGGTCGGGGCCACCCCGCAGCCCGGTGACCCGGTCACCTACTCGATCACCGCCGGGGTCGACGCCGGCGCCACCGAGACGGCACCCATCTCGGTCACCCAGACCGTGCCTGCCGGTGTCGTGCCGCGCGGCGCGTACGGCTCCGGTTGGGTCTGTGCCGCACCGTCCGGGCAGAGCATCACCTGCACCAACAGCAACGGCCCGTTCGCCGGCGGCACCTCCCTGCCGCCGATCACCGTCGTCGCGACAGTCACCGGCGCCGGTGTGACGCCGTCGCTGATCCAGACCGCCACGGTGGCGACCTCGTCGTCGATCGACGCCAACCCCGGTTTCTCCAACTCCACCACGCCTGCCGTGCCCGCCACCGCACCCAGCGGCGTCACCGTCACCCCGGCCCTGAGCTCGGTCTCCGGAGGCATCGCGGTCACCGTCGGAGGCAGCAACCTCACCGGCGCGACCGCGATCACCATCGGCACCGCCGCCGAGCAGCAGGCCGGCACGTCGGTGCTGCTGCTGCCGTGCACCTCCGGCCCGGCCGCCGGCTGTTTCACAGTGAACCCCAACGGCACCCTCGCCATCTCGTCCATGCCCGCCCGGTCCGGCCCGGCGACGGTCACCGTCAGCGTCGTCACCCGAGGCTCGGCCGGGTCGGCGAACTTCGTCTACGCCTCCACGCCAGGCACGCCCACCACCCCCACAGCGGTCGCGGGCGTCACCAGCGCCACAGTGAGCTGGACCGCACCGGACAACAACGGCAGCCCGATCACCAGCTACCTGATCACCCCGATCCGGGACGGCGTCACCCAACCGACCCTGACCTTCGACGCCTCCACCACCAGCCGCACCCTGACCGGGCTCACCGCAGGCTCGTCGTACGCCTTCCGGGTGGCGGCGGTGAACGCGTTCGGCACCGGGGCGGCCAGCCCACCCTCGGCGGCCGTGGTCCCGTACACAGTGCCGGGAGCACCGACGAACACCTCGGCCACCGCCGGCACCAACGCCGCCAGGGTGAGCTGGACGGCCCCGGCCAACGGAGGGTCGCCGATCACCGGTTACACGGTGACGCCGTACCTCAACGGGGTGGCGCAGACACCCCGGGTCTTCAGCGGAACCGCCACGACCCAGATCGTCACGGGGCTGACCGCCGGTGCCACGTACACCTTCCGGGTGGCCGCGACGAACGCTGGCGGGACCGGCCCGCAGTCGGCCCCCTCCGGGCCGGTGACGGTCAACGCGCCACCGACGCTGACCTTCCCACCGCCCCCACCCGGCAAGGCGTACGAGCCGTACCAGTACCAGCTCACGGTGACCGGCGGCACCGGCCCGTTCACCTGGTCGGTCAGCGCCGGGAGCCTGCCCGCCGGGCTGACCCTCGACCCGGTCACGGGCCTGCTCTCCGGCACGCCCACAGTGTCCGGGACGTTCCCGTTCACCGTCCGGGTGACCGACTCGTTCGACCAGTCCGCGACCCGACCGGTCGACCTGGTCATCACCCCGCTCGGTGGACTCTCCATCAGCGTCCCGGCGATCTCGGCGCTCGGCACCGTCACCTCGGGCACCACCGGCGTCTCGGGCCAACTCGGCCCGGTGACCGTCACCGACGACCGTGGCCCCTTCTCCGGCAACTGGGTCAGCGTCGTCTCCAGCACGAGCTTCACCACCGGCTCCGGCTCGGGGGGCGAGACCATCCCCAACAGCAACATCACGTACGCCTCGGGGCCCGCCCTCGCCAGCACCGGTGTCGGATCGTTCGTTCCGCAGCCCGGGGCGGTGCTGAACACCCCGCGGGTGGCCGCAGGATGGTCAGGTCAGGCGGGAGGCCCGAACTCCGCCACCTGGAACCCCACGCTGTTCGTGACTCTCCCGTCCGGCGTGGTGGTCGGCAACTACGTGTCGGTCGTGACGCACTCGGTCATCTAGCCCCCGCCCCGCCCCCCGCCCCAGCCCCGTCGATCAAGGAGTTGTGGTGGGTGGCGAATCGGTCTTTTAGATCGCAAGCCGCGCACCACAACTCCGTGATCGACTCGTGGAACGATGCTGCCCGGCCGTTCCGGGGGAACGGCCGGGCAGATGGGGTGGGGCGGTGGGTGGGTGGTCAGGCCCACTGGGCCTGGCGTCGGCGGACGAGGTACCAGCCACCAAGGGTGACCAGCACCAGCAGGGCGATGCCGCCGACCGTGTAGACCAGCCAACTCGGCCCGCTGGACGTCGCGACTGTCATCGGCGCCGCGACGGGTAGGACGATCTTCCCGGTCGCGGTGCGTTCCACGGTGCCGCTGGCGAGCTTCGCGTGCACGTCCCACGTCCCGGCGGGCAGGGCCTGGTTGACCTCGATCCGGACCTGACCGCTCTGGCCGGGCAGGATCGTCACGCCGTTGGTCACCTTGAACGGACCGGCCTGGACCGCCGCCTTGGTCAGCGACAGGGTGCCGGTCATGTCCAGCGCACGTTCGCCGGTATTGGTGACCTTCGCGGTGACCACGGGGAACTCACCGGCGCCCGGCTCGGCAGCCAACCCTTCGATCCGGAAGTCCGTTGGCGGCTCACCACCGGGACCGATGTCGAGGTAGACCCGGATGCCCACCCGGTGGATCTGGGTGACGTTGCCGGTGCGCTCCTTCGTGCTGGTGACCTGCGCCCAGATCGCGGCGTACCGCTCGCCCTTCGACGCCTTCTTCGGCACGGCGACCTCGACCTCGACCGGTCGTCGCTCGCCCGGGTCCAGCCGCATCGTGGCGGTCTTCAGCCGGATCCACCCGCTCAGTTCGTTACCCGTACGCCCCTCGGGCACTGTGAAGGCGTTGTTCTCGACCGAAGCGGCTCCGGAATAGAACTCGATCTTCTGCACCTCGGCGGAGGTGTTCTGCACCTCGACCCGGCGGTTGATCGTCGTGCCGGGTTTCAGGTGATCCACGATGTAGACCTGGGCCCTCGGGTCCTCAACCCGACTGGCAGGGATGTCCAGCATCCGGATGCTGATCGCGGCTTCCTCGGCCGGGTCCTGTCGCTGCTCCCGCACGGCAACGGCTGGTGCCGCCGAAACCCCGAGCGCCACGAGGGCGACCGAGGCCAGCAGCACCAGCCGGCCGAGCGGCTCAGAACACCGAATGTGTCACCGTCCCGGTGTAGACACCCTGGACGGTGCCGATGGGGATGTTCACCACCAGGGTGGGGTTCCAGGTGGCGAAGTTGTTGCCGGTGCCGCCGGTGTGGGTCATCGCCGTCCGGGGGACGTTGATGATCACCTGCTGGGCCGCGGTGGGTTGGCCCGGCGTGAAGGTGCCACTGCCGGCGGTCGCCGTGGCGGGGCCGGACCAGTACAGAACGTTGATGTTCGGGATCGTCTCTCCGGAGGAGCCGCCACCGGTGGTGAAGTCGGTGGAGATGACGCTGGCGGTCCAGTTGGGGGTGAGCGAACCTCGCTGGTCCAGCACGGTGACCGGGCCGAGCAGACCGGTGACGGTCGAGCCCTCAATGCCGTGACCGATGTTGGCCGTCGCCGGCACGGTGATCGACAGGCCACCGGCGGCGTCGACGGTGAGGGTCACGATCGTGTCGCCCGTGGTGTCCGCGACGGCCGGTCCGGCGAGCGCGACGACGGCGGCGACGCCGGCCAAGCCCGCGAGAATCTTTCTACGCATCGAGTCTCCTTTGTCCTAAAGAGCGCTGGGAAGCACTTAAGAGACTATCTACGCAAAACGCCCATACGGGCGCGAATGGCTCGAGCATCACCCGGGCGCGCACGGCAAGGGCTCGGCGCCGTACCGGCCGCCGAGCCCTACGAGCGGATTCAGGCCGCGACCACGTACGGGAACGTGGCGGAACGCGCGGCCTTCGTGACCTCCGAGGTGAGGCCGGCAGTGGTGCCGGTGTTGAGGACCAGGGAGAACATCACCTCGGGCGCGTTGTCAGCGAGGGTTCGTCCGTTGCGGACCGCGAAGCCGAAGTTCGCTGCCGTGCCGACCGTGTACGACAGCAGGTCGGGGTAGAGCTGCCGGGCGACGCTCCAGCCGTACGCCTGCGGATCCGGTGCGGTGCCGTTCGCCTTGACCACCCCGGCGACCGCGTTCGCGATCTCCTCCCCGCCCTCGGCGAGGTCGTTGCCGGGGTGCCGGAAGTTGGCGGGGTCGGAGAAGTCGGTGTCGTGGGGCCAGAAGATCGGCCACATCATGGGGTGGCCGGCGCGGTTGATCTGGCGCCACCCGCCCGCGTCGGTGGCCAGCATGGTGCGGCACCACACGCCGATCTCGGTGCCGTCGCGCAGCAGCGGCTCGTCGTGGGAGACCTCGAGGACGATCGACTCGA
Source organism: Micromonospora sp. DT15 (assembly GCF_049841475.1). Classification (NCBI taxonomy): domain Bacteria; kingdom Bacillati; phylum Actinomycetota; class Actinomycetes; order Micromonosporales; family Micromonosporaceae; genus Micromonospora; species Micromonospora sp. DT15. The sequence goes on from NZ_JBNCKJ010000001.1 coordinate 802,079, forward strand.
CAGTGGTGCCGGCGAAGCTGTTCTTGGCCTGGTCGGCCCGCCACGCCGAGCGGTCCACCCGCGAACCGTTCTTGACCGCGCCGTTGATGGTGGCGAGTTCGTCGAGGTCGACGAAGAAGGGGTCGGCGATCCGGCCGGCCCAGATCCGGACGTTGCCGCCGGTCGTCACCTCGCCGGTTCGCCCCTCGGCGATGGGGGTGCCCATCGCGGCGTCGTCGCGGGCGTCCGCGCCGGTGAGCTCGTACAACTGGAGGGTCTGCCGGGCGTCGCCGTCCGGCTCGCCGAAGGCGAACCGGTACGTCAGGTCCTCCGCCTCGGTGCCGTTGATGTGAATCTTGATCTCGTAACGCGCCTCGGCGTGGAAGCCGCGCTTGATGTCGGCCTTGGTCACCGAGCTGTTGACGTCCATGACGAACACGGTGGCGCGGTCACCGTTGAAGACGTACAGGTCGTCGATGTACAACTGGCCGCCCTGAGCGGCCAGGGGTGTATCGAGATGGTGCGACATGAGCTCACTCCCGGACTGCCGGATTCAGGACTAATCCGAACATAGTGGTCATGAGCCTGGCGTCCCCGCCCATCGAGTCAATCTGGTTCGAGGAGGTGGGCGAAGGTCGCTACGGCGATGGGCCGCCCGAGTGACTCCTCGGACGGCCCACGCCTTGGTGCTCGGGTGATCAGATGCGGGACCACTTCTGGTTGGCGGCGCCGAGGCAGTCCCACAGGTGCAGCTTGCCACCGTTGTTGGGGTTGGCCTCCCGTACGTCGACGCACTTGTTGGCGTTGAGGTTGACCAGATCGCCGGCGCCGTTGAGGGTGAAGCGTTGCGCGGTGTTGCCGTTGCAACTGACCAGGTTGACCTCGGTGCCGTTGGCGGTGCCGGCCCAGGCCGGGTCCATGCACTTGCCCATCGCCCGGACCGTCCCGTCGGACGCGAAGGTCCAGCTCTGGGCCGCCGTGGTGTTGCAGTCCCAGATCTGGAGCTTTGCGCCCTCGACCGGGTCCGCGCCGGGGATGTCGATGCAGCGACCGCTCTGCGCGCCCCTGATCCGGTTGGTGCCCGGAGTGGGGTCGCCCCCGCCACCCGAGGTGTAGCTGGACACCCGGACGTAGTCGACCAGCATCTGCTGCGGGAACTGGGTCGAGCCGTCGGGGTAGCCGGGCCAGTTACCGCCGACCGCGACGTTGAGGATCATGAAGAAGGGGTGGTCGAACACCCAGCGGCTGCCGCCGAGCCGAGCGGGGTCGACCCGGTGGTACTGCACCCCGTCGACGTACCAGGTGATGACGTTCGGCTCCCAGTCCACCCGGTAGGTGTGGAAGGTGTCGGCGAGCGGCGCGCCGAGGGTGCGGCTGCCAGTGATGCCGCCGGCTCCGGAGTAGCCGGGCCCGTGCACGGTGCCGTAGACGGTGTTGGGCTCCCGGCCGATGTTCTCCATGACGTCGATCTCGCCGGCGTCGGGCCACCCGCCGCCGGTGCCGAGCATCCAGAAGGCCGGCCAGATGCCCTGACCACGCGGGATCTTGATCCGGGCCTCGAACCGCCCGTACGTCTGGGTGAAGGTGGCCGCCGTCAGCAACCGCGCTGACGTGTACTCGCAGCGCCCGTAGTGGCACTGGTAGTTGGCGGGATTGTCCCGGCGGGCGGTGATGACCAGGTTGCCCTGGCCGTCGTGGACCGCGTTGCTGGTGCTGTTCGTGTAGTACTGCCGCTCGTTGTTGCCCCAGCCGCCACCGCCGGTGTCGAAGCGCCACTTGTTCTGGTCGACGGGCGTGCCGGCGGGGGAGTTGAACTCGTCCTGCCAGCTGATGGGACCGATGGCGGCCTCGGCCCGGTCGGGGTGCGCCGGGACGACGAGCGCCGTCGCGGTCGCGACGAGGGTGGCCGCCAGGAGTACGAGCGGGCGGAAGCGGAGGCTGGGCCGGGCTGTGAACACGGGAGGCTCCTCAGCGTGGGGGTGATGGAGGCGGTTTACCAGGATAGAGAGCGCTCTCTAAGCGAAGCATGTCGATATGACGTCTTTCTGTCAAGAGTGTTTCCAATATCACGACCGTCCGTTACCGCCCGATGCTGACGAGTGAGCGGCGACGTGCCGACGCCGGTCGTCGCAGTGGCATCGCTCGATGCCTCCGAGATGGACGACGCCGACCCATCGAAGGAGCTCGGCGCGGCTGAGGGTTACTCGATAGCGGTCGAATCGACCCTTCCTATTGCCGTGGGGCGTCCACGCGGGACAGGATGACGAGGCGTGCCGGAAACTTTCCCGTAACCTGCGCGCTGCTGGTCTCTGTCACAAGGAAGTGGGAGTCAGTCATGAGCGAGGCGTCGACGGCGCTGGGTGTGCGCCTCTACCCGGATCTGGTCGAGCGGGGTGGCCTGGCCCCCGCGCTGATCGAAACTGCTGCCCGCCACGGGCTCGACGTCGGCCGGGTGACCGCGCCGGAGCAGGGGCGGGCCCGGTTCACCTGCGCCGAGCTGCACTCCGACGAGGGCGTGGTCTGCGTGGGGCTGGGATCGCAGGCCCGGTACTTCATGATTGACCTGCGCGTCTCGGGAGAGGTTCTCGCCCGCGGTGACGTCATGGACCTGGTGCAGGTCGCCCAGGTGGCCGCGGCCTGGCGGGCCGGCCTGACGTTCGCCGAGCTGACCGCCCGGTTCCCGTTCATGGAGGAGATCAAGCACCGCCCCGCGCCGGTGGCCCAGGTCAGCTAGTCGGCCGGGTCGGGCAGGTCAGCAGCGCAGCCGAGGTGGCAGTGGTGACTCCGTACCGGCACTCCGGTTGAGGTAGGTCGACTGGACGAAGTCGACGAGGCGCTCCGCGTCGGTAGCGGTCGAGGCCAGTCCGAACGAGACGCGGACCGCGCCGCCCGTCGGCAGCCCCAGCGTGGTGAGGTACTGGTCGATCGTGTCGACCCCCGCCAACAGCCGCTGCCGCATCGACGTCCGGCTCATCCCGAACGCGCCCTCGGCCGCGCCCGGATTGCAGAAACAGCCGGTCCGCAGGGAGAGGCCCGCCGCTGCCGCCTCCCGCGCCACGAGCCGTTCGTCGACCAGCGTGCCGTCCGGGTGGCGGAGGTTGAAGGTCACGGTGCCACCGCGCCCCGCGCCCGTCGTCGGCCCGTACACCTGGACCAGCGGCCCGCCGGTGTCGTGCCGCAGGGTGGCCAACCGCGTCAGCAGCCACTCGGTGAGCAGGCCGACCCGGGCGTGGACCAGGTCCACGCCGATCGAGTCGAGCCAGCGCAACCCGAACTCCACGTCCGGGATGCTCAGGAAGTTGAGCGTGCCGTCCTCGAACGCCGACTCGTCGTCCATCGGCCGGTGCCAGTCGCCCTGCACGCTCACCGCGCGGATCGTGCCGCCGGCGAACCACGGCCGGCGCAACCGGGCCAGCGCCGAACGGCGGGCCAGCAGCGCGCCGACCCCGGTGGGGTAGCCGAAGAGCTTGTACCAGCTCAGACAGACGAAATCCGGTCGGACGACGCTGAGGTCCAGCCGGTTCGTCGGCGCGAAGGCGGCCGCGTCGAGCAGCACGTCGTAGCCCTGCTGCTGGGCCAGCTCCACCCAGCCCAGCGGGTGCTGCACCCCGGAGAAGTTGCTCTGCGCCGGGTAGGCGAACAGCCCGTGACGACCGGGCCGGCCCCACCGGCGGGTCAGGCCACCCCGGCCGGCGTCGAGCGCCGCGACCAGCTCCGACTCGGCGATCCGCAGTTCCGGCCCGTTCAGCGGCAGGTAGCGTACGGACGCGCGAGCCGACCGGGCGTACTCACGGATGCCGTTGACCGAGTTGTGGTTGTCCCAGGTGAGCACCAGCGGCGCGGCCCGGCCGAAGTCGTACGCCTCGCCGACCAGCCGGCAGGCGCCACTGGCGTTCGGGGTGAAGATGACCCCGTACTCGTCCGGGTCGGCGCGGAAGAAGTCGAGCACCGCGCGTCGCGCCGACTCCACCAGCGAGCCCGCCGCCACGCTCGTGGGGTTCTCCGAGTGGGGGTTGCTGTAGAGGCCGGCGAGCAACCGGTCGTGGTGGGCGCGAACCTGCGCCTGGGCGGCCACCCCGGCTCCGGCGTAGTCGAGGTACACCTGCCCGCCGGTGTCCAGGTGTCGGTACTCGGTGGCGCGCAGCTCGTCGATCCGGCCCGTGGCGGCGTATCCCGGCAGCGCCGTGGGGGAGGCGGGCGGCATCGGGTCAGGACCCACGACGAGGATCCCGTCGGAGCAGGACCGCCCAGGCCGCGCCCAGGAAGAGCAGCACGAAACCGCCGAGCACCAGCCAGTCGACCCACACCGGCCGGGAGAAGCTGTCGCCGTACGTGGCCAGCAGCGGCGGGCCGAGCGGGGAGCCGCCGTCGCGCCAGAGCCGCTCCACCCCGGCGGTGTGCCCCAGGCCCTCGAACGCCCACCGGTTCGACATCGCGTAGCTGAGCCACTGACCGCCGACCGCCATCGCCGGCACCGGCAGGATCGCGCCGACGAACAGCACCTGTGGGAAGCAGAGCATCGGCAGCAGGAGCGTCGCCTGGGCCGCGTCGGACACGGCCGCCGAGCAGAGCAGACCGAGGGCGAGCGCCGCCGCCGAAGAGAGCAGCAGTGTCGCGTACAGGGCGGCGAAGTCGGCGCCGCCGACCGGCGGCAGCCGGTCCATGCCGCGCAGCACCCCGAGCAGGGCCAGGTCCACCAGGGCCAGCAGCGGCAGCAGCACCGCCACCTTCGCCAACAGGTACGGGACCAGCCGGACCCCGGCCAGCCGCTCCCGGCGCAGGATCGGCAGCTCGGTGCAGATCTGGAGGAGCCCGTAGGTCAGCCCGAAGAAGAAGCCGCCGAACGCGATCCAGAACAGGATCATCACGGTCACCGTCGGGCTGGGTCTGGTCGGCTCGAACGCCCCCGGGCGGAACAGCAGCGCGAACATGCCGAGCACCATCAGCGGCGAGCCGAGCAGGATCGCCAACGTCAGTCGGTTGCGGACGACGATCTCCGTGTTGCGCGCGGTGAGCACCGCCCACTGGCGCAGCCGGCCGATGCGCCGGGACGGCGTCGCGGCGACGTCACCCCCGTCGGGAGTACGGGGCGGCTGTTCGGCCGCGCGCCGCTCGGCGAAGCGATCGGGCCACTCGGCCGGCTGCGTCGCTTCGTCGAGCCGGAGGTGCACCTCGGCCAGGGACCGCAGGCCGAAGAACTCCCGGGCGGCGGTCGGGGTGCCGGTGAACGCCAACCGGCCCTGACGGGTCAGCACGACGACACTGTCGCAGTGGTCCACGTCGGTGACCTGGTGAGTGGTCAGCACGACTGTGGTGCCCGTGTCGGCGAGCGCGCGGAGCACCCGGAGCAGCTCCACGGCGATCGCCGGGTCCAATCCGGAGGTGGGCTCGTCCAGGAAGAACACGCCGGGTCGGGTGAGCAGCTCGACGGCGATGCTGGCGCGCTTGCGTTCACCGCCGCTGAGCAGGCCGACCGGCGTGGTGGCCCGGTCGGTGAGTCGCAGCTCGGCGAGCACCTCCGCGACCCGGTCACTGATCTCGGCCGGCCCGGCGGTGGAGGGCAGGCGCAGTCGGGCCGCGTACCGCAGGGTGCGGGCCAGGGGCAGCTCGCGGTGGATGATGTCGTCCTGGGGAACGACACCGATGGTGCCTGCCGTGGTGTTGCCGTCGTACGTGACGGTGCCCGCCACCGGGCGCTGCACTCCGGAGAGGATCTCCAGCAGGGTGGTCTTGCCGGCGCCGCTGGCACCGATGATCGCGACCAGCTCACCCGGCGCGATGCTCACCGAGATGTCGGTCAGGATCTGGCGACCGCTCCGGACGCTCTGACCCAGCCCCTGAGCGGCGATCCTGACACCGGCACGTGGGGGAGACGTGGTCTGCTCGGTCGTCATGTCGGGTGCTCGATTCCGGTCGGGAGTGGTCCGCCTGAATATCGTGCCTCGCCGATGTTACTGAGCGGCCGCGCAGTGCGCCCGGAGTGGACGGTCAGCGACAGTCGTCCGTTCAGCCGGTGGTGGTCCGTGCCTGTGCCGGCACCTGGAGGAGGTCGAGGCAGTTGCGCCACAGCGTCTCCAGCTGGGTCGGATCGTTGAGCAACTTCGCGAGCAGGACCCGCCCCTCGATCTGCGCGACTATCGATCGGGCGGCCTCCCGGCTGTCGACCGACGGGCCCGCCAGGCCGCGCTCCTTGGCCTCGGCGACGACCTGCTCGATGAGGCCGATCTGCTCCTCGAAGATCTCCTGGAGTCGACCGCGGATCTCCTCGGCCTGGTTGCTCAGTTCGAGGGCGAGGTTGCCGAACAGGCAGCCCGCGACCACTCCGGCTTTCTGCTGGCCGACGCGCTGGACCTCCTCGGTGGCCTCGAACAGGTCCCGGAGTCGCTGTAGCGGGTCGCGCTCGCTGCCGAGCAACTGCTCCCACTGGCGGCGCTGGGTGACCCAGTGCTCGTCGATGACGGTGCGGGCGAGCGCCTGCTTGGACTCGAAGAAGTAGTAGAAGCTGCCCTTCGGCACGCCCGCCGCCGCGCAGATCTCGGCGACCCCGAGCGCCGTGTAGCCGCGCTGCTCGATGAGCGTGGCGGCCGCGTCGAGGATTTTGTTCTTCGCGTCACTGGTCCGACCCATGCTTCGACGATACACGACCGGTCGGCTAGCGTTTAGTCGACCAGTCGTCTAGTGAAGGTGGTTTCCTCATGAACAGCACTCAGGGCCAGAAGGTCGTCGTGATCACCGGCGCTTCCCAGGGCATCGGCGCCGGCCTCGTGGACGCCTACCGCAAGCTGGGGTACGGCGTCGTGGCAACCTCTCGGTCGATCGGCGCGTCCGACGACCCGGAGATCGTCACGGTCCGGGGTGACATCGCCGAGGCCGACACCGCGGAGCGGGTGGTGCGTGCCGCTCTGGACCGGTTCGGGCGGATCGACACCCTGGTGAACAACGCCGGCGTCTTCGTCGCCAAGCCATTCACCGACTACACCGACGAGGACTTCGAGCAGGTCACCGGGGTCAACCTCGCCGGGTTCTTCCACCTCACCCAGCGCGCGATGCCGCACCTGCTGGCCAGCGGGGCCGGTCACGTCGTCAGCATCACGACGAGCTTCGTCGACCAGCCCAACTCGAACGTCCCGTCGGTGCTCGCGTCATTGACCAAGGGTGGCCTCAGCTCGGCGACCAAGTCGCTGGCCATCGAGTACGCCGGTCGCGGTGTCCGGGTCAACGCCGTCGCACCCGGCGTCATCAAGACCCCGATGCACCCGGTCGAGACGCACCAGACGCTCGCGGGTCTGCACCCGGTGGGCCGGATGGGCGAGACGAGCGACGTCGTCGACGCCGTGGTCTACCTCGAGTCCGCACCGTTCGTCACCGGCGAGATCCTGCACGTCGACGGCGGGCAGAACGCCGGTCACTGATCCCTCGGACACCGCGCGGGCCGCAGGTTCGGCTGAAGTGGCGGGCAGATTCGCGCCGCTCGTGTGGATCTGCCCGGCGGCGTTGATCATTCCGTGCGACCGTTGGCGCGTGATCAACACGAGGTTGGTCACCCGGAAGGAGACCCTGCCGTGGATCTGCCCGACGACCTGCTCACGTTGCTGCGCGAGCCGAGCACCTGCTTCGTCACGACGCTGATGCCCGACGGCTCGCCACAGCTCACCCAGACCTGGGTGGACACCGACGGCACGCACATTCTGATCAACACCGTGGAGACCCACCAGAAGACCCGGAACGTCCGGCGGGACCCACGGGTGGCGGTGGCGATCTCCGACCCGCAGAAGCCGGGTCGCTACCACGAGGTCCGGGGACGGGTGGTGCGCACCAGCACCGAGGGCGCCGCCGAGCACATCGACCAGTTGGCGCAGCGTTACCTCGGTGGGCCGTACCCGTGGTTCGGTGGCCAGGACCAGGTCCGGATCATTCTGACCATCGAGCCCGACCGGGTGCGGTCGATGGGCTGACAGTCGGCGGTGGGTATGAATGGCCCGGTCAGGGGAAGACCGGCCGTTCCACCGCGGAACAGGAGAGCCGGGATGAGAGCCGTCGTCTACACGGACGTCCGGACGGTCGCGGTGCGGGAGGTGCCCGACGCGATGCTGGAGGCGGAGACCGACGCGCTCGTCCGGATCACCTCCACCGCCCTGTGCGGTACCGACCTGCACATGTACGACGGACGGACCAGCGCCGAACCCGGCCTGGTGCTCGGTCACGAACCGCTCGGCGTGGTGCAGGAGGTGGGCGCCGCGGTGCAGACCGTCCGGCCGGGGACCCGGGTGGTGATCCCCACGCACCTGTTCTGCGGGACGTGTGTGATGTGTGCCCGCGGGCTCTCGGCGGCCTGTCTACGGGCCCGGGCCGAGGGGCCGGGCGCGGCATACGGGTACGCGGGGATGGGTCCGTACCGGGGCGCGCAGGCCGACCTGCTGCGCGTGCCGTGGGCCGACGCCAACTGCGTGGCCCTCCCGGGCGAGCCGGGGGACGCGTACGAGGACGACTTCGTGCTGCTCGCCGACGCGTTCGTCACCGGGTGGCATGCCGCCGCCTCCCTCGCCGAGGTGGAGCCCGGTGACACCGTGGCGGTGTTCGGCGCGGGCACCATCGGTCTGCTGGGCGCCTACGCGGCGCTGCTCCGAGGCGCGCGGGTCGTGTACTCCGTCGACGGGGTCGACGCCCGACTCGACAAGGCCGGCGAGATCGGCGCCGTGCCGATCGACTTCCGCCGGGGCGACCCGGTCGAGCAGATCCGCGCCGACCGGGCCCGGACCGGGCTGCCGCTCGGCGAGGAGAAACTGGGTGGGGTCGACAAGGTCATCGACGCGGTCGGGTTCCAGGCCCGAAACCGGGAGCACCCCGCTCGGGAGCGTCCGAACCAGGTGATCGCCGACGCGGCCCGGCTGGTCAACCCCGCCGGTGCGATCGCGGTCGCGGGCGTCTATCCGGACCGGGACCCGCACCCCGGTCCCGGCGCGGACGGTCACGAGAACCTGGTCGCGCCCTGGGGTGCGCTGTTCAGCAAGGGGGTCGCGGTCCGCTTCGGTCGCACCCACGACCGCCGCTACACGGTCCTGCTGCGGGACCTGGTGGTCGCCGGTCGGGCACGGCCCAGCGTGATCGTCACCCACCACGGCACTCTGGCCGACGCCCCCGACTTGTACCGCCGCTTCGACCGCCGGGAGGACGGGGTGATCAAGGCGGTGCTGCGCCCGTCCTGAGCCGTCGACGCGGGAGGGGCGGTGGCGCAACCGGCCCGATCCGCGCTTAAGGGACGTTAAGTCGCACGTCCCCCTCCTGGTCGCGCACCTGACGAGACGATCACCGTCGATCGGGCCTCAGGACCGAGGCGTGGGTCACACCGTCGGCCATCGGTCGTCGTCGCGTCGTGGGTGCGACGTCGGCGTCCTGGTCGAATCACGATCACTCGATGACGACGAGACCGCCCGCCCGCCGCTCGCGCTCGGCCGGTAGTGGATCGTGCCTGGTGGCGGGCCTGTCGAGGATGATCCGAGCTGATCGCGCCGTCGCGCTACATTTGACAACGTTGCCACCGGCAGGCCAAGGTGCCCGAAGGGGCTCCTGAGGTAGCAGTGACAGGCGAATACTCTGCTACGTCTATATTGCCGGATTGTTACTTTTTCAACAGTCCCTCGCCTTGCGGATGGCCCTCCGGCCGCAATACGTTGCCGTCAACAACAAAACCAAGTGAAGGTTCAACCTTCCGGAGGCAACCGATGACGTTGGCGAGGTGGTACGAGCAATGAGCAACGTGCCGACCCTCCTTGAGATGCGCTCCATCACCAAGGAGTTCCCCGGAGTCAAGGCCCTCTCCGACGTCAACCTGGTGGTTCGCGCCGGCGAGATCCATGCCATCTGCGGCGAGAACGGTGCGGGCAAGTCCACCCTGATGAAGGTTCTCAGCGGGGTCTACCCACACGGCACCTACGACGGCAAGATCATCTACCAGGGGTCGGAGAGCAAGTTCTCCGACATCCGGGCCAGTGAGAACGCCGGCATCGTGATCATCCACCAGGAGCTCGCGCTCATTCCAGGGATGTCGATCGCCGAGAACATCTTCCTCGGCAACGAACCGCGCAAGCGGGGCGCGATCGACTGGAAGGCCGCGAACCGGATGGCGCTGGACCTGATGGCCCGGGTCGGTCTGGAAGAGGACCCAGACACCCTGATCAAGGACATCGGGGTCGGCAAGCAGCAGCTCGTCGAGATCGCCAAGGCGTTCGCCAAGGACGTGAAGCTGCTCATCCTCGACGAGCCCACCGCGGCGCTCAACGAGGCCGACTCCAAGCACCTGCTGGACCTGCTGCGCGGGTTCCGCTCCCGCGGCATCACCTCGATCATGATCTCGCACAAGCTGAACGAGATCGAGGCGATCGCCGACCAGATCACCATCCTGCGCGACGGCCGGACCGTGGAGACCCTCGACGTCAAGGCGGACGGGGTCGACGAGGACCGGATCGTGCGGGGCATGGTCGGCCGCGAGTTGAGCAGCCGGTTCCCGGACCACACCCCGAAGATCGGCGACGTCTTCTTCGAGGTCCGCGACTGGAACGTCCGGCACCCGATCTCCGCCGAGCGGCAGGTCTGCAAGAACGAGAGCTTCGTGGTGCGCCGCGGCGAGATCGTCGGCTTCGCCGGTCTCATGGGCGCGGGCCGCACGGAACTCGCGATGAGTGTCTTCGGCCGCTCCTACGGGGTGTTCGAGTCGGGCACGATCATCAAGGACGGCAAGGAGATCGTCCTGAAGTCGGTGGCGGATGCCATCGACAACGGCCTCGCCTATGTCAGCGAGGACCGCAAGGCGATCGGCCTCAACCTGCTCGACGACATCAAGACGTCGACGGTGGCCGCCAAGCTGTCCAAGATCACGCACCACGGCGTCCTGAACGAGGTCGAGGAATACCAGGCGGCTGAGTCGTACCGCAAGGAGTTGCGGACCAAGGCCCCGACGGTCGACGAGAGCGTCTCGAAGCTCTCCGGCGGCAACCAGCAGAAGGTCGTCCTGGCCAAGTGGATGTTCACCGACCCGGACCTGCTGATCCTCGACGAGCCGACGCGCGGCATCGACGTGGGTGCCAAGTACGAGATCTACGGCATCATCCAGCGGCTCGCCGACCAGGGGAAGGGCGTCATCGTCATCTCCTCGGAGCTGCCTGAGCTGATCGGGCTGTGCGACCGCATCTACACCGTGTTCGAAGGCGCCATCACGGGCGAGATCGCCCGGGCCGACGCCACCCCGGAAACCCTCATGAAGCAGATGACCTCTACGAAGAAGATGGCCACACGATGAGCCGATTGAAGGACCTTCAGAAGAACCTGTTCGGAGGCACCACCTCCAACGCTCGCCAGTTCGGAATGATCTTCACCCTGGTGGCGATCGTCGTCCTGTTCCAGATCCTGACGGACGGCCTCACCCTGCGGTCGGACAACCTGATCGCGCTGTTCCAGCAGAACTCGTACATTCTGATTCTGGCCATCGGCATGCTCATGGTGATCGTGGCCGGGCACATCGACCTCTCGGTCGGCTCCGTCGCGGCCTTCGCCGGCATCCTGGTCGCCAAGTCGATGACCGAGTGGGACCTTCCCTGGCCCGCTGCCATCGTGTTCGGCCTCGCCATCGGCGCGGCGATCGGCGCCTGGCAGGGCTTCTGGGTGGCCTACATCGGGGTGCCGGCGTTCATCGTCACCCTGGCGGGCATGCTGCTCTTCCGGGGCGGCAACCAGTTCATCGGTAACGCGAGCACCGTCCCGGTGCCGGAGGGCTTCCGGGAGATCGGCTCCGGCTTCCTGCCCGAGTTCGGCCCGAACACCGGCTACAACAACGCCACGCTGCTCCTCGGCCTGGCCGCGGCATTGGCGGTGGTGTGGCGGGAGATCCAGGCCCGCAAGACCCGACGGGCGATGGACGCCGACCCGGCACCCATGTGGATCTCCATCCTGCGGATGGCCATCATGGTCGGCGTGATCGCCTTCGCGGCGCTGCGCTTCGCCAGCGGTCGCGTCGGCACCAGCTTCCCGATCTCCGGCATCATCCTGCTGGTCCTGGTCATCGCGTACTCCTTCTACACCCGCAACACGGCCGGTGGCCGGCACATCTACGCGGTGGGCGGCAACTCCCGGGCGGCCGAGCTGTCCGGTGTGAAGCTCAAGCGGGTCAACTTCTTCGTCATGATGAACATGTCCGTCCTGGCTGCCCTGGCCGGCATGATCTTCGTGGCCCGTTCGGCGGCCTCCGGACCGCAGGACGGCAACGGCTGGGAACTGGACGCCATCGCCGCCGTCTTCATCGGTGGCGCGGCCGTCGCCGGCGGTATCGGCACCATCAGCGGCTCCATCGTCGGTGGTCTCGTCATGGCCGTGCTCAACAACGGCCTCCAGCTCATGGGTGTCGGCACCGACCGCGTCCAGATCATCAAGGGTCTGGTCCTGCTGCTGGCCGTCGCGATCGACGTCTACAACAAGAGCCAGGGGCGCTTCTCCATCATCGGGAGCCTGATGCGGCCGTTCCGCCGCGAGGACTCCGTCCCACCCGCCTCACCGCCGGACGCGGAGCGCGAGCCCGCCAAGGCAGCGGTGTCCGGCTGACGGCCACCGACCTCTCTACCCGCCTCACCATCCAGAAAGGCAAGTCCTCACCATGCGTAAATTCTTCGGCACTTCGGTGGTGGCCATCAGCGCCGCCGCGATGCTGGCCCTCGCCGGCTGCGGTTCCGGCCGCGACGGCGACAGCGGCTCCGGCGGCGAGGCCGCCAAGGGCTTCCCGGCGAACTCGCTGATCGGCGTGGCCCTGCCGGCCAAGACCTCGGAGAACTGGGTCCTCGCCGGTGACCTGTTCAGCAACGGTCTCAAGGAGGCCGGCTTCCAGGGTGACGTGCAGTACGCCGGCGCGTCGACCACTGTCGCCGACCAGCAGGCTCAGATCACCGCCATGGTCACCAAGGGCGCCAAGGTCATCGTGATCGGCGCGACCGACGCCGCGCAGCTGTCGACCCAGGTCGCGGCGGCCCACACGGCCGGTGTGAAGGTCATCGCCTACGACCGGCTCATCACGAACACCCCGGACCTCGACTACTACGTCGCCTTCGACAACTTCAAGGTCGGCCAGCTCCAGGGCCAGGCCCTGCTGGACGGCATGAAGGCCAAGAAGCCGAACGGCCCGTACAACATCGAGCTGTTCTCCGGCTCGCCGGACGACAACAACGCCGGTGTCTTCTTCAACGGCGCGATGGACGTGCTCAAGCCGGAGATCGACAAGGGCAACGTCGTCGTCGCCTCGGGTCAGAAGGACGTCAAGCAGACCGCCATCCAGGGCTGGAAGGCCGAGGGTGCGCAGGCCCGCATGGACCAGCTGCTGACCTCGACCTACGGCAACAAGGAGCTGGACGGCGTCCTCTCCCCGAACGACACGCTGGCCCGCGCCATCCTGACCTCGGTCAAGGGTGCTGGCAAGCCGACCCCGGTCGTCACCGGCCAGGACTCCGAGGTCGAGTCGGTCAAGTCGATCGTCAAGGGCGAGCAGTACATGACGATCAACAAGGACACCCGCAACCTGGTGAAGGAGACCATCAACATGGTCAAGGCTCTCCAGGCCGGCGACCAGCCGCAGGTGAACGACACCAAGTCCTACAACAACGGCAGCAAGGTCGTCGACACGTACCTGCTCCCGCCGGTCGCCGTCACCAAGGCGAACGCGGCTGAGGCGTACGCCAACGACCCGAAGCTCGCGCCGCTCACCAAGTAATCACCGCACGGTAGGTAGCAACGCCGATGGGTCCCGGGTCTCCTCTACCGGGACCCATCGTCGTCCCTGCACCCCCGCACCAACCGGCCTCGACCCGGAAGGAGGTCTGACCGTGGCGACACCAGTACGGGCCAGGCCAGCCGGCGTCGGCCGCAACGCGGAAACCCCGCTGCCGGCGCTCCCCGGCGCCAGCCAGGAGGAGATCCGGCGGCAGAACCTCGGCGCTGTGCTGCGCTACGTCCACCTGCACGGACCGACGTCCCGCGCCGAGCTGACCAGCCGGCTCGGCCTCAACCGAAGCACCATCGGCGCCCTCGCGGCCGACCTGGTCACCAGCGGCCTGGTCACCGAGGAGGTGCCGGCCACCACCCGCCGCGCCGGCCGACCCTCACTCGTGGTCAGCCCTCGCTCCGACCGGGTCTACGCACACGCGTTGAGCATCGACGCGGACCGGCTGCGTGCCGCCCGGGTCGGCCTGGGCGGGCAGATCCTCGATCTGCGGGAGATCCCTCGCCCCAGCGGCATGTCGGCGATCGACGCCGTCGGACCCCTCGGCGACCTGGTCCGTGACATGGAACGCTCGGTGGCCGGCGACGGCCTGCTGGTCGGCGGCGCCGCGGCGGTCACCGACACCACCCGCGACCCGGACGGCAGGCTCCGGATCGCCAGCATCGACGAAACGCTCGGCGTCGCGCTGGAGGCGGAGTTCAGCACCGGGCCTGGTTTCGTCGCCGGGGACCTGGCGGACATCGCCGGCCTGGCCGAGCACGCCAGGGGCGTCGCGGTCGGCATCGACGACGTCATCTACCTGCACGGAGACCTGGGCATCAGCGCCGGCATCATCGTCGGCGGCCGACTGGTGATCGGCCACCGGGGCCACAGCGGCAAGGTCGGCCACATGGTCGTCAACCCCAACGGCCTGCCGTGCGGCTGCGGTTCACGCGGCTGCTGGGAAACCGAGATCTCCGAAGCCGCGCTGTTGCGGCACGCCGGCCGTGATCCGAGCGACCGCGCGGCGGTGGCCGAGGTCCTGCGCGCCGCGGCTGCCGGCGACCCGACCGCTCGCGCGGCGGTCGAGCAGGTGGCGGACTGGCTCGGTTTCGGCGTGGCGAACCTGGTCAACGTGGTCAACCCGGACGCCGTGGTGTTCGGTGGCTCGCTGCGCGACATCTTCACCGCCGGTGCGGACGTGGTCCGGGACCGGCTCGACACCATGCCACTGCCCGCCTCCCGCGAGCACCTGCGGTTGCGCGCGGCGGCGCTCGGCCGCGACGCCGTTCTGATCGGCGCCGCCGAGTTGGCGTTCGACAAACTCCTGGCCGACCCGTTGAACGTCGGTGTCGTGGGCCAGGTCGGGACCGCCGACCCCGAGTAGCCGCGACTTCCCACCGGCGTGTGATCCAACGTCTGCCGCGACGCTCTCCGCCGGCACCGTTCTGCCCCCCATTCGATCGGGCCTTCATGGGCGTTCCCGTACGCGCTATCGTACGTCGTACGGTAACGGGGACACGGTTTCAGGAGGGGAGCGCTCTGATGACAGGAGCCGACGCGATAGTGGCGCACGGGCTGCGCAAGCGGTATCGGGACCGGTACGCGCTGGACGGGTTCGACCTGCGGGTGCCGCGGGGGACCGTGTGCGGCCTGCTCGGCCCGAACGGGGCCGGCAAGACCACCTCGGTACGGATCCTCACCACCCTGCTCCGACTCGACGAGGGTCGTGCCGAGGTGGCCGGCTTCGACGTGACCAACCAGGCCGATCAGGTGCGCTACCGCATCGGGCTGGTAGGACAGCATCCCGCGCTCGACGAGGCGCTGAGCGGCCGGCAGAATCTGGTTCTCTTCGGCCGGCTGTTCCACCTGGGCCGCCGCCGGGCCCGTCAACGGGCGGTCGAGCTGCTGGAACGCTTCGGTCTCGCCGACGCCGCCGAGCAGCCGGTCAGCACGTACTCCGGCGGCATGCGCCGACGGCTCGACCTGGCGGCCGGCATGATCCTGGCCCCCGCGGTTCTCTTCCTCGACGAGCCCACCACCGGGCTGGACCCGCGTGGCCGCAACGAGGTGTGGGAGTCGGTCCGGGAGTTGGTGCGTACCGGCACCACAGTGCTGCTGACCACCCAGCAACTGGACGAGGCCGACCAACTCGCCGACCGGATCTCGGTGGTCGAGGCCGGCCGGGTGATCGCCGAGGGAACTCCGGACGACCTCAAGACCCGGCTCGGCGGCGATCGCATCGAGGTGGTCGTCGCGGCGCCGACCGACCTTGCCGCCGCCGTCGCCCAGATACGCCGGGCGGCCGACGACGAACCGACTGTCGACGTGGACCGACGGATGGTGAGCGTCCGGGTCGGCCACCAGGCCGGTGCGCTCGTCGACGTGTTGCGGGCACTCGACGCCGTGAACGTCCCGGTGGCGGACGTCGCGCTGCGCCGCCCAACCCTGGACGACGTGTTCCTGCACCTCACCGGTCACCGGGCGGCGACCGCGGAGGTGGCGGCATGAGCGCGGTGAGCATGCCGGCCCGGCCGGTGGATCTGACGCCCGGCCGGCCCACCCTCCTGGCCGACAGCGGCACGTTGATCTGGCGCGCCCTGGCCCGGTGGCGACGCGATCCCGGCCCGCTGGTCGCGTCGCTCGGCTTCAACATCCTGATCGTGCTGATGTTCGCCTACCTGTTCGGTGGCGCGTTGCAGGTGCCCGGCGGTGGGAGCTACCGAGAGTTCCTGATGCCGGGCATGTTCGTGATGACGATGGTCTTCGGCATCAGTCTCACCACGATCGCCGTTGCCGAGGACCTGGAGCGCGGGGTGACCGACCGGCTCCGATCGATGCCCGTCTCACCGCTGGCGCCGCTGGCGGCCCGGGCGGTGGCCGACATGCTGTTCGCGCTCGTCACCCTCGGGGTCCTGCTGCTGACCGGTCTCGCGATCGGGTGGCGGGCACACGGTGGGGTCGGTGCCACGCTGGCGGCGGTGGGGTTGATCCTGCTGCTGCGCTTCGCCCTGATCTGGGTCGGCATCTTCCTCGGGTTGGTCACCCGCGGGCAGACGGCCGTGGTGGCCGTGCAGACCCTGGAGTTTCCGCTCGGCTTCCTCTCCAACGCGTTCGTCGCACCGTCCACAATGCCCGTCTGGCTCGGTGCGGTGGCCGCGTGGAACCCGCTGTCGGCGACCGTCGGTGCCACCCGTGAGCTGTTCGGCAACCCCGGTTGGGGCGGCGACTCCTGGGCGGCCCAGCACTACCCGGTGCTGGCGGTGCTCTGGCCGCTCGTTCTGGTCGCGGTCTTCCTGCCGCTCTCGGTGGTCCGGTACCGACGGCTGGCCGGCTGAGCCCGGAACGGACGTGGGGTTCGACTCTCCGGGCCCGATCGGTGTCGGTGGTCGTCGTTAGGCTCACGGCGTGGATGTGCACCGACTCGATCGGGCCCAGGCGCGGCGGATCGCCATCCGGGCCCAGCTGCTGGCCGCTCCGCGTCCGACCGACCTGCTGACCGTGGTCCGCCAGTTGACGCTGGTGCAGATCGACCCGACCGCTGCCGTCGCGCCCAGCGCCGACCTCGTCTGCTGGAGCCGGCTCGGCTCGTCGTACCAGCCGGCGCACCTGCGCGAGGCCCTCGAACGGGACCGGACGCTGTTCGAGCACCACGCGATGGTGCGACCGATGGATGACCTGGGGCTCTTCCTCGCCGAGATGGCGGCCTCGCCCGGTCATGATCGTCACCGCGAGTGGCTGCGCGTCAACGACTCGTTCCGGCGCGACGTGCTCGACCTGCTCGGCCGCCGTGGCCCACTGCTCTCCCGTGACATCCCGGACACCTGCGTCGTGCCCTGGCCGTCCTCCGGTTGGACGAACAACCGCAACATCACCCAGATGCTGGAGTTTCTGGTCCTGCGCGGCGAGGTCGCGATCGCGGGCCGCCAGGGGCGGCAGCGGCTCTGGGACGTCGCGGAGCGGGTCTATCCGTCCGGGGTTCCCGTCATCGAGCTGGAGCAGGCGCGCCGGCTTCGCAACGAGCGACGGCTGCGGGCTCTGGGCATCGCCCGGCGGAAGGCGGTCATCGTTCCCGGAGAGCCCGCCCAGGTCGGTGACGCGGGGGAGCCGGCGGTGATCGAGGGCGTCGTGGGGGAGTGGCGGGTGGATCCGGCCGCGCTCGGGCAACCCTTCACCGGGCGTACGGCGTTGTTGTCGCCGTTCGACCGGCTGGTGCACGATCGGGTCCGCCTGGCCGACCTCTTCGAGTACGAGTACGTGCTGGAGATGTACAAGCCCAGGGCGAGTCGACGGTGGGGCTACTTCGCGCTGCCGATCCTGCACGGCGACCGGCTGGTCGGAAAGGTGGACACCACTGCCGATCGGCGGCGCGGCATGTTCACCGTGCACGCCATCCACGAGGACGTGCCGTTCGCCCCGGAGGTGACCCGGGCCGTGCACGAGGAGGTGCGCGACCTGGCGTCCTGGCTGTCGCTCACCGTCGAGGGTCTGCCCTGACGGGTGATCGCCGAGCCCCGTGGCCCCGGCGATCACCCGTCGTCGAGCTACGCGATCCGGCGCACCCGGCGAATGGCGAGGTAGAGCAGCAGGAAGGCCAGAGCGACGAAGATGCCGGTCTCGATGCCCTGGAACAGCCAGAACCGGTCCGCCGGTTGGTAGAGCTGCCAGTTGTACGCGCCCGGTTCGAGGCCCAACTCGGCCCCGCAGACCCGACCGTCCGGCCCCTTACCGCCCGTTGGGCACTGGATCCGGCCGTCCGAGATCAACTCTCCGTCGGGGTTACGGATGCCCTGGGCGAGGACCCAGTCCCCCCGGCTGATCTCCGGCGGCCCTTCCCCCTCGATGGGGAAGGTCTGGGTGCGGGCCGGCTGGTAGTGCGGTCGGGCCAGGATCGCCACAGCCGCTCGTACCCCGATGTACCCGGCGAGGGTGATGCCCATGGCGGGCAGCATCCGCTTCGAGATGGTGCCGACGAAGACGCCGAGCGCGACGGCGAAGAGGGTGTAGCCGATCGGAGCGACGCCCTGAAGGTCGAAGACGATCACGCCGAACCGACCCTCGAACGCCGCCTGGGTGAGCGGGTCGACCCACCACGACATGCCCAGCCCGTAGACCGCCGCGAGGAGCACGACCGCCGTGCCCACCAGCCCGAACTTCACCACGGCCCAGCGGGTCCGACCGACGCCCTGGGTCCAGACGAACCGGTGCGTGCCCTGCTCCACCTCGCGGGCGACGAGCGGGGCACCCCAGAACAGGCCGACAAGCGCCGGCAGGGTGATCAGCAGTACGGCCACCAGGTTCAGGCTGCCGTACTTGTTGCTGAAGCGGTGGAACCCCGCGTCGCAGGTCTCCCGGGTCGCCTGCGCCACGTCGGCGCGGGCGAGTTGGCTGGCACAGTCGGTCAGTCCGAGGTCGGCGAAGGTGTGCCGCATCGCGATGCCGATCGGTACCAGCAGGGCGGCGAGCGCGGCGAGCGCCAGCAGCGTGTAGAACGCCTGCTTGCGGTGTTGCCGCCAGGTCAACCAGATCATGCTGCTACCCCCCACTCGCTGTGACTGGTCTTCGTGGTGCCGTCGGCCAGGTATGCCAGCACGACGTCCTCCAGGCTCACCTCGCGGACCGTCCAGGCCGGATCGGTGACCGGCCCGTTGGCGCGGACCAGCAGAGTGGACTGCCGGTCGGTGTGGCTGGCCCGGATCACTGCGGCGACGCCCCCGATGACGCCGCCGTCGTGTCGTGGCCCGACGAGCTGCCGGTGCTCGGCGACCAGGTCGTCGACCGCGCCGGTGAGCTGCACCTGGGAGGCGTTCAGCACGATCAGGTAGTCACAGACCCGTTCCAGGTCGGCCAGCAGGTGCGAGGAGAGCAGGACGGTGGTGCCCGACTCCGCGACGCTGCCCATCAGCGACTGGAGGAACTCCCGTCGCGCCAGCGGGTCGAGGCTGGCGACCGGCTCGTCGAGCAGCAGCAGTCGGGGCTGCTTCGCCAGCGCCAGAGCCAGCGCGACCTGGGCCCGTTGACCGCCGGAGAGCTTGCCGACCGGCTTGTCCGGCGGGATGCCGAGCTGCGCCAGCCGCTGGCGGGCCAACGCCGCGTCCCACCGCTTGTTCAGCTTGCCGCCGGCGATGACCAACTCGGCCGCCGTGAAGTCCCGGTACAGCGGGGTGTCCTGGGCGACGAAGCCGATGTCGGCCAGGCCCTCGGTGTCGCCGTACGGGGATCGGCCGAACACCCGGACCGCACCGGCATCGGGCTTGAGCAGCCCGACGGCCAGGTGCAGCAGCGTGCTCTTACCCGCGCCGTTCGGCCCGACCAGCGCGGCGATCCGGCCGGCCGGCAGATGCAGCGAGCAGTCCCGCAACGCCCAGGTGCTGCCGTACCGCTTGCCGAGCCGGTCTGCTTCCAAGACCATGTCCATCCCTTGTCCTCTCGTTCCGTTCACGCCACCGCTTCGCGGTCGCGCGAGCGCTCGTGGTGCCTGATGGTTCGTTCGCCCTGCTCGCTCACGCGCGTTCCGGCTGTGGGGCGTCGTCGGCGAGGGTGGCGCGCAGCGTCGTCTCCACCAGGGCGATGACGTCCTCCGCCGTGAGGCCGGCCGCCTGCGCCCGGTGCAGCCACGCGACCAGGTCGTCGCGCAGCTCGGCCTGGTTGGGCAGGGACGCGCTGGCCAGCGTGCGCTGGACGAACGTGCCCACCCCGGGTCGGCCGCCGACCAGACCCTCGATCTCCAACTCCCGGTACGCCTTCAGCACCGTGTTCGGGTTGATCGCCAGGGATTGCGCGACGTCCCGGACCTTCGGCAACTGGTCGCCCGGCGTCAGCAGGCCAACCCGTAGCGCCTGTTTCACCTGCTGCACGAGCTGCATGTAGGTGTTCACCTTCGACCGGCTGTCCAGTACGAACTCGATCACTCCCGATGATCCTTCCTGTTGTCCTACGACAGTAGGACTAATAGACAGCTTCATCGGTGGCCCACCGGCTGTCAAGCCCGAAGGGGCACGTTCTGTTCGGGCGCGGCGCGTCTCGCCCGGCGCGCCGCGTTGCGTGCCGGCGGGGGCATCGAGTCCTGCCAGGCGGGCCGACCCAGGTGGCACCGGCAGGCCACCGGTTGGCACCCGAGGGTCAGCACGGGGGGAAGGGACCGGCAGCGATCCGCGTGGACGGGAGGTGTTCGATGGTCACCAACGAACTGACGACGTCGAGGGCGACTCCACTACAGGCCGCTCGCGCCCGGGGCCGCGTACGCGGGCGGTTGATCCTGCTCGGCCCGGCGTTCGTCGCCGCCGTCGCGTACGTCGACCCCGGCAACTTCGCCACCAACTCCGCCGCCGGGGCCCGCTACGGCTACCTGCTGGTCTGGGTCGTGGTGGTGGCGAACCTGATGGCGATGCTGGTGCAGACGCTCACCGCGAAGCTCGGGCTGGCCACCGGGCGCAGCCTGCCCGAGCTGTGCCGGGAACGCCTGCCCCGACCGCTGAACCGGGTGATGTGGGTGCAGGCCGAGTTGGTGGCCATGGCCACCGACCTGGCCGAGGTGATCGGTGGCGCCGTCGCCCTGTACCTGCTCTTCGGCATTCCCCTGCTGCCCGGCGGGATCATCATCGGCACTGCCGCCTTCGCCGTGCTGGCGTTGCGCTCACGCGGGTACCGCGCCTTCGAGATCGCCATCGCCGTCCTGCTCGGCGTGATCGTGCTGGCCTTCGCCGCCAACCTGCTCGCCTCCGGCTCCGATCCCGGCTCGGCCATGGCCGGCATGGTGCCGCGCCTACAGGGCACCGACAGCGTGCTGCTGGCCGCCGGCATCCTCGGCGCGACAGTCATGCCGCACGTCATCTACGTGCACTCCGCGCTCACCCGCGATCGCATCCCTGCCGCCGACGACGGCGAGCGTCGGATCCTGTTCCGCGGCCAGCGCACCGACGTGCTGCTCGCCCTGAGCGCCGCCGGCGCGGTCAACCTCGCCATGCTGCTGATCGCCGCGGCGAGCTTCCGTGGTGGCGGCCCGGGTGGCGCGGAGAGCCTGGAAGGGGTGCACGCCGGGCTCGGCCAGACCATCGGGACCGCCGCCGCGTTCGGCTTCGCCGTCGCACTGCTGGTCTCGGGGCTCGCCTCCACGAGCGTCGGCACCTACGCCGGAGAGGTGATCATGCAGGGCTTCCTGCGGCGGCGGATACCGCTGCTGCTGCGTCGGCTGGTCACCCTGCTGCCCGCGTTGGCCGTGCTCGCCATCGGCCTCGACCCGACCCGGGCGCTCGTGCTGTCCCAGGTCATCCTCAGCTTCGGCATCCCGTTCGCACTGATCCCGGTGGTCGCCTTCACCCGCCGACGCGACCTGATGGGCAACCTGGTCAACCACCCGCTGACCACCGCCGCCGCGTCCCTGGTGGCCGTGCTGGTGGTCGCGCTGAACGCCTTCCTGCTCTGGCAGGTCGTCGCCGGGTGAGTAGCCCGATCACGCGTGAACAACCCCGTCAACCAGATCGACCGACAACGGCTCGGCTGGTCAGGCTGGGGCTCACGGGTTCACGACCCGGTAGGAGCCGGAGCGCACGTCGTCCGGCAGGGCGGGACCGCTGGTGCTCCAGCCGAACGTGTCGCGCGCCTTGTGGGAGGTGATGCCCGCCGAGGATCCGAGCAACGCGGCCATCGCCCCGATGCATGCAGCCACCGATTCGCAACAGCAGCAGGCCGCAGCCGTCGCCACTACCTCGATGTCGTACTGAACGGGATCCGGACCCGCTGAGCGCCGGGGGATCGAAGTCTGACCTGACGCGTCACGTCCGACGGCCCTCGTCACGGACGGGAATCTCCTGGAGCTGTTCGAGGGCGTCCGCCGGGTTGGCGTCGGCAGGCAGGGACGTCACCTCCTCCAGCGTGCCCGCCGGAAGGGCGCCCTGCTCGGCCAGGTCCGCCTCGGACGCTTCGGGGTCGACGTCACCCGACACCCGGTCCGGCGGCCCGACGTCGAACGCGTCCTGTCGTTGCTCCTGGGCATCCGCCTCCGGAGGAGGAAACGTTTCGCCCTGATCGTCCCGGTACGTACTCATCGGAGCCTCCCACCCGGCGGGTGTCGACATGCCGCCGGGCCGCTGCCTACCCGCCAGCGCCCCAGTCAGGCCGGCACGCCAGCGGAGATCTCGGCAGTTTCCGGGACAGTGCTGCCTCCGCAGCGGCGGAAGCAGCACCATCCCGGTGGTTGCGCGGATCTTGAGAGGGGTATCGCGTCATGCGCGCCGGCAGTGGCCGGCGGTCGGCGTCCGTACCGTGGTGGGTGACCCCAGGTCGCGCAGGCAGGTGACACCGGCCGTGACGGTCAGCGGGCCGGCGTGCCGGCCCGGCGGGTACCGGCGGCCAGCCCCAGCGCCAGCAGCACGCACACCGCGCCGACCAGGAAGAGCAGCGACGCGGCCGGCTGGCCCAGCCACTCCCAGTACGGGTGCCAGGCCGGGTGCGGTTCGCCGAGGTGGTGCGACAGCAGGGACGGGACGCTCAGCGGCAGCGGCAGCCACCACAGCACCGTGGCCACACCCATCAGACCGTTCACAGTGCCGCGGCTGCGGCGTCCCTCGGTGCGTCGGCTGACCCAGCCGAAGACCAGCCAACCGGCCACCGCGCCCAGCACCGTGCCGAGCACCCCGGCGGGGACCACCAGGGGTGGCGGCGCGCGGTGCAGCTCGACCGAGAGGTAGTTGGCGTCGACGGCTGTCTGCGAGGAGATCGAGGCGTTCAGGATGGTGTCGCCACGTCGGGCGGTCAGCGCGGTGTCGATGACCGCCCGCGGGGTGGCGCACATCTTGTCCGCGCAGGTCACGCGGTCGGAGACCTGTGGGTCGTACACCCGCCAGCCGGCACCGGTCAGGCGCTCCCGGGCCACCGTGACGATCTGCTCGGCGGGCGCCGGTGGCGCGCCGAGGGCGCCGGCGCCGGTGGCGCTCTCCTGGTACTCGCCGCCGTCACCGAGCACCAGGGTCTTGACCGTCGACAGGCGCAGCGCGTGCCCGTAGACGACGAAGAGCGCCGGCGGGGTGTCGATCTCGCCGAGGTCGTGGCCGGGAAAGACCTCGGTGAGGATGGCGGCGGCCTCGGCCCGGTCGGGTTGCGGTCGGGAGGTCTCCCAGGCGGCCCGGCTGGCCAGGGCGCCGGTGAAGAGGCCGCAGACGACAGCGGTGAGCGGCACCCAGGCGACGGCGGCGCCGCTGGCTGGCCGGCCGAGGCGGCGCAGCAGCCGCCGTGCGAACCGGGTGGCCGGCGCGGTGTCGCTCACGGACATGTCCACCCCCGGCGTGAAGATCAGGCGGAGCGACAGTACATCGACCAGGGGTCCCGGCGCGTCCCCCCGATCACCACCGACCGTGGCCGGGATCGGCCAGGATGGGCGGGTGGCCGGTCACGGCCGCGACGAGGAGGGTGGGCGATGCGGGTACGTGGACGGTTGACCTGGGGGCGGCGTGCTCGTGCGGGGGCGGTGGTGACCGCGTTGCTCGCGGGCGTGCTGCCGCCGGCCGTGGTGCTGGTGCCGGGCGCTGCCACGGCAGGCGCGGCAGCGGGGACGCCGGTCTGCCAGGTGCGCGACGACCGGCTGCGCGAGATCTCCGGGATGGTAGCCACCGACGACGGGTACGTGGTGATCAACGACGGGGCCGACGACGAGGCCCGCCGCCGGATCTTCTACCTCGACCAGCGCTGCGCCGTGGTGCGCACCGTCTCCTTCCCGTCCCGGCCCCGCGACACCGAGGACCTGGCCATCGGCCGGGACGGCACCGTCTGGGTGGCCGACATCGGTGACAACGACCGCTCCCGGCCGACGGTCGGCGTGTGGCGGCTGGCACCGGGGGCGAAGCAGCCGGTGCTGCACCGGATGACCTACCCGGACCGTCCGCACGACGCCGAGGCGCTGCTGCTCGACGCCTCCGGTCGGCCGCTGATCGTCACCAAGGGCGGCAGCGGCACTGTCTTGCTCTACGCGCCTGCCACCGCGTTAAGGCCGGACGCGACGACGCCGCTGACCGCGCTCGGTCAGGTGACAGTGCCCTCGACCACGACCAGCAACCCGTTCTCGTTCCTGGGGCGCGGCGTGATCACCGGCGCGGCCAGCGCGCCGGACGGACGGCGGGTGGTGCTGCGCAGCTACGCCGACGCCTTCGAGTACGACGTCCCCGACGGCGACGTGGTCCGCGCGTTGACCACCGGCACCCCGCGGATCACCCCCTTGCCGGACGAGCCCCAGGGCGAGTCGATCACCTACAGTCGCGACGGCCGGTCGTTGCTGACCGTCTCCGAGTCCGCCGGTCAGCCAGCCGGCACCCGCTCGACGATCCTGCGCTACCCGGCGACGGCCACCACTGTCACCGCCGTGCCCTCCACGGAGTCCGTCGACCCGGTGTCGCCCACGGCGGTCCGTCCGGCTGCCGGAGCGGCCGGCGCAGGGGGTGGGCGGGCCTGGCCGCTGGCCCTCGGCGCGGGGACACTGCTGGTCCTGCTCGGGTTCGGCGGCGTGCTGTGGTGGAGACACACCGCGCGCCGCTGAGCGGGCCGGCGCTGCGGCAGGATGGGGGGATGTCCGTCCTGTCCACGTTGCGCCACCCGATCATCGCCGCCCCGATGGCTGGTGGCCCGTCCACGCCCGCGCTGGTGGCCGCCGTGTCCGCCGCGGGTGGGCTGGGCTTCCTCGCCGCCGGGATGATCGACACCGGCCGGCTGCTCGCCGACGTCGCCGAGGTCCGCTCGCGTACCGATCGGCCGTTCGGTGTGAACCTCTTCCTGCCCGACCCCGGCGGCGTCGACGAGGCCGCCGTCCGGGCGTACGCCGAACGGCTCGCCCCGCAGGCCGCGCAACGCGGCGTGAGCCTGGGCGAGCCGGTGGGCGGCGACGACGCGTACCCGGAGAAGCTGGCCGCGCTGCTCGCGGACCCGGTCCCGGTCGTGTCCTTCGTGTTCGGGTTCCCCGATCGGGCGGCGGTCACCGCCCTGCGCGAGCGGGGCACCGAGGTGTGGGCCACCGTCACCCGCCCGGACGCCGCGACCGCCGCCGCCGACCTGGGTGTGGACGCGGTGGTGGTGCAGGGCACCGAGGCCGGTGGGCATCGCGGTGGTCTGCCGGACGACGACGACTACGGGTTGCTGCCGCTGCTCCGGCTGACCGCCGCCCGCTGCGACCGGCCGTTGGTGGCCGCGGGTGGCCTCGTCGACGGCCCCTCGGTGGCCGCCGTGCTGGCCGCCGGCGCTGCCGCCGCGCAACTCGGCACGGCCTTCCTGCGCTGCCCGGAGGCGGGCAGTTCGCCGATGCACCGGGCGGCGGTGGCCGGTGCCGCACCGACCGCGTTGACCCGGGCGTACACCGGTAAGCGGGCCCGTGGCGTGGCCAACGACTTCCTGCGCGAGCACGACGCGGTGGCACCGCGTGGTTACCCCCAGGTGCTGCACCTGACGCGGCCCCTGCTCGCCGCCGCCCGGCGCGACGCGGACGCATCGGTGGCCAACCTGTGGGCCGGGCAGGCGCACCCGCTGGCCCGGGACGTGCCGGCGGCGCAGGTGGTCGCCGAGGTGAGCGCAGACGCCCGTGCCGCGCTGGCCACAGTGGTCGAGCGGTCCAGCCGCTGGGGCTGACCAGGCCGTCGGCAACCGGCTCGGGCGGGCGGGACAGGCCGGGCGGGCAACCCGTTAGAGTCTCGCCGTGATCGAGATCGGTGCGCAGGTCGAGCTGTCCCACCCGGCTGAGCGGGTCTGGCGCGCCCTGACCGATCGGGAGTTGCTCGGCCGGTGGTTCGCCGAGGCCGAGATGGTCGAGGGCGTACCGGACCGGGTGCTGCTGCGCACCGCCGGCCTGCCCGGCTTCCAGGCCGATGTCGAGGTCGAGGTCACCGAGCGGCAGGAGCCGGACCTGCTCGTGCTGGCCTGCGACGAGGCCGGTCGGCTCAGCGAGGTGACCTGTGACGTCACGGCCACGACTCAGGGCTGCCGGCTGGAGGTGCGGGAGGTCACCACGCACGGCGGGTGGTCGGTCGAGCAGCAGAAGCCACGCGAGCAACAGCTCCGGCAGGCGCTGACGGTACGACTGCCGGCAATTCTCGACTGGCTCGCCTTCCAGCAGGTCGACCTGAGCCGGGCCGACGGTGGGATGACCGCGGAACTGCCGCTGATCGGCGTACGCGGCAGGGCCGGCCGCAACCCCCGTCGGCGTCGCACGGTGGTCGCCGTGGTCGCCGGGGCCGTGCTGCTGGCGGGGACGGCGGCATGGGTGACGTTGCCGCGCGACTCGAAGCCGGTCGCCGCGCCAGCAGCGACCGCGACCGCGTCCGCGTCGCCGACCGCGACGGCCGGCAGGGCGACGGGCGTCTCCACGGCGACCCCCTCGGCGCGCCCCTCCCGGGCCACCGCATCGGCGACCACCCGGCCGAGCCGGACCCCGTCGGCGAAGCCCTCGCTGACGCCCACGTCGGCGGCGCCACCTCCGCCACCGGCGCCCGTCACGGCCCGCTACGAGACCGAATCCGACCGACTGTTCGGCTACACCGGAGAGATAGTGGTCGGCAACCCCGGCGGCGCACCGGTGGCGGACTGGGCAGTGGTGGTCACCCTCGCCGAAGGCACCACTGTCGACGACGTCGAGGGCGCGAACTGGCGACAGGACCGACGGGTGATCACCTTCACCGGAGCCGCCGTGGCGGCCGGGGGATCCCAGACGATCAGCTTCGACGTCCGCGACAGTCGGCCGAACGCCCGGGAGCCGGAGAGCTGCACGATCGGCGGGCAACCCTGCGCGGGCCTCTGACTAGGCTGCCGTCATGGCATTGCTGCACAGGGCGACCCTGCATCCCACGAAACTGGACCTGCTGACGGCCTGGCTGCCCACCCGACAGTGGTACGCCGGACCGACCGGTGTCGAGGTGGTGAGCCGGGGCGCCTACCGCTTCGACGACCCGGCCGGCGAGGTCGGCATCGAGACGATGCTGGTCGGCACCCCCGACGGGCCGGTCCACCATGTTCCGCTCACCTACCGCGCCGCGCCCCTCGACGGTGCGGACGGCTGGCTCGTCGGCACCACCGAGCATTCGGTGCTCGGCAAGCGCTGGGTGTACGACGGCTGCGTCGACCCGGTCTACGCGGCCGCGCTCGCCCACGCGATCCTCACCGGCAGCGGTCAGGCGGAGCAGTACTTCGAGGTCGACGGCCGACGAGAGGTGCGTGAACCGACGGTGACGGTCGTCGTCGACGGCACCGCCGCCGCCCAGGTACCGGCCGTCGGCGCGGTGCGACGGGTGGTCGAGGAGGACCGCACGCTCATCGCCACCGACACCGTCGAGCTGATCGTCGTGCGCCGGCCGGGGGCCGGGGTCGACGGGTCGACCGGGGGCACGCTGAGCGGCAGTTGGGACGGTCAGTCCACGACCGTTCCGCTGGCGTACGCCAGGACGCGCTGATCCGTGTGCGGTGGGCGGCCCGATCGATCGGGCCGCCCACCGCTGTCACCACTGTGCCGGAGGCGGGGGCGGCGACACGGGCGGCCGGTCGTCGCAGGTGATGGTGTTGGGCAGCAGCCACGGCGCGAGCCACCCGCCGTCGTTACCGCCGAGGTCGGTCAGTGTGAACTCCGAACCGGCCGGGGTGAAGTGGAACGATCCGCAGTTGTTGACGCCGACCGCGCCCACGTTGCGAGCGTCCACGTTGGCGAACGAGGCGGACCCGGCAGCGCGGGCGCTGAGCACCGAGGTGCCGGTGCCGTCGACCCGGACGTCCCGGAACCGGGCGTCGGAGATCGAGTAGAGGTCCTTCACCGGCCAGTCGCTGACCAGCATGATCGCGTTGTACGTGTTGTCCAGGTACGCGTCGCCGGTCACCTCGATGGGCGCCTCGATGCTGCGATCCAGGGCGAAGACCCAGATCGCGCCCAGCCCGATGTTCCAGTTCAGCTCGTACGTGCCGGCGCGGGCCGTGGTGTTGTTCGTGAAGCGCAGGTGCCCGGTGAACGGCTCCGCGCCGAAGCGGGCCCCGGCGTGCAGGCCGCTGCCCTCGCGTACCGGGTCGGCGACCAGGTTGTGCGAGACGGTGGTGTCGGTGCCGCCGTAGATGGCGATGCCGTTGGCAAGGGTCGGTGACTGCACGGTGTTGTGGTCGAACGTGTTCCGTGCGTTGGCCGTCTTCTCCGACCACATCGCCAGGCCGTCGTCGCCGGTGTTGCGGACGAAGTTGTGCGACACGAGGGAGTCGGTCACGCCGGTGTGGAAGTTGAGCGCGTCGGCGATCTGGTCGACGATGATGTTGTTGGTGACGCGGACGTTGCGCATCGGGCCGTCGAACCACAGACCTGCCTTGGTGTGGTGCAGGTAGAGCCCGTCGATCGTGGAGTCGCTCATCGCACCACCGATTGCGTTGACCTGGTCGGTGTCGATGCGTTCCCGCACGTCGCCCTCGATGGCGAAGCCGGAGAGGTGCACGTTGCGGCTGCCGCCGTCGGCGGCGTCCCGCCCGTAGAACCCGACCCCGGTGTGCACGGAGCCGTCCGGCGCGGGAGTCGGCAGGGCGACCTCGCGGCCCTTGATCGTGGTGTACCAGTTGCCGGCGCCCTCGATGGTCACGTCGTCGACGATGATGTGTCGGTTGACCTGGTAGGTGCCCGGCGGGATGTAGACCTTGAGGTGGGCGCGCCGGGCGAAGGCGATTGCCCGGTCCAGCGCGTCGGCGGAGTCCCGCCGGCCGGTGGGGTCGGCGCCGAAGGCGAGCACGTTCGCCGCGAGCAGCCGGACGTGCGGCGGTGCCACCAACTCGGAGTCGAGCAGGTCGATGACCGTCCAGGCGGCGGCGCTGCCGGGCGGCGCGGTGAGCCGGACCTTGTCGCCGGCCCGGTAGGTACGCCCGAGCAGCAGCCGTTGCTCGTCGTAGAAGTGGGTGGGCCGGAACGGCTTGGTGATGCTCGGGTACGGCGTGGTGGCCGACGGCACGCACTGGCACTCGGTGATCCACCAGTCCGGGTGCAGCAGCCCGGCCTGCGGGTCGTTGGTGAACGGGTACTGGTTGTAGAGCCACGAGTACTGCGATGTGAGCGTCATGGTGCGCAGGTGCTTGCCGTTCACGGCGACCCGCAGCGGCGCGGTGATCCCGCCACCCTGCGGCGCGTCCGGGATGCTGTACCGCACGGTGATCCCGTTCGCCGCGCTGGGCAGGACGAACTCCACGTACTCCCCGGGGGTGAGCCGGACCGCCCGGCGGCCGGAAGCCTCCGCGGGCAGCGTGTAGGCGGTGCGGTCGGGCCCGATGATCTCGCCGTTGGTGCGGGCGTTCTCCGCTTCCTGCTCAAGGAAGTCGACGTCCGCGCCGCGTCCGGCGACCAGTGCCGGATCGAGGGCGGCCCGGGTGACCACCGGCTGCGCGCCGGCGGACGCGGGTGGACTGGCGACGGCCGCGGTGGGTCCGGCGACCAGCACGGCGAGTCCGGCCGCGAGCGCGACGGCGGTGCCGCCGGACCGGCCGGGGCGTCCCCGCGCCGGCGTGAGGCTGCGAAACATCGGTGACCCTCCTGGGTGGGTGGTGGTGGAGGTCCGCCCGGCGTCCCCCCGACGCCCGACATTGATCGTCATGATGCAGCACCAGACAGGGCGCTGCAAGACAACTATCGAACAACGAAAATAAACGACTATCAGGCCGCAAGAAATGGACGGTCGTCGAGTTGAGGTGCCGCGCGTCGCCTGCCCCCACCAGCTCACGCCCGGCGTAGGCTGATCCGCGTGGATCAAGAAGACCGGATTGCCCTCTTCCTCGACTACGAGAACCTCGCGTTGGGCGCGCGCGACCATCGTGGCGGCGCGGCCTTCGACTTCCGGCCCATCGCCGACGCGCTGGCCGAACGAGGTCGGGTGGTCGTCCGACGGGCGTACGCCGACTGGTCCTACTTCGACGAGGACCGCCGGATGCTCACCCGGTCCCACGTCGAGCTGATCGAGATCCCGCAGCGGATGGGCGCGTCCCGTAAGAACGCCGCGGACATCAAGATGGCCGTCGACGCGATCGAGTTGGCGTTCGAACGCGACTACATCTCCACCTTCGTGATCTGCAGTGGTGACAGCGACTTCACCCCGCTGGTGCACAAGCTGCGCGAGCTGAACAAGCGGGTCATCGGCGTCGGGGTCGAGGGGTCCACCTCGGGGCTGCTTCCCCCGGCGTGCGACGAGTTCCTGTACTACGACCGCTTGGAGGGCGTGGACATCCCGCCGGCCCGTGGTCGGCGCGCTCGTCCCGCCACCCGGCAGGCCGGCGCGGACCAGCGCCCACCCGAGCCGGAGCAGGAGCAGGAGCGTCGTACACAGGACGCGGAGCCCGATCGGGATGTGGACGCCCTCGCGGTGCTCGTCGCCCAGTCGGTCGCCGGGTTGCAGGGCAGCGCCAACGGTGAGGTCACCGCCTCCCGGCTCAAGCGGACCCTGTTGCGCAAGGACCCCACCTTCAGCGAGTCCGACTACGGCTTCCGCACCTTCGGCGAACTGCTGCGCCACCTCGCCGAGCGCAACGTGATCGAGCTGGCCGAGGGGCCGGCGAAGGGTGACCCCGAGGTCTCACTGCCCGAGCACGGCGACCGGGAGGTGGCGTTCGGTCTGCTCCGGGGCGTCGTGGCGGACCTCGGCAGCGGCGGCAACCCGGTGGCGTTGTCCGGGTTGAAGAACCAGGTACGCCGGGCCCGCCCCGACTTCAGCGAGAAGAAGCTCGGCTACCGCAGCTTCCTACAGTTCTGCAAGGCCGCCGCCACCGCCGGCGTACTGGACCTGCGCTGGAGCCCCGAAGCCGACGACTACCTCCTGACAACCCAAACCTGACCGCCGAGCCGACCCGCGCCCCGCCCTCCGCGCCGCCCTCCGCCCTCCGCGCCCCGCCCCGCCCGCCCGCCCGAGCTGATCAAGAGGTTTCCGTCAGTGGGAACCCGATCCCTGACGCGAACTTCTTGATCAACAGGGTTGGGGATTGCGGGCGGGCTGCACGGTAGAGCTTCCTGATTCGCAACTCAGGAGCGGGAGAACCGCCCGTTATGGTTTCGAACCGCCAACGGTTGGCCCGAAATGCGCCTGGATTGTCGCCCTTGCCCCGGTCCGGGCATACCTGCGCCGTACCCTCCGCGCGGGAATTGCTATACGGTCGGCGAATGAAGGTGGAGGAGCACTGGTGGAACGGAGACACGACCCCGCGCGGGCGCCGGGACGTGTACATCCGTACTGACGGGCAGGGTTGGGAGGTCCGCGCCCAGATCGGTGGGGCGTCGGGTCGTGAGCGGGTGCAGCAGTGCCCAAGCCGGGCCTCGGCGGCCATCCTCGCCGACGCCTGGCGCGGCACCCACCCATCCTGGCGCGAGCTAAAGCAGCGCTGATCCGGCACCGGGCCGGGTCGGCAACGCTCCCGGGCTACAGCCCGGCGCGCCCGCCGACCGGGCCCGGCGCTCGGTAACCACTCCACAAATCGGCTGGCCGGCTCAACTACTCCTCATCACGTGATCAGGTGATGAAAAGTAGGTCCCGGGGAGCGGATTGAGCTACTTTTCATCACCTGATCAAGGGATGGCGGCGGATCTCCGTGTCCCCGCCCTCAGGTCGGGTACCCGGAGGGCTGCCGGTCGCGCCCGATGGAGGTCGCCCATGTCGCAGGGTCCCGATGAGGAGAACTCCAGGATCGACGAGGAGGTCCGAGAGGCCGAGCGTCGGCTCGCCAACCTCGGCGCCTCGTCGGACGACGCACTGACCGACGATGACGCCCGCGCGCCGGACGGTGCTCCCACCGAGGAGAACGCCGATTAGGGCCTGCCAGGCGTCCTGCCGGACAGGCCCCCATGATCGGCTCAGCGCTTCAGCGTGAAGGTGAAGTCGCCGGAGAGCTTGCCGCTCAACCGGAACGCCGAAACGACCTTGCCCTCCATGATCAGTCGGTCGATCTCGCCGCGCGACAGACGGCAACCCTCAGCGATCAGTCGGGTCGGCCGGACCGGGACCCGTGCCGCGTTGCGGACCGAGACGTCGATCACGTCGAGGTCCAGGTGCTCCGATCCGCCGGTGTCGAGACGCCAGGCGTCGGTCCAGTCCAGGGCGAATCGGTTCCGGTGCTGGACGGCCGGATCCTGGAGCAGCTCGGCGACCAGGCCGCCATCGTTGGCATGGAGCCGGTCCAGCAGTTCGGGTGGGATGGTGCGCACTGTTATCCGTTCCAGGACGGTGAGTTTCGCCGTCTCCCCACACTCGGTGCAGAGCACGAGAAGCCAGACGTCGAGGAGCTTGTGGTTGGCGTTGACACGGAACTTGCCGCTCGCCCGAAGGCGTTGGGACGGGCACGCGTGGCAACGGCGGTTGACGATCGGCAGGCAGGTGGGCACGACGGCCCAGTGAATGAGCACAGAGGTACACCGGTTTCAGTGAGAAGTCCGCAGCAAAAAGGAGCGCGGCGCACAGGCGCGACGCGCGACAGATCAGCTCTCGGGAGGTCTCACAGGGTGTACAACGGCACGTCCTTGCCTAGACGACCTGGTTGCGCAGCACGGTAACGGCGCACGGCGGCGCCGCTCCACTGGTTTTACGCGTCAGGAGCCCGGGTGGCGGGACGAACGAACCGGTCAGGCCTTCGGCACCGGCAGGACCACGCCCTCGGCCACCGACCGGTGGGCCAGCTCGATCAACTCGACAGTGTGGACGGAGTCCCGTGGGTCCACCGGCATCGGCGTGCCGTCGCGCAGCGCAGCCGCCACCTGGGCGTAGAAGCTCTGGTACGCGCCGGGTTCGGTCGGCACCGGCCGCAGGTCACCGTCGACGCCGAGCAGGCCGTAGCGGTCCGGCGGAACCTCACCCCAGCCCGGCTGGTCCGGGCGGCCACCGTCGTGCAGCGCCGCCTCCTGCACGTCCAGCCCGTAGCTGGTGTAGCCGGCCCGGTCGCCCAGCACCCGCAGGCGCGGCCCGAGCTGAGCGGTCACCGCACCCATCCACAGGTGCGAGTGGACCCCGTTGGCGTGGGTCAACGCCACGAAGGCGTCGTCGTCGACGGCCGCGCCCGCGCGGCGACGGTCCACCTCCGCGTACACCCGCTCGACCTGGCCGAACAGCTGCACCGCCTGGTCGACGAGGTGGGCGCCGAGGTCGAAGAGGGCGCCGCCGGCCTCCTCCGGACCGGCAAGCTCCCGCCAGCCCGGCTTGATCGTCGGACGGAACCGCTCGAACCGGGACTCGAAGCGCAGCACCTTCCCCAACTCGCCCTGCTCGACCAGGCGGCGGACGGTCAGGAAGTCGCCGTCCCAGCGCCGGTTCTGGAAGACCGTCAGCGGCACCCCACGCTCGGTCGCCTCGTCGATCAGCGCGCGGCCCTCCGCCGCGGTGGGGGAGAGGGGCTTGTCGACGACGACCGGCAGGCCGGCGGCGAGCGCCGCGCGCGCCATCGGCACGTGCTGCCGGTTCGGCGTCGCCACCACGACCAGGTCCAGGGCGTCCGGGGTACGCCACACCTCGTCGGCGTCGTCGACCAGGCGGGCGTCCGGGAAGTGCTGCCGCGCCTGCTCGCGTCGCTGCGGATCACGGGTCACGATGGCGTCGAGCCGCAGCCCGGGGGTCGCGGCGATCAGCGGCGCGTGGAACACCCGGCCCGCCAGCCCGTACCCCAGCAGACCAACCCGCAGCGCCTTCGCCATGCCGTGCCCCCGTCTCCCTGGTCCGCGCCCTGACCTGGCGCCGGTACCGCTGAGAAGAATCTACGCCGGGGGCGGCCGGGCCCGATCTCGGCCCGGTGCCGGTCAGGTAACCGGGTCGGCGCGCAGGTAGGTGAGGACCGCGAGCACCCGCCGGTTGGTGTCGTCGCTGGGGGGCAGGTCGAGCTTCAGCAGGATGTTGCCGACGTGCTTGCCGACCGCCGCCTCGCTGACGTGCAACCTGGCGGCGATCGAGGCGTTGGACCGCCCTTCGGCGAGCAGCGCCAACACCTCGCGTTCCCGGGCGGACAGCGCGGCGAGCGGGTCGCGGGGGCGGTGCAGCAGTTGCCGGACCACGTCCGGGTCGATGGCGGTGCCGCCGTCGGCGACCCGGCGCAACGTGTCGACGAACTCGGTGACCTCGGCGACCCGGTCCTTGAGCAGGTAGCCGACGCGTTGGCCGTCGCCGCTGTCCAGCAGCGCCGCCGCGTACCCGGTCTGCACGTACTGGCTGAGCACCACGACCGGGAGGTCAGGTCGCTCGGTGCGCAGCGTGACGGCCGCGCGCAGCCCGTCGTCGCGGCGGCCCGGCGGCATCCGGATATCGGTCAGCACCAGGTCCGGTTGGTGGTCGCGGGCCGCCGCCAGCAGGTCCGGTGCGGAGCCGACGGCCGCGCACACGGTGAAGTCGAAGCGGGTCAGCAGCGCGACCAGACCCTCCCGCAGCAGCACCTCGTCCTCGGCGAGCACCACCCGGGTCACCGACGACATGGCAGCTCCACCCGGACCACTGTAGGGCCGCCGGGCGGGCTGGACAGGAGCAGCCGGCCGTCCACCGCGGCGACCCGGTCGGCGAGCCCGGTCAGGCCGGTGCCCCGGGCCGGGTCGGCGCCGCCGTGACCGTCGTCGGTCACCTCGACGACGAGGTCACCGCCGACCCGGGTGAGGCGTACGTCGGCGCGGGTCGCCTGGGCGTGCCGGGCCACGTTGCCCAGCGCCTCGGAGACCACGAAGTAGGCGGTGGTGTCCACGATCTCCGGCAGTTCGTCGTGCAGGTCGGCGTGCACGGCGACCGGGATGGTGGTGGCGGCGGCCAGCTCGCGGACGGCGCCGGCCAGGCCGAGGTCGGTGAGGCTCTGCGGGCGGATGCCGTGCACCAACTGCCGCAGCATCACCATCAGGCCCCGGGCCTGGTCGTGTGCCACGGCGAGGGGGCGGGACGCGGGGGAGTCCTCGGGTACGTCCAGCCGGGCCAGCCCGAGCTGGAGGGTGAGGCTGGTCAGCCGGGGCTGGGCGCCATCGTGCAGGTCGCGCTCGATGCGACGGCGTTCGGCCTCGTACGCGCCGACCAGTCGGGTGCGGGAGCGGGTGACCTCGCGCAACGCCGCCGCGTCCACCGGGTGGGCCAGCAACCACCGGGCCACGGCTGCCTGGGCGGAGGCGAGCAGACCGACGGCGTACCAGAGAACCGGGACCAGCAGCACCCCCACGATGGCGTACGGAACGGCTTCGCCGGTGCTGTCGATCGGCTGCCAGATCACCACCGGCTGGTTGGCGTCTCCGGCCAGCCAGGGGCTGGAGATCATTCCGAGGTCGAGCAGCACCAGCACCAGGAACACCCAGTAGGCGACCGGGGTGAACCCGCCCAGCCAGAACAGGTAGGCCACCTCCCGCCAGGTCGCGGCGTTGCGGTAGCGGGCGACCAGGCCCGGCCACGGCGACGAGGGCAGCGGGCGACCGTCGACGAGCCCGACCCGCCACCGCTCGACGACGGCCACCGGGAAGCTCACGAGCGGGGCCAACGCCAACAGGATGAGGCTGCCGGTCGCCAGGAACAGCATCAGCGCGATGCTCGGTGGTCGGCCGTGCAGGCGGAGCCCGTTGGCGGCGGCCAGTAGCGGCGCGCCGATGACGAGCAGCCCGACGCCGAGCACGCCGGCGATCGGCACCGTGGTGACCAGGTAGGCCAGCGCGCGCCAGGGCCACGCGGAGATCAGCCAGCGGCGGCGGCGCAGCGCCTCGGCCAGGTGCGAAGGGTGTTCCGTGGTCATGCAGCAGACGCTAATCGGGGGCGACCGGGTGCCCCAGCCGTCCAGATCCCCTCTTCGGGGTATGCCCAGCACTACCAGCGAGCGGGTGTGCGGGGCCCGGAAACGGGAAGACCGCGAGGTCACGCGACCCGCGTGACCTTTGCTGGCGGCGGCTGGAGAGACATGGGTGCCAGAACCTTCGTGGTGGTCGGCGGGACCAGCGGTCTCGGCCTCGCGGTTGCCCGACTGCTCGTCGACGAGCATCAGGTGGTGGTGTTCGGCAACGTGCCGGCCGAGGTCGCCGCCGCCACCGACGAGCTGGGTTGCGACGGCGCCGTCTGCGACATCTCCTCCTACGAGCAGGTCCGTGACGGGTTCGCCGAGGTGGTCGAGCGCTACGGCACGATCGACGGGGTGGCGGCCTGCGCCTCCATGTGGGCCGGCGGCGACCTGGGGGACCTGTCGGTGGAACACATCCGCCGGGCCGTGGAGATCAACGTTCTGGGCATCACGTACCTGCTGCGGGAGGCGGTGCAGCACCTGCACCGGCAGGGCCACGGCAACGTCGTCTACATCGGCGCGCTGGCGCTGGCGGCCCCCCGGCCCGGCATCCCCGTCTACCGGGCCACCAAGAGCTACGGCAGCAGCCTTGTCGATTCGCTGGCCGAGGCCCAGCACAGCAACCGGGTCAAGGTGATGCAGCTGCACCCCGGGCCGATGCCGACCCGGCTACAGGAACGGGTGGGTGCCGAGTTCCTGGACGAGGTGTACGCCATGCCCGAACAGGTCGCCACCGAGGTCGTCCGGTTGCTGTTGCTCGAACCCGATGACCTCTACGTCTCCGGTGAGCGCGTGCTGCGCGCGGACGGGCGGTGGTGACGGCAGCAGCCGGACCCGCCGACCGTCCGGTCTCGGCCTGGGCGCCGCTGCGGACGGCGGTCTACCGCAACCTGTGGCTGGCCCTGCTCGCCGCCAACATCGGTACCTGGATGCAGACCGTCGGCGCGCAGTGGCTGCTGATCAACCACTCCAACGCCTCCACCCTCGTCGCGTTGGTGCAGACCGCCAGTCTGCTGCCGGTGCTGCTGCTGGCGTTGCCCGCCGGGGTGCTGGCCGACAGCTTCGACCGCCGGCACCTGCTGATCGCCGTGCAGCTGTTCCTGGTGGCGGTGGCGGTCGTGTTGACGCTGCTCACCCTGACCGACCGGATGCCGCCCGCGCTGCTGCTCACCCTCACCTTCGCGTTCGGTGTCGGGCAGGCGCTGACCCTGCCGGCCTGGGCGGCGGTGATCCCGGAGCTGGTGCCGCAGGAACAACTCCGGTCGGCGTCCGCGCTCGGGTCGATAAGCGTGAACGTGGCGAGGGCGGTCGGACCCGCGGTGGCCGGCGTGCTGATCGCCCGTACCGGCGTCGCCCCGGTCTTCGGCATCAACGCGGTCGCCTTCGCGATCTTCGCGTACGCGCTGTGGCGCTGGCGGCCCGGCAACGCCCGCGCGGTCGAGGTGCCGGAGCGGTTCACCGCTGCGTTGCGCGCCGGCAGCCGCTACGTACGCCACTCGCCGATCGTCCGCCGGCTGTTGCGCCGTGCGTTGGTCTTCGTGGTCCCGGCCAGCGCGCTGTGGGCGTTGCTGCCGTTGGTGGCGAGTCGGCGGCTGGGGCTGGGCTCCGGCGGGTACGGGGTGCTGTTGGCGGCCCTCGGCGTGGGCGCCATCGCGGGTGGCGTGCTGCTGGCCGTGATCCGCACCCGGCTGACGGCCAACCAGCTCCTGCTGATCGCCGGGGCGCTGTTCACAGTGGCGCTGACCGTCGTCGGCACCGTCCGGGCGGTGCCGCTGGTGCTGCTCGCCCTGCTGCCCGCCGGGATGGCCTGGGTGACGGTGCTGGCCAACGTCAACGCCGAGATGCAGCTCTTCCTGCCCAGTTGGGTACGGGCCCGCGGCCTGGCCGTCTACCAGGTGTGCTTCGCCGGTGGGCAGGCCGCCGGCGCGCTGCTGTGGGGTCTGGTGGCCGAGATGGCCGGGCTGCTCCCCGCGTACCTGGCGGCGGCGGCCCTGATGCTTCTCGGCACCCTGACGAGTCGGATCTGGCCGTTGCCGGACCTGCGCTCGGTCAACCGGGAACCGGCTGCCTACTGGCCGCAACTGCACCTGGCGCGGGAGCCGGACCCGGGGGTGGGGCCGGTGCTGGTGACGGTGCAGTACACGGTCCGGCCGGAGCGGACCCAACAATTCCTGGCGGCGATGGACCTGGTGCGTGGCGCGCGGCAGCGGACCGGCGCGATGCGGTGGGGGCTGTTCCGCCCGGCCGAGACGGTGGACCGGTTCGTCGAGGTGTACCTGGTGCCGTCCTGGGACGAGCACCTGCGCCAGCACGGCGGCCGGTTGACAGGTGAGGACCGCGCGGCCGAGCAGCGGGCCCGGGAGTTGACCGACGGGGAACTGGAGGTCCGACACCTGGTGCCCGCCGCGGCCGGCCCGACGCTCTCCGACGACCGCGAGGCGCTCTGACACCGCGCGGCACCCCTGAGCAGGGGCCGGCGCGGCCGCGTACGACGTACGGTCTCGTTGTTAGGATGGCCGCACCATGGCGAGTGAGCGTAAGGCGACCGCGGACCCGGCCCGCAGCCTGGCCCTTCTCTGGCGCACCCGGGAGCCGACCAGCCGCAGCGCCGGTCCGGCGCTCAGCGTCGATCGGATCGTCCGGGTCGCGATCGACATCGCCGACGCCGAGGGTCTCGACGCGCTGACCATGCGCCGGGTCGGTGAGGCGCTGGGGGTCGGCACGATGTCGGTCTACACCTACGTGCCGGGCAAGGCCGAACTCGTCGCCGTCATGATCGACACCGCGTACGGCGAGATGCCACGCCCCGCCGTCGAGGGCGACTGGCGTACGCGGTTGGAGCGGATCGCCCGCGACAATCTTGCGCTCTACCAGCGGCATCCCTGGATGCTGCGGGCCGAGACGACCCGACCGGTGCTCGGTCCGCACCTGATGGCCAAGTACGACTACGAGCTGAGCGCCATCGTCGACATCGGGCTCACCGACGTCGAGGTCGACGCCGTGCTCACCCTCGTGCTGGGCCACGTGAAGAGCGCCGCCCGGGCCGCCTCCGAAGTGGTCGACCTGGAGCGCGAGACCGGCATGACCGATGGCCAGTGGTGGCAGTCGCACGCGCCCTGGCTGGAGACATTCCTGAAGCCCGACGCCTACCCGACCGCGTCCCGGGTCGGCACCGCGGCCGGCCAGCAGCACGGTGCCGCGTACGGCCCGGAGTACGCGTTCGAGTTCGGTCTGCAACGCGTCCTCGACGGGATCTCGGTGGTGGTCACCGAGCGGGCGGCCAACCGGTAGCCGCTAGCGCGGTGCTGCCCGTCGAGCCAGCCGGGCCAGCGAGCGCGCCGACGGGCTGCCCGGCTCGGCGTGATAGACCACCAGCGATTGGGTGGTGCCGCTGATCGTGAGCTTCTCGTAGCGCAGCGCCAACTCGCCCACCTTCGGGTGCTGGAACACCCGCACCCCACCGCCGGCGCGGGCCGTGACGTCGTGCCGGGCCCACAACTGCCGAAACCGTTCGCTGCCGGCCGTCAGCTCCCGCACCAGCTCGACGAGGTGGGGGTCGTCCACCTCGGGGCCGACCTGTGCGCGCAGGCCGGCCACCGCGTTGGCCGCGACAGCCGTCAGACCCGGGTAGAGCGCCGGCACGCTCGGGTCCAGGAAGACCGCGCGCAGGAGATTCACCCCGGCGGTGAAGATCGGCGCCAGCGCGGTCGCGGCGGGGTTGGCGAAGAGCACGTCCAGGTGTCGACCGTGCACGAAGGCCGGTGTCTCGGCCCACGAACCGACCAACTGCCGGATGCCCACCGGCACCCGCTCCGAGGGTCGCGCCGCCCGGCGGGCCGGCACCGGCCGGGCCAGGGCGTGCAGGTGCGCCGCCGCGTCCGCGTCCAGCCTCAACGCGCGGGCCAGCGCCTCGACCACCTGCGTCGACGGGTGCCTGTCACGCCCCTGCTCCAACCGCAGGTAGTAGTCCGCGCTGACGCCGGCGAGCAGGGCGGCCTCCTCGCGCCGCAGGCCGGGGACCCGCCGACGGCCGTGCGCGGGCAAGCCGACGTCACCCGGCCCGATCAGCTCACGCCGGGCACGCAGGTATTCGCCCAGCGGGCCGGCCGCGCTCACCCGCCCATCGTAGGAGCCGCCACCGACCGCCCATCCTGGTCCTGCCACTACCAGGAAAAACAGGGAACCGGCTAACGCCTGCCGCCCGGGTGACAGTGTCGGAGTAAGCGTGATCGAGAGACGGGACAGCAATGACAGAGCGCCTCACGACCCCCTTCGGTTTCGCCTCCACCGCCGACGAGGTCATCGCCGGGGTGGACCTCAGCGGCAAGCGGGCCATCATCACCGGAGGTGCCGCCGGCATCGGCATCGAGACGGCCCGTTCGCTCGCCGCTGCCGGCGCCGAGGTCGTGCTCGGGGTCCGCCGGGTCGCGGCGGGTGAGCAGGCCGCCGGCGACATCGCGGCCAGCATCGGCGCGGAGCGGGTCACCGTCCGCGCGCTGGACCTGGCCGACCAGGATTCGGTACGCCAGTTCGTCGCCGGCTGGGACCAGCCGCTGCACATCCTGGTCAACAACGCCGGGATCATGGCGCTGCCCGAGTTGGAGCGCACCGCCGAGGGCTGGGAGATGCAGTTCGCCACCAACTTCATGGGGCACTTCGCTTTGACCGTCGGCCTGCACGACGCCCTCGCCGCGGCCGGCGGCGCCCGAGTCGTGTCGGTCAGCTCCAGCGGCAACCTCTTCTCCCCGGTGATCTTCGACGACCTGCACTTCGCGTTCCGGCCGTACGACCCGCTGCTGGCCTACGGGCAGTCCAAGAGCGCCGAGGCCCTGCTCGCCGTGGAAGCCACCCGCCGCTGGTCCGGCGAGGGCATTTACGCCAACGCGCTGAACCCGGGCGCCATCGCCACCGGGTTGCAGAGGCACACCGGTGGGCTGAAGTCGCCCAGGGAGATGCACAAGACC
Source organism: Micromonospora sp. DT15 (assembly GCF_049841475.1). Lineage (NCBI taxonomy): Bacteria > Bacillati > Actinomycetota > Actinomycetes > Micromonosporales > Micromonosporaceae > Micromonospora > Micromonospora sp. DT15. The sequence continues at coordinate 843,485 of NZ_JBNCKJ010000001.1, forward strand.
CCGCAGCAGGGCGCGGCGACCTCCGTGCTGCTCGCGGCGTCCCCCCTGCTGGACGGTGTCGGCGGTCGCTACTTCGAGGACTGCGCAGAGGCCCCGGTCGTCACCGAGCGGCCCGCCGACTACAGCGGCGTGGCCGCGTACGCGGTCGACCCGGGCAACGCCGCTCGGCTCTGGGACGTGGCGTCGGACCTGATGTCGTAGCGCGGCGTCGCCGCTGGCCGGCCCGGCTCGGCGGAACCACGCCGGGCCTGGCAGTCCGGGTGGTACGACTGGGGCGGCGGTGGCAGCTGCGGGCCGGGGAAGGATGGCGATGGCGGGCGGGCTTCCGGGACGGCTGCTGCTCCGGCGGGAGAACCCGGGCAGGGCGTCGTTCCTGGCCCTGGGCGTCATCGGCCCCGCGCTGTTCCTGACCGCCCAGCTGCTGCTCATCGTCCTGGTCGACGGGATGCCCGGCCTGCGGGGATACGCGCGACAGATCAGCGGACGGGACGGGTCCGACCAGCGGCGGCACGGGGAGCGGCCCGATGCCTGAGAGAGAGCCGGACCACGGCGACCAACCGCGCAGACCCGACGTGGTGGAGTTGCGGGTGCACGGCGTGTCCGGGGGCGACCCCACAGTCATCCTCGACCGCCCGGGAGTCCGGCAGGTCGCCGGCGACGACCGCGGCGGCTTCCACCGCCCCGACCGGTCGGAGGGCACCGACCCGGACGGGGTGACGCTGGAGGCGTACCGCTGGGGGGACCTGCCCGCGGGCACCGTGGCCCGGACCCTCTCCATGGTCTTCCTGCTGCCGTTCATGTTCAGCAACGTGGCAGTGTGGATGCTGCCCACCGGCCGCCGCCGTGCCGCCGGGGTCACCATGCTGTGCCGGCTCCTCGCGCTCAACCTCACAGTGCTGTACGTGGTGTCCATCGCCGGGGTCGCCCTCGACCTGTTCGCCTGGCGGTGTCTCGGTGCGGCCCGCTGCCGTGAGCCCTTCGACACGATGGCCGGGCTCGACGGCCGGCACCTCGGGCAGCGGCTGTGCGTGCTGGCACTCCTGCCGATCGCCGCCATCGTGTTCCTCCTACTTGTCGGCAAGCGCCGGTCCCACCCGGCCGGCAAGGCGGTGTGGACTGTGGAACCGCTGGTGCAGCGGCTGCGAGCGATCCACGTCGCCGCCGCGCTCGCCGTACTCGATCTCATGCTGCTGGTGGCCCGTCACACCGGCGGCGCGACGCTCGGGACGACGCTGCTGCTGACCCTCAGCCTGGTGGTGCTGCTGGTCTGCGTCGGTCTGCTCGCCGCCCCCGGGCTGGCTGACCGGGCCGCGATGGCGCGAACCGCGCAATGGACCGCCCGCAGCACAGGCGTCCTGGCCGTCGGTCTGAGCGTGGCGACCCTCGTCCTCGTCGCGCGCGACGACCATGGCTGGCCGTCGTCGACCGGGATGCCCGGCTACGGCGGGATCGCGGCCGGGGCCCTGTTCGGTCAGATGACCCTGCTGGTGGTGCTCAGCGGGCTGGTGCTGTGGCACCGTGGCCGTGCGGGCGGACGGTCCACGCTGCGGCGCGGCCTGGGCGCGGCGGTCGTCGCCGCCTTCGCGGTCGGCCTGGCCGGCGGGCTCTCCGCCGGTCTCGTCTACCAGATCGGGCAGTTGCTCGGCGGTTACTCCGGCGACGGTGGACCGCCGCTGCCGTACCGCTGGACGCTCCTGTCCTTCTTCCTGCACGTGGTCGCGGGGGTGCTGGTGTGTGGCGCCCTGACCCTCCTGTCGCGGCGACGACGACGCGCTGCGGCAACGGCGATCACCCGTCTCGACTTCCCGGTGGTTCCGCCGGAGGCGGCGGGGCGGCTACGGCTGACGATGACGACCATCGCCCGTGCGAGGTTCACCGAGTGGCTGGGTCTGATCGCGACCACGTACGCGGTGCTAGCGCTGATCGGACTGATCACGAGCCTGCTGGGGCGCACCGGGCGTGAGCCGGAGGAGTTGGCGCGACAGGTGTTCGGGCTGCCGCCACGAGTCGTCGAGATGGGGCTCACCGGAAGCACCTATCTTCTCGCGGGACTGCTCCTCACACTGTTGGCCGGGGGTGTGTTCGCCTATCGGACCGCGTGGTTCCGCCGGCACGTCGGCATTCTGTGGGACCTGGGCACCTTCTGGCCCCGGGCCGCGCACCCGTTCGCCCCGCCGAGCTACGCCGACCGGGCCGTGCCGGAGCTGGCCGACCGGATCAGCCAACTGGCCGAGCGGCACGCCGGGGTGTTGCTCTGCGGGCACAGCCACGGGTCCGCGCTGCTGGCGCTGGCGGTGCTGCGGCTGCCTCCGCGCGTACGCCGACGGGTCGCGCTGCTCACCTACGGTTCACCGCTGGACCGCCTGTACGCCCGGCTCTTTCCGGCCTACCTCAACGAGCAGGTGCTGCGGGAGGTGGGGGAGCGGGTCGAGTGGCGGTGGCTCAACCTCTGGCGGGAGACCGACCCGGTCGGCGGCTGGGTGTTCGCCGCACACCGACCCGGTGATCCAGCTCCGGACCCGGCCGATCCGGCGGGCCAGGTCGACAGGCGGTTGCGGGACCCCGCACACCTGCTGCCGGCACCGGGAGAGCGGTCCGCGCCGCCGCTGCGGGGGCATCATCCGGGCGAGACCGACCCCGAGTTCCGGGCTGCGGTGCGCGAACTCACCGAGCGCCTTCGCGACGCCAATTGAGGGTTACCGGCCACAGGGGGCAGCGACGCCGGTCAACGATCCATCTCAGGAATCCGGTCGGACTCCGCCACCGTCGCGCGGACCTTGCGCAGGGTGGCGTCGGGGGCCCGGATCGCGGCCCGCCAGCGGTCCAACGTCCGGGTGAGCACCCGGACGACGAACTGCAACTGGTTGACCTGCTCGCGGAGCGTGCCCAGCTCGGACCGGGCGCTGAACGCCTCGACCTCCAACTGGGTGATCCGTGTCTGCAACGGCTGCACGAGCGTGAGGGCGGCCTCGGTGAGCGTGTCGGCGGCATCGGCCTTGAACTTGCCCCGCTGCACCACGACTGTGGCGATCGCGGCAAGGCCGGTGCCCCCGCCGAGGATGCCGAGCACGCTGAGCGCCACCTGCACCCAGTGCGGTGCAGCTGGCGCGGGTGCGGTAATCACGTGACACCTGCCTGCAACTGTTCGTAGGTCACAAATTCGCATGCTCGCGCCAGGCGACGTAGGTCGATCGCTATCTGCGCGGCCCGCCAGAGCGACCCGACCGTCACCGCCATCACGAACGACGTGGCGACGATGGAGTTTCGGCCCGACATGACCAACAGGGCCACCGCGTACATGCCGGTGATCGTGCCGAGCACCAGCACCGACGCGAGTTCGAGGCCGAGCCCTGTGGAGAGCCGACCGGGCCACAGGATGCCCAGTAGTCCGCCCACGCCCACCGCGACCAGACCCAGCTCCCAGGCGACCTGGATGGGCTCCGGCATCGACGTCTGAACGGACGTCGGCCGGACGTTGAGGGTCATCATCAGAACGCCGCAGAGAGGTGCTGCGGCCAGGACAGCGATCTCGTACGGCTGGTGGCGGGATCGGATACGAAGGTTTCCCACGGCAACTCCTTGGTCGAGGACCGGCGTCCGGCAGCGCCCGGTAGGCCGGTGCCGTTCGGTCGCGGCCGTGGAGCCGCGAATCGTGCGGCGGAGCCCGGTGGTGCGTTGCCTGTGGACGGTCGTTGGGCGAGAAAGTGAAGCGACTCGACGTCGTTGGCTGCCGGTATCTGCCTGTGTATCACCGATGACCGGTTGGCGTCCACCTGTGTAACGTCGCATTCCCGCAGGTCAAGGGGCATTGCACGCTGGTTTTTGGGCGGTGGGAAGGGTGAAGCGCGGCGACCCGGCCGCACGATCGCCTGGTGACAGCAAGTGTCGTATATCTTCCCCAGGGTGACGATCGTGGGCCGGGTCGCCTGTCGATCAGCGAGCGAGCAGGGCGCGCAGCGCCCGGAGCACCTCGGCCGGGGCCTCCTCCGCCATGAAGTGCCCGCAGCTGACCGTCTGGTGGTCCAGATCCGGCGCCCAGGCCCGCCACACCGCCGCCGCGTCGTAGCCCAGCGCCGCGCCCCAGTCCTGCTGGAGCACCGCCACCGGCATCCGCAGCTGGTTGCCGGCCGCCCGGTCAACGGCGTCGTGGGCCACGTCGATCCCGGCCGACGCCCGGTAGTCGGCGACGATCGAGGGGACGGCGTCGCGGGACGCGCGCAGGTACGCGGCACGCACCTCAGTCGGCAGAGCCTCCGGATCACGGGTCCAGACGTCCAGGAAGTGACCGAAGAAGGCGTCCGGGCTGCCGGCGATCAGCTCTTCGGGCAGGCCGGGCGGCTGCGCCATCAGATAGAGGTGAAACGCCACAGCGGCGCTGGCGCCGTGCAACACGTCCCACATGTCCAGCGTGGGTAGCACGTCGAGCAGGGCCAGGTGACTGATCGCCGCCGGATGGTCGAGGCCGGCCCGGAACGCGACCAGGGCGCCCCGGTCGTGCCCGGCCAAGGCGAACCGCTCGTGACCGAGCGCGCCGGCCAGCGCCACGATGTCGGCGGCCATGGTGCGCTTGGCGTACCTGGTGCCATCGGTGTCGAGGGGCTTGTCGCTGTCGCCGTAGCCGCGCAGGTCCGGACAGATGACCGTGTGGTCGGCGGCCAGGTCGGCGGCGACGTGCCGCCACATGAGGTGAGTCTGCGGAAAGCCGTGCAGCAGCACGATCGCCGGCCCGGAACCGCCCACGGCGGCGTTGAGCGTCACCCCGTCGGCGACGGTGACGCGTCGGTAGTCGAATCCGTTGATCTTCGGGTCCACGGGGAACCTTCCTGGTGAGCAGTCCCGGCGGGGGCGGTGGCCCGTCGCCGTCGTACCTCACCGAGCCTGCCCGGCGGTGATCAGCAGCCGGTCAGCGTCGGATCAGTGCCGGCCGGGCCACGGGCCTAGATTGGTGCCATGACCAGGCAGCTGACGGCGCCCGTCGCGGTGACCTTCGGTGTACTCGGGCCGGTGATCGCCGCGACCGAGCGCGGCCCGGTCGCCCTGCGGGGACACCGGCAGCGCCTGGTGCTGGGCCGGCTGTTGATCGCCCACGGTCGGGTGGTGCCGGTGGATCGTCTCGTCGACGACCTGTGGGAGGTCGCACCGGACGGCGCTGTGGGCGCGATCCGGACCTTCGTCGCCGACCTGCGCCGGGCCCTGGAGCCCGATCGGCCACCCCGGCAGCCGCCCCGGATCCTGGTCACCGAGCCACCCGGGTACGCGCTGAAGGCCGCCCCGGACGCGGTGGACGCCGGACAGTTCGAGGCGGCCGTGGGTGAGGCGGCCCGGCTGCTGGCGGCCGGGCGTCCCGCGCCGGCCCTGGCCGCGCTGGAGTGGGCGCTCGGGCTCTGGCGCGGGCCCGCGTACGCCGACTGCGCCAACGAGTCCTGGGCGGTCGCGGAGATCAACCGGCTGGACGAGCTGCGGATGCTCGCCGTCGAGCGGCGGGCTGAGGCGCTCCTGGCGCTGGGCCGACCGGACGAGGCCGCCGCTGACCTGCCGGCACACCTGGCCAGCCATCCGCTGCGCGAGGACGCGTGGCGGCTGCTCGCGACGGCCCGGTACCGCGCCGGCCGGCAGGGCGACGCGCTGGCCGCACTGCGGGAGGCCCGCCACGTCCTGGTGACCGAGCTGGGGGTGGACCCGGGGCCCGAGCTGCGACGGCTGGAAACCGACATCCTCGCCCAGGCGCCGCACCTCGCCCCGCCCCTCGACCGGGCCGCCACCCCCGGCCCCGGGGAACCCGCGCGACCCGTCGAGACGGAGCAGCGCCCGTTCGTCGGCCGCGACGCGGAGCTGGAGCGGCTGCGGCACGCCGCCGAGGCCGCGTCCCGCCGCCGCCAGCCCACGCTCGCCCTGCTCAGCGGCGACCCGGGTGCCGGCAAGACGGCGCTCGCCGAGGCCCTGACCCGGCAACTCGCCGCCGAGGGCTGGACCACGGCGTGGGGACGCAGCCCGGAGTACGAGGGTGCCCCACCGGCGTGGCCGTGGACCCAGATCACCGACACGCTCGCCGGGACCGCCGCCGCGCCGGCCGCCGTCGCTGCCGACCCGGAAGGTGGCTCGGCTGACGGTTCGGCCGACCCCGCCACCGTGCGGTTCCGTCGACACCGCGCGGTGGCCTCGTTGATCGCGGCGGCCGCCGACCGGGAGCCGGTCCTGCTGGTCCTCGACGACCTGCACCGCGCCGACGGCGACACCCTGGACCTGCTGACCGCACTGCTCACCGGCCCGCAGCCGGCCAGCGGGCCGGTGCTGATCCTCGGCACCTACCGGGCCACCGAGATCAGCACGGAGCTGACCGCCACGCTGGCCCGCGCCGCGGGGCTGGAGCCGGTCCGGGAGTACCTTGCCGGCCTGCCCGCGTCGGCGACCGGCGAGCTGGCCGGCGCCATCGTCGGGACGGAACTGGATCAGGCCACCGCCCGGTCGATCCACCGGCGCAGCGGCGGTAACCCGTTCTTCGTCCGCGAGCTGGCCCAGCTCTACGCGAGCACGGGGCAGGCAGGGCTGGCAGCCGTGCCGCCCGGGGTACGCGACGTGATCCGGCACCGGTTGGCGCAGCTACCCGCCTCGACCCGTACCGTGCTGCGGCAGGCGGCCGTGCTCGGTCGGGACCTCGACCCGGACGTGCTGGGCGCGTTGGCCGGTGACCCCACGGCAGCGCTGGACGCCGTGGACCGCGCCCTGGCGGCCGGGTTCCTCAGCGAGCGGGAGTCCGACGGGCGGCTGCGCTTCACCCACATCCTGGTCCGCGACACGCTCTACGCCGACCTGTCAGCGCCGCGCCGCGCCGCCTGGCACGCGGCCGTCGCCGAGGTGCTGCGACAGCGGGAACCCGTCGAGCCGGCGGCCCTCGCATACCACCTGCTGCGCGCCGGCGGGCCGGTCCACGCCGCCGAGGCGTCGACGTACGCCCAGGTGGCGGCCGAGCGGGCCGAGCGGGGCGGCAACCCGCACGAGGCGGCCCGCCTGTGGGGCCAGGCGATCGACGCGTACGACAGTGCCGGCGGGGCCGAGCCGCGTGGGCGGGTGACCGCGCTGCTCGGCCTGGGGCGGGCGCTGGCCGTGACGGGCCGGCTGGCCGAGGCGCGGCTACGGCGTGCCGAGGCGATCACCGTCGCCGAGTCCACCGGCGACCCCCTGCTGATCCAGGAGGCGCTGGCGGGCTTCGACGTGCCCGCCAGTTGGACGCGCAACGACGACGACCTGCTCTCCGGGCACATCGTCCGGGCAGCCGAACACGCCCTGACCGCGCTCGGCCCGATCGGCTCGGCGCAGCGCAGCCGGCTGCTGAGCACCCTCGCGCTGGAGCTGCGCGGCACCACCACCGATCGTGGCCGCCGCGCCGCCGCCGAGGCCGAGACGATCGCCCGCGACATCGGCGATCCCGCTCTGGTGGCGTTCGCGCTCAACGCCCGCTTCATGCACTCCTTCCACAGCGTCGGTCTGGCTGACGCACGGGCGCGGATCGGCGTGGAACTGGTCGAGCTGGCCGCCCGGAACCATCTGGTGACCTTCGAGGTGCTCGGCCACCTCGTCCTGGTCCAGGCCAACTGCGCGCTGGCCGACCGGCCCGCCGCCGACGCGCACGCCCGCGCCGCCGACCGCCTCGCCGAGGCGTACGAGCTGCCGTTGGTCGGTGTCTTCACCCGGTGGTACGCCGCGCTGCGGCTGGCGTTGGGCGGCGACCGGGACGCCGCGGCAACCGCGTACCGTGCTGCCGCCGAACAGCTGCCCGCCGACGGTATGCCGGGCCTGGCCCAGGGGTTGCTGCCGCTCGCCCTGCTCGGCCTGCGCTTGGCCGACGCGGTCAGCGACGCCCCGCCGGCAGGTGACCCCCGGCTGGCCGCTGCACTGCGGCCGATTCCCGGGCCGGACGACGAGGACTGGGAGCGGCTGGACTGGGGCCCGCATGAGCCCTGGGTGCGGCCCCTGCTGCTCGCCGCCGCCGACGACCCCGGTGCTGCCACAGCGGCGTTGCGGGCCCTGCCGGACGGGCCGCACGACCTGCTTCGGGAGGTGCGGCTGTGCCTCACCGCGCGGGCGGCGCTGGCCGTCGGCGACCGTCTCACGATGGAACGCGTCGCCCGCGCGCTCCGCCCGGCCGCCACCGAACTGGCTGCCGGCAGCGGGGTGGTCACCGTCGGCCCGGTGGCAGAGCACCTCGCCGATCTGGCCGCTGCGCTGGGCCGCGACGAGGAAGCCGCCGAGCACCGCCGTACCGCCCGGGTGCTCCTGGCGCGCGTCCGCGCCGACGACCCATCCTGAGCGCCGAGGCGGTGTGCCTGGCCAACGCGCTCTGGCTCCCCGGCGACTTGCCGGTTTCGGCCGGAACCAGCCGTGGGGTGCGGTCAGATGGAACCACCGGCGCGCCCACCGTCGGCCATGATCCAAGGGGGTACGCGTGCAGGCGCTCGTCCTGATCGTGGCACTCGGCGTCACCGTCCTCGTCGGCACCACCCTCGGCGGCCGGTACCGGGTCGCCCCGCCGATCCTGCTCATCGCGTTGGGTGTGCTGCTCGGGCTCACGCCGCCGCTGTCCGAGGTCACCCTGGAACCCGACCTGGTCCTGTTGATCTTCCTGCCGGCCATCCTGTACCGGGAGAGCCTCACCATCAGCCTGCGGGAGATCCGGGCCAACCTGCCGGTGATCGGGCTGCTCGCCGTGGTGCTGGTGGTGCTCACCATGGTCACCGTGTCGTTCGCCGCACAGTCGTTCGGGGTGAACCCCGCCGCCGCCTGGGTGCTCGGCGCGGTCCTCGCGCCGACCGACGCCGCCGCGGTCACCGGCCTGGCCAAGCGGCTGCCCCGGAAGTTGCTCACCACCCTGCACGCGGAGAGCCTGATCAACGACGGCACGGCGCTGGTGATCTTCGCTGTGGCCGTGGGGCTGCTCAGCCACAGCGCCGAACCCGGTGTGCTGGGCATCGGCGAGGAGTTCGTCGGCGCCAGCGTCGGCGGTGTGGTCGCCGGCCTGCTGGTGGGGGCCGCAGTGGTGCTGATCCGCAAACGGCTCGACGATCCGTTGCGGGAGGGCGCGCTCAGCGTGCTGACCCCGTTCGGTGCCTTCCTGCTGGCCGACTCGGTGCACGCCAGCGGTGTGCTGGCGGTGGTGGTCGCCGGCCTGGTGCTCGCCTACGCCGGCCCACGGGTGATCCGCGCCCGGTCCCGGGTCCTGGCGTACGCGTTCTGGGACCTGTCCACCTTCCTGATCAACGGCGGGTTGTTCGTCCTGCTCGGCACGCAGATTCCCCGCGCGGTCCGGGGGATCACCAGCACCTCGCCCCAGCGGGCTCTGGTGATCGTGCTGGTGGTCACCCTCGTCGTGATCGGCACCCGGCTGGTCTTCGTCTACCTCAACTCACAGATCGCGAGGCTGCGGCGTCGCCGCATCATGGACCCGAGCCAGGGGCCGTCGAGCTGGCGGGTCGGAACCGTCGCGGGCTGGTCCGGTTTCCGGGGCGCGGTGTCGCTCGCCGCCGCCCTGGCCGTCCCGACGGTGATGGTCGACGGTCGACCGGTGGTCGAACGCGACCTGATCATCTTCGTCACCGCGCTGGTGATCGTGCTGATCATGCTGCTTCAGGGCACCACCCTGCCGTTGGTGGTGCGCTGGGCCGGGCTCACCGGCGACCCGGAACGCGTCGACGAGGCCCGCAACGCCCGGCGGCGGGCCACCGAGGTGGGCCTGGCCGCCCTACCGCAGGTCGCCGCGGCGGTCGGTGCCCAGGACGACTCGGTGCGCCGGCTGGAGGCCGAGTACCGGCGGCATCTGGAGGACCTCAACGAGAGCGGCGGGAGCACCGCCGAGGAGCGCCGGTTGGAACACCGACTGCGCCTCGGCGTCCTCGCCCACAAGAGGCGGGAGGTCACCCGACTGCGCGACAGCCGGGAGATCGACGACCTGGTGCTCCAGGAACTCCAGTCCGCGCTGGACAACGAGGAGATCCGGCTGTTGGGCCGCGGACCCACCGAGTGACCAGTGCTCAGAGCACCTGGTCGAGGAACCGGCGCAGCCGCGGGTGCTCGGCCCGTTCGAAGATCGCCTCGGGTGGGCCGGCCTCCAGCACCACGCCCCGGTCCATGAAGGCGACGGTGTCGGCGACCTGCCGGGCGAAGCCCATCTCGTGGGTCACGACCACCATGGTCATGCCGGCGGCGGACAGGTCGGCCATCACCCCGAGGACGCCCTTGACCAGCTCCGGGTCGAGCGCCGACGTCGCCTCGTCGAAGAGCATCACCTCGGGGCGCAGTGCCAGCGCGCGGGCGATCGCCACCCGCTGCTGTTGACCACCGGAGAGCTGCGCCGGCCGGGAATCCGCCTTGCCGGCCAGCCCCACCAGCTCCAACTGGGCCCGGGCCACGGCCTCCGCCTCGTCAGTGTCGAGCTTGCGCAGCCGGCGCAGCGCCAGCGTGACGTTGCGCAGCACGCTCATGTGCGGAAAGAGGTTGAACTGCTGGAACACCATGCCGACCCGCTGCCGCAGCGCGTCCGGGTCGTCGCCCAGCACGCTGCGCCCGTCCAGCAGCACGTCGCCCCGGTCCGGTTCGATCAGCCGGTTGATGGTGCGCAGCAGTGTGGACTTGCCCGACCCGGACGGGCCGATGACGCAGGCCGTCGCGCCCCGCGGCACCGAGAGGTCGACGCCGCGCAGCACCCGGTTCGGCCCGAAGGCGAGGTGCACGTCGCGTACGTCGAGGCTGACCGAGGTGGTCGTTTCGGTGGTGGTCATCGCCGGTCTCCCTGGGTGGCGGTGGGCAACAGGGGCTCGTCGTCCTCGTCGTCAGGTGCGGCGGCCGGCCGGCCGTTGCGCAGCCGCCGGTCGATCCAGTTGACGACGTGCGTCAGCGGGACTGTCAACGCCAGGTAGAAGAGCCCCGCCAGCAGCAGCGCCGACTCGTTGCCGGTGGTGGCCGCGTAGTCCTGCCCGATCCGGAACAGCTCCCGCTGGCTGGCCACCAGGCCGAGGAAGTAGACCAGGCTGGAGTCCTTGATCAGCGCGATGAGCTGGTTGACCCAGGCCGGCAGCACCCGCCGGATGCCCTGCGGAATGATCACCAGCCGCATCGCGTCGGCCCAGGAGAAGCCGAGCGCCCGGGCGCCCTCCAACTGGGCGGCCTCCACCGACTGGATGCCCGAGCGGAAGATCTCGCCGATGTACGCGGCGGCGATGAGCGACAGCGCCAGAATGCCCAACGGGTAGGGATCCGGCCCCCAGACCTGCATGCCCAGCGGGGCCAGCCCGACCCCGATCAGCAGGATCGTCGCCGCGGCCGGAAGCCCCCGGAACACGTCGGTGTAGACCCGCGCCGGCCAGCGCAGCCAGCGGCTGCGGGAAATCCCGGCGACGGCCAGCAACAGGCCCAGCACCGAGCCGAGCAGGGCGGCGGAGACCGCCAGGATCAGCGTGTTGGGCAACCCGACGGTCAGCATCTCGGGCAGCGCCTCGCGCATCGCGTCCCAGTCGAAGAAGGTCTCCCACAGGGTGCTCAACGGATCCATCGGTTGCTCCTCCTACCGCCCCGCTCGCTCGTCACCGGCTCAGGACGCGGCCGACGCGGACGCCGACGGCGCGACCTTGACCGCGCCGCTGCCCGGGGCGAAGTCCGCCGGGATCGGACGGCCCGGGTAGTACTGGGCCTGCAACCGGGCCCAGGTGCCGTCGGCGATGACCTCGTCGAGGGCCTTGTTCAGCGCCTCGCGCAGCTTGTCGTTCCCCTTGGCCACCGCGTACGCGGTCGGTGCCGGGCTGAGCTGCTTGGCCGCCACGGTGATCTTGCCCTTGCTGTCGGCGGCCGACTTCTCACCGATCTCCGCCGGGGCGATCCAGGCGTCGGCGGTGCCCGCCTTGAGCTGGTTGATCGCGCCGTTGTAGTCCGGCACCCGCACCGGGTTGAGCTGCTTGCCGGTGGCGTAGTCGTCCTGGACGGTGCCCTGCACCACCACGACCCGCTTGCCAGCGAGCTGGTCGAAGCTGGTGATCGGCGAGCCGGTCGGGACGTCCAGGCCGAAGTAGCCGAAGTCGTAGCCGTTGCCGAAGTCCACAGTCTTCTTGCGGGCCTCGGTGATGGTGATCGAGGAGCTGCCGACGTCGAACTTGCGGTTGTTGACCTGGCTGAGCAGCGCGGAGAAGTCGGTGCCGACGAACTCGACAGTGAGGGAGAGCTTGCCGGCCACGGCGGTCAGCAGGTCATTGTCGAAGCCGGTGAACTTGCCGTCCTCGAGGTACACGTTCGGCGGGGCGTCGGTCAGCGTTCCGGCGCGCAGCACTCCCGACTGGGCCAGGCCGTACGGGTTGGCGTCGGCGTCGGAGGAGCTGTCGTCTCCGCAGGCGGTGAGGGCGGTGGCGGCAAGGATCGTGACAGCGCCCAGGGCGGCGGCGCGGGTCAGGGCAGGAAGGAATCGCACTGGTGTCTCCGAAGGGTGGTGTCTCGGCGCGCACGGACGTGCGCCACCGACGGCGCGCCCGATGGGCGTACCGGTGGGAAAGGAGCTCGGGAAGGGGGTGCTAGAGCGCGGTGCCGCGACGACAGGCGGCGCTGCACATTCGCATCATGTCCACGTGCCGTCGCCGGATCAGTGCGGGCGAGGGTCGACCGGTGCGGGAGTCCGCGACGTCGGTCGGTGGGGTGGTGCTGAGGATGATGCGCATGGTTCTCCCGGGTCTGTGCTGACCTGGGTGCCAGGCCACGCTTGCACCGACGTCCTGCCGGTGCCTGGTCTTCACCCGGGGCACCCCACCGCGGAGGAGGGTTGCCGGCCAGCGAGCCGGGGCTTCGCGCTGGCGCTCATGACCTGCGCCGAGGCTAGCAGCAGGAACGGGTGGATCGTCCAGTCGGTATGACCACGCTCACTGTGCGCGACGGACTGCCGGCTCGCAGGTCAGCCGGCATGCACGTGCGGTCGACGGTGCGGGTCGGGCTCCTGGCGACGCAGGATCTCCCGGGTCACCGAGGCGATGGCACCCTGTCCGAACGCCAGGTAGCGCAGGAAGTTGCGGGTCGGGCCACCCTCGGACCACTCGAAGTAGATGTGAGGGCGTCGACGGCTGCGGTCGCGGATCTCCAGCAACAGTGCGGCGAGCGCGGTGGGCACCGACGAGCTGGCCAGGCTGAGCACCGGGAAGCGGCCGCCGACCACCCCGCCGCTGACCAGCAGCTCGGTCTCGAAGTCGGACGGGTCGGTGACAGTGACCTCGACGAAGATGACGTCGCTGTCGTCGGGAAATTCGTTGTCCGCCATGGTCTGCGCCAGCTTGGCGCGGTACTCCGCCTCGTCGCGCCGGTCGGGTTCGTGCGCGATGAGGCGGATCCGCCGTCCGGCGCGTTCGTCGATCATCCGAGCGGCGGTGTCGTCCAGCTCGACGTGGTTGACGCGCAGCTCGTAGGCCCGCATCAGCCGGGACAGCACCGACACCAGGATGATCCCGCCGATGAAACAGCCCGCGATCTTGACACCGTCCGGGCGTTCCACCACGTTCGCCGACGTGGTGTAGACGAAGATCACCGCGATGACGCCGAACACGATGGTACGGCCGCGCTGACGCTGCCGGCGCGCCGCGAGCGTCACCGCCGTCGCGGCCGAGGTGATCAACACCAGGACCCCGGTGGCGTACGCGCCGCCCTGCGCGTCCACGCTGGCCCCGAAGACGATCGTGATCAGAAACGCCACGGCGGTGAAGACCAGCACCAGCGGCCGGACGGCTCGCGCCCAGGTCGGCGCCATGCCGTAACGGGGCAGGTAGCGCGGCACCAGGTTGAGCAGACCAGCCATCGCCGATGCCCCGGCGAACCAGAGGATTCCGATCGTGGACAGGTCGTAGATGGTGCCGAACACCTCGCCGAGGTGGGCATGCGCCAGGTAGGCCAACGCGCGCCCGTTCGCCGGTCCACCCGGCCGGAAGGCCTCCGGTGGGATGAGCACCGTGGTCGTCACGCTGCTGGTGATCAGGAAGACGCTCATGATCAAAGCTGCGGTGGTGAGCAGCCGGCGCGCGCCACGGATCCGGCCCAGCGGGCGTGCCTCCGAGTCCTGCGGGTCACCCCGTACGCTCGGCATGACCGCCACCCCGGTCTCGAAGCCGGACAGACCCAACGCCAGCTTCGGAAAGACCAACAGCGACAGCCCGACCACCATCCACGGATCGCCGTGCCCGGTGGTCAGCATCGTGGTCCAGTCGCCGACCGCGCTCGGATGCGTCGCCACCCGCCACAGCGCGTCGGCCACCACCACCGCGTTCAGCGTCAGGTAGACCGCGACCAGGACGACGGCGATCCCGATGGCCTCGGTGAATCCCTTGAGGAACACCGCGCCCAACAGCGACACCAGCAGCAGCGTGACCAGTACCTCGTGACCCTTGAGCCCGCTCGGCCAGAACGGGTTCTCGTCGATGTGCGCCGTCGCGTCGGCGGCCGAGAGGGTGATGGTGATGATGAAGTCGGTGGCCACGAAACCGAGCAGCACCAGCACCAGCAACTTGCCCGGCCAGTAGCTCAGCAGGCGTACCAGCATCGCGATGGAGCCCTCACCGTGCGGGCTCTCCACCGCCACCCGCCGGTAGACCGGCAGCGCCCCCAGCAGGGTCACCAGCACCAGCACCAGGGTCGCCACCGGTGAGAGCGCCCCGGCGGCCAGCGCCGCGATGCCCGGCTGGTAACCCAGCGTGGAGAAGTAGTCGACCCCGGTCAGGCACATCACCTTCCACCACGGGTGGTGCCGGCGCTCCGGCGGGCGCCCGTGCGGCCCCGGGTGCTGCACGGCCTGGTCCGAGCCGGCTTTGAGCAGCCACCCCCGCAACCGGCCGGTGCGTCTGTCGACCTTCACCGGCGCGTCCCCCGTCATCCCGCCCACGGTCACCGTGAGTATCCGCCCGGCGGGCCGGCTCCGTCCGCCGGTGCGCGGAACCCAACCGACGCCACTGCGGGTTTCAGGGCCCAGGACAGAGGGGAAGCAGCGCCCCGGGCTGGTCGGGACGGCACCGGGGGAGGGGACAGGGCATGGTCGGCGGCCGTCGCTTCCGCCCGGGTGGGGGCTTCGGCCGCCAACTCGACGAGTACGAGACGAGGGTCGGTGTGCCGCCGCCCACGGAGTCACCCGCCGCCGCGTCCCACGGCGGCCTGGTGGACAGTGCGGTCTACATCCGTGGGCACCGGTTCGCCTCGCCGTCCGGCCTCGCGGAGACGTACCGCTGCCTGCAGGAGCAGGACGGCGCGATGGCCTGGATCGGGTTGTACCGGCCCGACATCGAGCAGATCACCTCGCTGGCCCGGGAGTTTCGGCTGCACGACCTGGCGGTCGAGGACGCGATCAACGCCCACCAGCGGCCCAAGCTGGAGCGCTACGGGCACACCCTGTTTCTGGTGCTGCGTGCCGCCCGCTACGACGACCTCCGGGAGGAGGTCGAGTTCTCCGAGCTGCACCTGTTCATCGGCCCGGGGTTCGTCGTCACCGTCCGACACGGTGAGGCGCCCGACCTGGCCGCGGTGCGGCGGCGGCTGGAGACCGAGGCGCAGATGCTCGCCCGGGGGCCGGAGGCGGTCCTGTACGCGATCCTCGACCAGGTCGTCGACGGGTACGCGCCGGTGGTGGCCGGACTGGAGAACGACATCGACGAGATCGAGACCCAGGTGTTCGGTGGCGACCCGAACGCCAGCCGCCGCATCTACGGGCTCAGCCGCGAGGTCATCCAGTTCCAGCGGGCTGCCCGCCCGCTGCTGAGCGTGCTCGACGCGTTGGCCGACGGCGCCGGCAGCGCCAGCGCCGACGAGGAGCTGCGCCGCTACCTGCGCGACGTGACCGACCACCTGACCCAGGTGGTGGAGCGGGTGGACGGTTTCCGGCACCTGTTGCAGAACATCCTCACCGTCAACGCCACCCTCGTCTCGCAGCAGCAGAACGAGGAGATGCGCAGCCTCACCGCGGCCAGCTACAGCCAGAACGAGGAGCTGAAGAAGGTCTCCTCCTGGGCGGCGATCCTCTTTGCTCCCACGCTCATCGGCACCGTGTACGGCATGAACTTCGTCCACATGCCGGAGCTGAATTGGCGCTTCGGTTACCTCTTCGCGCTGCTGTTGATGCTGCTGGTCTGCGGCACCCTCTATGTGATCTTCAAGCGGCGCGGCTGGCTCTGACCCGCGCGGGCGGGATTCACTCGATGCCGCGCAGGATGTGCCGTTCGTCCTCGACGTCGTCGTCGCCGGCACTGATCCGGCCGAGCAGTACGGCGGCCGCCCAGATCGTCAGTGGCGTGGCCGCTCCGGTCATTCCCCCGCCGGTCCGGTCTTCCCGGGTCTGGCTCCGCTCCGTGCGCGGTGGCCTGCGCTGAGCCTGCATGGGCCCTGCCTCTCCTCGTCGAGCCGCCGTGGGCGGCGCGGGGTGAACCCGCGCCACACCGGCCGGGCGGACCACCTGTGAGCAGCCCACCACCGGTACGACAGCCACTCGAACCTTCCCACGCCCGGCCGCATCCGCACCGCTTGTTTTCGGGTTTCCGACTGCCGCCCGCCAAACCGGACATTACGCCTCGATGGTCGAGGTGCGGTCACGGCAGCGGGTGGGCGATTCCTCGCGCGTGGTCGGTGAGCGCCGCGCCGACCACTGTCGCGCTCAGCGGCAACACCTCCAGACAGCGGCGCACCGCGGCGGCCATCAGCGTGTTCGGCACCCGCATGGAGAGCGTGCAGTGGGGCACCCACCGCCCCGGCCGGTAGTGCTCGGCGAGGGCGATGCCGGCGGCGGCGAGCCGGTCGTGCACCAGCCGGTGATGAGCGAGCAACTCCGGGGTGGGCGCCGGCCCGAGCCAGAGCACCCGACCGACGAACTGGCCGGCATGCTGGAAGTCGAGCCGCAGCGGGGCGGCCACCACAGTCCCCTGTAGCGCCTCGGCGACCTGCTCCGGGTCGAAACGGGGCGCCACCATGAGCGAGACGTGCGGACGGTGGCGCTGCTCCAGCAGCGAGCGCATGCTCTGCACCCCCTCGGCCTCCAGCGCGTCCCAGAGCACCCGGATCCGGCGGGTGGCGTCCGGGTCCAGGTACAACTCCACCGCGGCGACCATTCGATCACCGTAGCGGCCGAGGTTTGCGCGCCATGGGTTGGCGGTACCTGTTCGGAAACCGACCTGGAAGGCGTACCCGTGAACGTGAGTGACCTGCTGACCGAGGCGTACGACAGGCTGCCCGACCTCGTCCGCGCGGCGGTCGACGGCCTCAGCCCCGAGCAACTGCGCCACCAGCCCGGGCCGGGCGCCAACTCGGTCGGCTGGCTGGTCTGGCACCTCACCCGGGTGCAGGACCACCACGTCGCCGACCTGCTCGACGCCGAGCAGATCTGGGTGAGCGGCGACTGGGCGGGTCGGTTCGGGCTCGCCGCCGACCCCGACAACACCGGCTACGGGCACTCGCCCGCTCAGGTCGCCGCCGTGCGGCCGGAGAGCGCGCAGGCGCTGATCGACTACTACGAGGCGGTCGCGGCGCGTACCGGAAGCCTGCTGGCCGGCCTGGGCCCGGCGGACCTGGACCGCGTGGTCGACGAGGCGTGGGACCCGCCGGTCACCCTCGGCGTCCGGTTGGTCAGCATCGTCGACGACGACCTGCAACACGTGGGCCAGGCCGCCTACGTGCGCGGCCTCATCCAGGCCGACTGACCACCGGGCTCACGGCACGATCACCGCCCGGCCCTCAAGGGTCCCGTCGCGCAACTGGCGGTACGCGTCCAGCGCGTCGTCCAGCGCGAAGGTGGTGGTCTTCGGACGGACCAGGCCCCGGGCACCCAGGTCGAGCACCTCCACCAGCTCGGGGCGGCTGCCCCAGTACGTGGTCGCGATACTCACCTCGTAGGGCACGGAGAAGAACGACACCCCCACGGTGCCGCCGCCGATCCCCACGATGGTCAGGTCGCCCACGGTGCGGGCCGCCGCCACGCCGAGCGCCAGGGTGGTGTCCGTGCCGACGAAGTCCAGCACCACGTCGGCGCCCCGCCCGCCGGTGGCGTCCCGGATCTCCTCGGCGGCGGTCGGGCCGGAGGTCACGGTGCGCTCGGCGCCGCACTCCTCGGCCAGCCGCAGTGCCTCGGCCCGGGTGTCCACGGCGATCACTCGGGCGGCTGTGGTGGCTTTGAGGATCTGCACACCCACATGCCCCAGCCCGCCGACCCCGATCACCACGGCCGTGCTGCCCGGTGGCAGCTTCGGCCAGGAGCGCCGGACGGCGTGGTACGGGGTGAGCCCTGCGTCGGTGAGCGGTGCGGCCTGTGCCGGGTCCAGACCCTCCGGAAGAGGCACGACGTGCCGCGCGTCCGGGACCAGCTCGAACTCGGCCATGCCGCCGTCCAGTCCAAGGCCGCCGCCCCCGCTCGGCACCGGCGCAGCGGACTGGTTCTCGCAGTACGGGTCGATCCCGACCCGGCATCGGGCGCAGGTGCCGCAGCCCCACGCGCCGAAGACGGCGACCGGTTGGCCGACCGACAGCCCGGTCACCCCGGCACCGAGGGCGTGCACCCAGCCGGCGTTCTCGTGCCCGAGAGTGAAAGGTGGGTTCCAGGGCATCGTGCCGGGCTCGAACTCGTCCATCAGGTGCAGATCGGAATGGCAGGCGCCGGCACCGCCGATCCGGACCACCACCTGACCCGGCCCCGGCGTCGGATCGGGAACCTCGACCAACTCCGGTTCCGACTTCCACTCCCGCAATCGCAGCGCGCGCATAACCGGTGCTCCCGTCCGCTCGGCTGAACCACTGGGCTGCCCACCTCGTCCCGGAGCAAACGGGCCGACGCCGCAGCAGATCTGGCACCTCACCTGTTTCGGGTGAACCGGGCTCACCCCGACGCGGGTGATCCTGCGGGGAACCGTGGGGAGGGGAGCCGATGGGCGCGACGGCGGAGCAGTACCTGCGACAGCTGGACACCGGTCGGCGGCCCGACCTGCCGGAGACCACAGCGGGAACGCTGCGGCTGGACGTGCGCGACGACGGCAGCACCGATCACTGGTACCTGACAGTCGCCGACCAGCAGGTTCAGGTGGCACGGTCGGCCGACGACGCCGACCTGGTCGTCAGCGCGGACCGGTGGGTGTTCGACCGGATGGTCAACGGACAGCTGCACCCCGGCGCGGCTCTGCTGCGCAACGACCTCGCCCTTCACGGCGACATGCGACTGCTGATGCTGCTGCGGCGGATCTTCGCGGGGCCGAGCGGCGCCCGGCATCCCCGGGAGCTCGGCCGCGCTGCCCTTGCCGCTCGGCCCTCCGACCGGAGCGCGGCGGGTGCCCAGGCCTCAGACCGTCGCCCGGTGCACGCCTGGGAGGGACGGTCGTGAGGCAGGAACTGCTCCACGTGATCGCCGGTAACGTGTTCGCGATCTCCGACGCTCAGGGCGACATCGAGGCCGACCCGCGGTCACCCGTCGGGCTCTTCGCGTACGACACCCGTTTCCTGTCCCACTGGGTGCTCAGGATCGACGGCGAACGGATCAACGCGCTCTCCCGCGACGACCTGACGTACTTCGAGACGCGGTTCGTCCTGGTCCCCGGCGCGGCCAGCCACTACGTCGACGCCGACGTGTCGATCATCCGCCACCGCTCGATCCACGACTGTCTGCACGAGAGCATCACGGTGCTCAACCACTCGTCGGAGCCGGCCGACTTCACGATACGAGTGGAGATGGGCAGCGACTTCACCGACATCGCCGAGATTGGGCACCTCCGCCAGCGGGCCGTCGAGGTCGCTGCGGACTCGACGAACCAGCAGCTCGTGCTGCGGTACCAACGGCAGCGCTTCGTCCGCCAGACCACAGTGCGGAGCACCGAACCGGTCGAGGTGGACGAGGGAGGAATGACGTTCCGGGTCCGGATCGCCCCGGAGGGGCAGTGGGAGACCGACCTGCACATCTCCATGACCATGGGCGGTGCGGAGGGGCAGGACGTCCGCGACTCCCTGGAATCCCACCAGCGGGCCGTGCGTACCGGGATGCGCGAGAGCCTGGCGAACTGGATGGACCAGGCGCCGCAACTGGTGGCCGAACGCGCCGGGCTGGAGGAGATGTACCGGGGCAGCCTGGCCGACCTGGCGGCACTGCGGTACCAGCCGCTGTCGTACGACGCCCGTGTGCCGATCGCCGGTCTGCCGTGGGCGATGTGGTTGTGCGGACGGCACAGCATCATCACGTGCCTGGAGACGCTGGCGTTCACCCCGCAACTGACCCCCGCGACGCTGCGGATGCTGGCCTTCATGCAGGGCGGCCACCTCGACGACGAACTGGACGAGGAACCAGGCAAGATCCTGGCCCACCTCCGGTACGGCGAGTCCGGCGCGTTCGGCGACCGGGCTAACGCGCTGTACTACGGATCGGCGGACACCAGCCCGCTCTTCGTCGTCCTGCTCGACGAGTACGAGCGGTGGTCCGGTGACGGGGACCTGGTACGCGAGTTGCGCCACCCGGCCCGGATGGCGCTGGACTGGATCGACGAGTACGGCGACCTGACCGGAGACGGCTATGTGCGCTACCAGCGTCGAAACGAGCGCCACGGCGCCGTCAACCAGTGCTGGAAGGACTCCCCGGACGCCATCACCAGCGCCGACGACAGGCAACCCGCATTCCCCCGCGCCACCTGCGAGTTGCAGGGCTACGCGTACGACGCGAAGAGGCGGGGCGCCCGGCTGGCCCGGGAGTTCTGGGACGACCCCGCGTACGCCGACCGGCTGGAGCGGGAAGCCGCGGCGCTGAAGGACCGCTTCAACCGGGATTGGTGGCTGCCCCACCGGGACTACTACGCGTTGGCACTCGACCCGTACGGTGAGCCGGTCGACGCGTTGGCCTCCAACATGGGGCATCTGCTCTGGAGTGGGATAGTCCCGGACGACCGCGCGGAGACGGTCGCCGAGCATCTGGTCGGACCGCGCTTGTTCAGTGGTTGGGGGGTGCGCACCTTCGCCACCGGGCAGCGCCCGTACAACCCGGTGGGCGCCCACCTGGGGGCGGTGTGGCCGGGCGACAACGCTCTGATCGCCGCTGGTCTGCGCCGTTACGGCTGCGACACGCACGCGGCCACGATCGCGGGCGGCATCTTCGACCTGGCGCAGACTCTCGGCGGCGCGGTGCCGGAGGCGATCGCCGGGCACGAGCGCAGCCTGACGAAGTATCCGGTGCAGTTGCCGGGGGCCGCGCGCCCGCAGTCGTGGTCGTCCGGGGCACTGCTGATGCTGTTGAGCACCACCCTGGGGTTGCGACCCACCGGCGACAACCTGCTGGTGAACCCGGCCGTGCCCGAGGGGTTCGGTCGGCTGGAGCTGCTGGACATCCCGGGCCGCTGGGGCCACTCCGACGCCTACGCCAGGGACCGCACCACCGGGGTTCGGGCACGCACCCGACTCCGCTGAGGCTTGTCGGCGACCACCGCGCGACCCGCCCGCGCGGTGGTCGGGTCAGCCCATCGTCTTGGCGCCGTCGATCGACTCCCGCAGGATGTCGGCGTGCCCGGCGTGCTGGGCCGTCTCGGCGATCAGGTGCAGCAGCACCCGCCGGACCGTCCAACTCGCTCCCGGCTCGAACCAGGGCGCCTGCGGCAGCGGGTGCGCCGCGTCCAGGTCGAGGGTGGCGGTCAACTCGTCGGTCCGGGCGGCCACCTCCTGGAAGCGCTCGACCAGCCCGGCGAGGGTCTCGCCCGGCAACATCTGGAACTGACCGACCCAGTCGATCTCCTCGCGGTTCATCGCCTCCGCGCCACCGGCGGCGAAGAGCATCCACCGGTGCTCGACGCCGGACACGTGCTTGATGAGGCCGCCGAGGCAGAGCCCGCTGACGGTGGGGTGGCTGGCCGCCTGCTCGTCGGTGAGCCCGTCGACCGTCTGCAGGAGGAAACCGCGGTGCCTGCGGAGTGTCTGCAGGAGATCGGCGCGCTCGCCGGTGAGCTGCTCAGTGCTGGTCATGCCGCCACCCTTCGTTGATGTCCACCCGGTGCCACCGTAGGGCGAGGCACCGACACTTCCCGGGCACGACACCTCCTCGACCGAAGACCCGCCAGCGGTTGCCGATCCGCGCCGATGGCGGTCCACTGAATGACATGGGTGTGATTAAGGTGGGCACGTCGTCCTGGGCGGACCAGTCCCTGCTGCGTTCCGGGTGGTACCCACGCTCGGCCAGCACGCCGGCCCGTCGACTGGGCTTCTACGCCAGCCAGTTCCCGCTGGTCGAGGTGGACACGTCCTACTACGCCATCCCGGTGCCGGAGACGACCCAGGGCTGGGTGGACGCCACACCGGACGACTTCACCTTCGACGTCAAGGCGTTCAGCCTCTTCACCGGTCACCCGACACCGGTCGCCGTGCTGCCACGGGACCTGCGACCGGCCGGCGGCCCGAGCCGGATCCGCCGCCGGGACCTGCCGGAGCCGGCGTACGACGAGCTGTGGGCCCGGTTCCGCGCGGCCCTCGACCCGATCGCGGCGGCCGGCAAGCTCGGTGTGGTGATGTTGCAGTTCCCGCCGTGGCTGGTGCGTAGCCCCGCTGCCGAACGCCGGATCGTCGAGCTGGCGCAGCGCTGCCGCCCGTGGCGGGTCGGTGTGGAGCTGCGGCACGGCTCCTGGTTGGACGACGACGCGGCGGCGGACACTCTGGACCTGCTACGCGCCCACGACCTGTCCCTGGTCTGCGTCGACATGCCACAGGGGCACCCGTCGTCGGTGCCGCCGATCCTGACCATGACGGCGGAGCCGGCGATCGTCCGGTTCCACGGTCACAGCGACGCCTGGCGTGAAGGCGACAAGCAGGAGAAGTTCCGGTACGCCTACGCCGAGGACGAGCTCCGACACTGGGCCGCGCTGCTGGCCGAGTTCGCCGACCTCTCCGACGAGCTGCACGTGCTGTTCAACAACTGCTGCGCCGGGCAGGCCCAGCGCGACGCCACCCGGCTGGCGCAACTGCTCGCCGAGACGATGCTCGTCGAACAGGCCGTTCCGGCGACCGGCTGATCTCCGCACCGGTCACCCGGCCCGACGCCGGTCCGCTCAGGACCGGCGTCCCCGGCTGCGCAGGGCGTCCTGGGTCGACTCGCCGATGTCCGCGTCGTCGGGGAAGCTCCTGCCGCTGGGGGCGGGATCGGGTGGGGCACCGGGTCCGGCCATCGTCGTACGGGTCGGCTCGACCGAGCCGAAGCCGTGTCGTCCCGCCGGGTCCGACCGGCCCACCGGGGCACCCGCGCGTCGCTCTCCGCGCCGTCCCGCGGGCACCGCGGTCTCCTCGCTGCCCTCGTCCATCGGTGAGTCGTCGCCGGTGCCCCAGGGCGCGTCGGCGTCGAAGTCGTCGCCGGTGCCCCACGGCTTGGTCGCCTCCGGCTCGAGCCGGTCGTTGTTCCCGCTGCGTCCCTCGTGCGCCGTCATGGCCACCCCGCTCGTCGGTCCGCCGCTACGGCGGACGATGTGCCGTCCTCGGGCCGGGACCGCCCGCCCGAGCGCGGCGTACGACATGTCGCCGGCACGCCCGCCGCCCGCGCGGGACCCGTCATCGCTCCGGTGCGCGAGCAGCCCGGTCAGCGCCCCGCCGTCGAGGTGGCGGCGGGACGCCGACCGGCTTGCCGTTCAGCGTCCGGCCATCGCCATCGGCCGCTTGCCGTTGCTCATTCCCGCCATCTTGATCATGCCCTTCGAGGCGCCCTTCATCCCACCGGCGCGACCGAGCATCCCGCGGAACACCTGGCCGGGCTTCTGCTGCTCACCCATGTACGCGGTGACCACGACCAGGGTCCCGGTCAGCGCCGGAATGGCCCACTGGAGCAGCTTCATCTGCCGCTGCGACGAGGCCACACTGGCCGGTGTCTGGTGGTTCGGCTCGGTGGCGCCGCTCACCGACGGACCGCCCGCCTTTTCCAGCCGCATGCCGACCAACCGGCTGTAACCGGTGACCGCCAGCGCGCCGATGGTCAACGCGGTCTTGATGGCGCTGGCCCGGCCCACGCCGGCCTGGGCCGCCACCCGTGGGCTCTCGGTCACCAGCTCGCCGACGGCGCCGGCCAGGTGGGCGCCGATCGCGGCCGCGTTGACTGGTGTCCACTTGGACCATCCGGCCGAGGCGACCGGGAGCCGCTGGGTCGAGTCGCTGATTTTCGCCGCTGCGCCGTTCACACCGAAGGCACCCATGAGGGAGCCGCCAAACCAGGCCGCCAGGCCCAGATCGTGCATCGAGCGCAGTGCGGTATGCCGTTCGGACATGTGATCCCCTTCCGCCGTGTCGGGCGGTGCGGCTTACCCGCCGGTCGAGCGGCTAACCCCGCCCCGGGCGGGCCGATCACCGCCGTGGCGGGCCGCTACCGGACATCAGCGGTGTCGGCGGTTCTACCTGCCCAGGGCAGGAGTCGTTCGCCCGGCGGCGGGTAGATCCCGAGCGACGCCGACGAGAGGGGAACGGGATGTCGCAGCCGGACGAGAGCCGGGAGAAGACCCCCAAAACAGACGCGGTGCTCATGCACCCCGACAACGACCCACACCGGAACACCGCAGAGGTCCCACCCCGCAAGGAGCATGCCGAGATCCAGGTGGAACGGGACGGGGAACTCGTGCCGCTGGACCAGGACGAGTGAGCCGACCGGCCGGTACGGCTCAGCGGGGCGGCAGGTCGCCGACGAAACCGGCGATCCGCCGCGCCAGCGGGGCGCTCGCGCGGACCCAGGTGAAGTGGTCCAGTGTCGCCCCGGCCTGCGCCACTGTGTAACGCTCCCGGGTCACCGGCGCGTCGACGAGCTTCGCGCAGAGGTGGTCCATTGTCTCGTGCGGGGTGAACTGGTCGTCGTCCACACTGACGGCCAGCACCGGGGTCCGCACCGCGCGGACCGCCGCCTCGCTGTCCGTACCGTCGAGCCGGGGGAAACGGCCGCTCCGCGCCGTGTACGCCCAGTCACGGACCACGCCGCGCGCCTGCCGGCCGCCGAAGCCCCAGCCGGGCCAGACCCCGAGCAGCGCCGCCGTCGCGGCGATCCCCTGGGTGAGAGGCAGCACGCCGAGGCCGCGCCGGCCCGGGTAGGTCCGCCAGTACGGGATGCCGACGGCGATGAGCGCCAGGCCGTCCACCTCGTCGGTCCCGTGCAGGGCGAGATGCAGCAGGCTGGCCTGCCCGCCGAGTGAGTGCCCGAGGAGCAGTCGGGTGCGCCCGTCCAGTCGCGGCTTGAGAGCGGCCAGGACGGCGCCGACGTCGTTGGCCAGATCGGCGTAACCGTGCCGGTCCGCCCGACTCGGCGTGGGCGTGCTCGCCCCGGTGCCGCGCAGGTCGGCCACGACCACGGCGAGCCCGGCGGCGCGCAGCTCGGCGGCGAAGGGCCGGTAGTACCGGGCCCGGACCCCCATCGCCGGCCAGATCACCACCACCGGCGCGCCGGTCACCCCGGGCGGCTCCGGATAGACCTGCACACCCAGCCGGCCACCGTCGACGTCGACGAACTCCTGCGCGTATTCCGGGTCCCCGTTCACCGACCCAGCCTACGGCCTGACGTTACCGGCGGGTAGTAGCCGGCCGTGCGGCCCCACGACAGCGACGGGCAGACGTGCCGCGCGCTCGCTGGACGCGACGGAGGGCCCCGCCGATCGGCGGAGCCCTCCGAAGGGCGCTGTGGTCAGGAGACCGAGATCGCCCCGTTGCTGGCCCGGACGCAGGCCACCGCTCGGGCGCTGGTGGACGCCGCGCCGCTCAGGCACTGGCCGAGCACCTGGTGCCCGGTGGCGTTCGGGTGCCACGACTCCTGGCAGGTCTGGAAGTAGCTGACGCAGGTGTTGGCGATGCGCTGGATGGCGATCTTGTCCTTGCCGGCGAGGCTGGTGACGAAGGTGCCGGTCGCGCCGTCCTGGAGCCGGATCGGGGTGGCCAACGCGCCACTCGGGCTGCTGGTCTGCTCGCAGAGCCGGGCACCGTTGAAGGCCTGCTGCACGTTGAGGTACACCAGGTCGTCGGCGGGGAACTCGGCGGCCAGAGTGTCCCGGGTGGACTTCACGATGCCGCCCAGACCCTGGGAGAAGCGGTGCCCCGGCGCCAGGCTGGCCCGGTGGATCGGGCAACCGGCCGCGTACCGCTCGGCACCCAGGTCACGGAACTTGTCCCGGGTGTCGTCCCGGCTGTCCTCCTCGTGGAACTGCTGGTTCAGGTCCAGCGGCAGTGGGTTCGTGTAGTCCTGGAACACCACCCGGTGCTGCCCGTCCGCGTCCACCTGGTCGAGGGTGGTCAGGATCTGGCGTACGGCTGCGGTGGTCTCCGCGGTCGCGGCGCTGAGCTGCGCGGCGGTGGCCAGGTCGGCGTCGCTGCACGGCTTCTGCTCCACCGGCCCGTTCAGGTACGCCCAGAACTCCCACCAGCCGGTCCAGGCGTCGGCGATGAACCGGTTGGCGCACTTCTCAGCGACGCTGCCGAAGGTGAACGAGCTGTTGTTGGAGCCGAGGCCGATCAGCACCAGGTCGATGTCCTGGGTCTGCGCGACGGCGCGCAACTGGCTCAGCTGCGAGGCCACGGTACGACCGTTGGTCCGCGCCTGGGAGGCGTTGGCGATGTCGTGTGGCTGGCCACCGGAGCAGGCCAGGTTGAACCGGTTCTGGATGCCCGGCAGGTTGGCCTGGTTGAGCGAGGCGTTCGCCGACCGGTGGCAGAAGAACGCGTTGTTGTTCGCCGCCGTCCAACCGGGGAAGCCCTGGCTGACTCCGTTGACGTCGACGACCGGGGTGTACGCCCCGGCGCCCTCGCCACTGATGAAGCTGTCCCCGAGTGCCACCGCGGCGGTGGGCAGCGCGGCAGCCGCGGGTGCGGGCAGCGCGACGGCGGTCGACAACGCGGCCATGGCGATCGTTAGTCCCGCGGCGAGCGCGGTACGCCGGAACCTGGGCATGGGGCCCCCAACCATCGAAAGATGAAAGATTCTCTGAGAGCGCGATCAGATCACCCCGGCGCGACAGGCGTCAATGGCCCGTAACAGATTCGTTCGATGAAAGACACGGGCGCGTAGGCATGACCCGCTACCGCGTCGAGTTGGCCCCGCGTGCCGGTAGGCGGTGTCTCTGCGTGGTTTCATGATCACCCGAACGCTGTTCGTTGGCTCACGTCCGGACGGCCACGCGCGGCGGGTCGCGTAGGTCCTCCGGTAGTTGTCCTAGCCTCGGGCTAGGCTCGCTGCGGCGCGCCACGCCGGCTGATGTCGCCGGTGACCGGCAGCACACCGCCGAGACCGGGGAGTACGACCAGTTGACCGCAGAGCCAGACACCCTGTACGGGGCCGATGACCTCACCCACCTTGAGGGCCTGGACGCTGTCCGCAAGCGGCCCGGCATGTACATCGGTTCCACCGACAGCCGTGGCGTGGGTCACCTCGTCAACGAGATCCTCGACAACTCCACCGACGAGGGTGTCGCCGGTCACGCCAGCCACGTCGAGGTAATCCTGCACGCCGACGGCTCGGTGCAGGTCGACGACGACGGCCGGGGCATCCCCACCGACGTGCACGCCAAGTCCGGCATCTCCGGCGTCGAGCTGGTGCTGACCCGGTTGCACGCCGGCGGCAAGTTCGGCGGCTCCGGCTACAAGACCTCCGGGGGTCTGCATGGTGTCGGCGCGTCGGCCGTCAATGCGCTGTCCCGTCGCTTCGACGTGACCGTCCGCCGGGCCGGCAAGGTCCACGCGATGTCGTTCCGACACGGCGTCCCGGGCATCTTCGACGGCGACGGGCCGGAGGCCCCCTTCACCGCCGGCCCCGGGCTCCAGGTGACCGGGGCCATGAAGCGCGGCCAGCGCACCGGCACCTCGATCCGCTGGTGGCACGACGCCCGCTACTTCGAGACCGGCGCCGCGCTCGACGTCGACGCCGTCCGGATGAAGCTGCGCAACACCGCTTTCCTGGTCCCCGGCGTGACCTACCTGCTCCGCGACCTGACCGGTGAGGCGCCCGCCGAGGAGCGGTTCCACTACCCCAACGGGCTCAGCGACATGGTGGAGTTCCTCGCCCCGGCCGGCGACCGGCCGGTCTCCGGCACACTGCTGGTCAACGGCGAGGGCACCTACCGGGAGAACGCCGCCGACGCCAACGGCGTCATGCAGTCCAACGTGCAGCGGCGCGCCGAGGTCGAGGTGGCGTTCCGGTGGGGCACCGGTTACGAGCGCACCGTCGAGTGCTTCACCAACACCATCCGTAACGCGCACGGCGGAACCCACCGCAAGGGTTTCGAGCGGGCCCTCGTCCGCGCGCTCGCCGACGCGATCCGTAACACCCGCGGTCTGCTCAAGGCCAAGGAGGAGCCGCCCACCCTGGACGACGTCCTGGAGGGGATGACGGCGGTGGTGCACGTGCGGATCCCCGAGCCGCAGTTCACCTCGCAGACCAAGGACGAGCTCTCCACCACCGGCATCACCAAGGTTCTCCAGTCCCTGGTCGACGCGCACATCAAGGCATGGCTGGAGGACCGGCGCACCAAGGCCGAGGCGCGCACCGTCCTACAGAAGATCGTCGACGCCGCCCGGGTGCGGCTCACCCAGAAGCAGCAGAAGGACGCCGCTCGGCGCAAGACCGCCCTGGAGGGCGCGTCCATGCCGCCGAAGCTCGTCGACTGCCGGGCCACCGGCATCGATCGCAGCGAGCTGTTCATCGTCGAGGGTGACAGCGCCCTGGGCACGAGCCGGATGGCCCGTTCCTCGGAATACCAGGCGCTGCTGCCGATCCGCGGCAAGATCCTCAACGTGCAGAAGGCCAACCTCCAGCAGGTTCTGGACAATGCCGAGTGCGCGGCCATCGTGCAGGTCCTCGGCGCCGGCTCGGGGCGCACCTTCGACCTCTCCGCGCTGCGCTACGGCCGTGTGCTGATCATGGCCGACGCCGACGTGGACGGCGCCCACATCCGTACGCTGCTGATCACTCTGTTCGCCCGGTACATGCGACCGCTGATCGAGGCCGGTCGGCTCTACGCGGCGATGCCACCCCTGCACAAGATCACCACCAAGGGGCGCAGTCCGCAGACCGTCTACACCTACACCCAGGCCGAGATGGAGACGACGGTCCGCAAGCTGGAGAAGGCCGGCAAGCAGATCGTCACGCCCATCCCACGGTTCAAGGGTCTCGGTGAGATGGACGCCGACGAGCTGTGGGACACCACGATGAACCCGGCCACCCGGGCCGTCCGCCGGATCACCCTCGACGACGTCGATGCCGCCGAACGCATCCTCGAACTGCTGATGGGCGAGAAGGTCGAGCCGCGCCGCAACTGGCTCATCGACTCCGCCGACCGCGTCGACCGGGATGCGATCGACGCGTGAGCGAGCGACAGCGAGCGAATCTCGATACAGCGCGATGGTGTCTCCTGCCGTTGCGAAGCGACGGCATGAGCGCCCGATCCGTTCCGATGGAGAGCTGAGTCATGGCACGCCGTAAGGAAAACAAGGTCGACCTCTCCTCGTTCGACCAGGCCGGCGCGCGGGTCTTCGACAACCCGCTGGTCACCGAGGTCTCCGACTCCTACCTGGAGTACGCGTTCTCGGTCATCCACTCCCGCGCGCTACCCGACGCCCGCGACGGCCTCAAGCCCGTGCACCGGCGCATCCTCTGGTCGATGTACGAGCAGGGCTACCGCCCCGACCGTGGGCATGTGAAGTCCGCCCGAATTGTCGGGGACTGCTTCGTTGCCGGCACGCTGGTCTCCACGCCTGATGGCCTGCGACCGATCGAGGAGATCGAGGTCGGAGAGCTCGTGCTGGATGGTGAGGGCGCTTCGGTCCCGGTCACCGCCGTGTATCGAAACCCGACCTCCGACCTCGTGCGCGTCACCTGGAGTAATGGGCACACGATGCTCGTCACCCCAGGCCAACGCTTCCGGGTGGTCGCGGACGACCTCTCGGTGCAGTGGGCCGAGGCTCGGGATCTGGCGGGACGCCTTTCGCTGGCCTACGGGAACCGCCGTAGCGAGGTGTCGACGCAACCTGGCAACGTCTACGACTACGTGCGCGGACTGCTGGTAGCCGAGGGCTTCCCGGCCGACCGGAACCGCGCAGCGGACGGCCGGGTTCGGATCCACATGTGTGACATCGAACCGCTCGATGTCGCTCACGGCTGGGCCATCGCCAGTGGGGTGAACGTCTCCCGAGGTAAGCGCGAGGCGCGCAACCCCCTCCATCGCGACCAGCACATTCTGACCTTCAGTCGTCACGAGGGGCTACTGGAAGCGACGCGTTCGCTCAGCCGAGACAAGTCCGTACCGCACGACATCATCGCGAACCGGTCGGCTTGGGTGCCGTTCCTCGCCGGCTTCTTCGACGGAGACGGCTACGTCCGTAAGCGCTTCAGGGAGATCGTCTTCGTCAGCACGAGCGAGGTGCTGGTGCGGCAGATCTACGCCATGCTTGCAGACCAAGGGCTGCACGGGCACCACTGGACCAGCGGTCGCGCCTCCGCAGGCAACCCGCTCTTTGGCCTCTCGGTCTCTGGGCGGGACGCCGCAGACCTTGCCCGGTTGCTGCTGCCCTGGGTGCGGATCGGATACAAGCAGGACGGCTTGCAGCGGGTCGCCGACATCGGCTACGAGTACAGCGGCAAGCAGGGCGACGACCGGTTGCCGTACGGTCCGGTCGTCGCGGAGTTCACGGCCGCGCACCAGGGCGGCGGGTGGTTCCGGGACCAAGACGGCCAGGCGTTTCGCGCCTCGCTCTCGGCGAGCGGCGGACCGAAGGTACGGTACGGCAAGGACCGCAATGGCGTAGCGCTTGCGGACCGGTCGTTCCAGTTGGAGCGTGCGGTCCGGGACGGTTGGATCGACAAACTCCACCGCCTCGGCTCTCCACTCGCAGCTCGACTGGAAGCGTTGGTCGGGAGTTCGTTTCTCCGAGTCACCTCGGTCGAGGAGGTGTCACCCGACGTTACGTACGACATTCAGGTTGGCAGTGACGAGCACGCGTTCGTCGCCGAGGGCTACGTCGTTCACAACTGCATGGGAAAGTACCATCCGCACGGCGACACGGCGATCTACGACGCGATGGTCCGCCTCGCGCAGGACTTCTCGCTCAACGTGCCCCTCATCGACGGGCATGGAAATTTTGGATCTCCAGACGACGGCCCGGCTGCCAGCCGTTACACCGAAGCCCGAATGTCCCGCGAGGCCATGCTGCTCGTCGGTGAGCTGGGCGAGGACACCGTCGACGTCGAGCCCAACTACGACGGGTCGCTGACCCAGCCGACAGTGCTGCCGGCGGCCTTCCCCAACCTGCTGGTCAACGGCGCGTCCGGGATCGCGGTCGGGATGGCCACCAACATGATCCCGCACAACCTGGCAGAGGTCGTCTCCGCGGCCCGCTGGCTGATCAACCACCCGGACGCCACTCTGGACAAACTCATGGAGTTCGTCCCCGGCCCCGACCTGCCCACCGGTGGGGTGCTGCTCGGCCTGGACGAGGTGCGCCGGGCGTACGAGACCGGCCGCGGCGTGGTGCGGATGCGCGGCAAGGTGGAGATCGGCCCGATCGAGGGCAGCCGGGGCCGTCAGGCGATCACCGTTGTCGAGCTGCCCTACGGCGTCGGCGCGGAGAAGGTCATCGCCGCGATCACCAACGAGGTCACCAAGACCAAGCGGCTGACCGGCATCGCGGACGTCAAGGACCTCACCGACCGGGAGAGCGGCACCCGCCTCGTCGTGGAGTGCAAGGTCGGAGTCAACCCACAGGCCCTGCTCGCCGACCTCTACCGGTTGACCCCGCTGGAGCAGTCGTTCGGCGTCAACAACCTGGTCCTGGTCGACGGGCAGCCGCGCACCCTGGGCCTCAAGGCGCTGCTGGAGGTCTTCCTGGCCCACCGGTACGAGGTGGTCACCCGGCGCACCTCGTTCCGTCGGCGTAAGCGTCAGGAGCGGCTGCACCTGGTCGACGGCCTGCTGATCGCGCTGCTGGACATCGACGAGGTGGTCCGGCTGATCCGGGGCAGCGACGACGCGCAGGCCGCGAAGGACGGGCTGATGAGCCGGTTCGGCCTCTCCGACATCCAGGCCACGTACATCCTGGACACTCCGTTGCGCCGGCTGACCAAGTTCGACCGGATCGAGCTGGAGGCCGAGCAGGAGCGGCTGCGCTCCGAGATCGCCGAGCTGAGCAAGATCCTCGATGACGAGCGGGTGCTCAGAAAGGTCGTCTCCGACGAGCTGGCGGCCGTGGTCAAGCAGTTCAGCACCGAACGTCGCACGACGCTTGTCGACGGTGACCTCAAGGAGGTGTTGGCCGCGTCCGCGCCGGCCGGCCCGCTGGAGGTCGCCGACGACCCGTGCCAGGTGATCCTCTCCGCGACCGGGCTGGTCGCCCGGACCGCGGCCGAGTCGGAGGAGAGCTCCGAAGGGCGCCGACGCAACGGCCGGGTCAAGCACGACACGGTACGCGCCACAGTGCACTCCACCGCCCGTGGTCGGGTGCTGCTGTTGACCAGCGCCGGTCGGGCGTTCAAGGTCGACGTTCTGCCGCTGCCGGTGCTGCCCGAGCAGGCGGGCACCGTGTCACTGCGTGGCGGTATGTCCGCGGCCGAGCTGGTGCCGTTGGCGGCGGGGGAGACCGTC
Organism: Micromonospora sp. DT15; assembly: GCF_049841475.1. Taxonomy (NCBI): domain Bacteria; kingdom Bacillati; phylum Actinomycetota; class Actinomycetes; order Micromonosporales; family Micromonosporaceae; genus Micromonospora; species Micromonospora sp. DT15. The sequence goes on from NZ_JBNCKJ010000001.1 coordinate 876,052, forward strand.
GTCGGCCTGGCCCCGCTCGGCGGGCAGGCGGAGGGCTCACCGGGGCTGGCGTTGGGCACCCGGCAGGGCGCGGTGAAGATCTGCTCGCCGGAGTGGCCGGTGCGCTCGGACGAGTTCGAGGTGATCGGTCTGCGCGACGGTGACGAGGTGGTCGGGGCGACCTGGCTGACCGACGGCACCGAAACGCTGACCTTCGTCACCTCGGAGGCGTCGCTGTTGCGCTTCCCCGCCGGGCTGGTGCGGCCGCAGGGCCTCAAGGGTGGCGGTATGGCCGGCATCAATCTGCCGGTCGGGGCGCGGGTCGCGTTCTTCGGCGCGGTGCGCACCGACGACCCGGGGCACGGCGAGCCGATGGTGGTCACCTCCACCGGCGCGACGGTCAAGGTGACGCCGTTCAAGGCGTACCCGGCAAAGGGCCGGGCGACCGGCGGCGTGCGCGCGCACCGCTTCCTCAAGGGTGAGACGGACGTGGCCGTCGCCTGGGTGGGCCCTCGACCGGTCGGCGCGACCGGCACCGGCGAGCCGGTCGAGTTGCCCGCTGCGGACCCACGCCGCGACGGAAGCGGCTTCGCGGTGATGCTCGGCCCAACGGTGGTAGGCCACCTGATCGAACGCGACTGACCCCTCACCCGTTGTCGTGCCGCCCTCGGGGGCACGCCCCGGCCCCAAGATCCGCACAACGGGGGGGGGGGGGTGTCCCTATGGGTTTCGTCAAGCGGGGACGGGTGCCTGATCTGTCGGCCGTGGTTGGTAGGGGATCTTGT